>JAYUUO010000061.1:0-52186 GCA_043754515.1 Armatimonadota bacterium
GTTTATGTTCACACAGATCAGCGCGGTCAACGGAGGGATGGAAATAACGGTCCGAGAATGCCGTGCTACTCAAACGCCTGATCCCCGATGGCGCGTCAATAGGGAAGTTTTCCGCGCGGTCAGGCACGCGTCTGTACAAGAGTTCGACATCGGCAACGGTATCGCGAGGCACGGGATCAGGAGAAGTCACGTTTATGGTATGTATTGTCGCGGCCTTTCCTCAGATCCCTTGTAGCCAACGCATCAGTTGCAACCCTTCGACACCGGTGTTTGCCGTGCTATTGGTCATGTCGTTCTCGATGTCCGCGCCCCAGATACGGATGTATTCGACGTCGCCATCGGGAGCGATGTATACGGTGATCTTGCGTTCCCCTCTCCACCACTCCAGAACGACCTCCCCCTGTGCGCTCGCCGATACGTGCGGCGTAGGTAAGGAGACACCATCGCTCGCCGCCGTCTTGAATAATTTCATCTCCCATCGGATCGCCCGCGTAATGGCATCGAGCATGGGCTTCGCGAAGCCTTCGCCGTTCCATCCCTCGGGGAGTTCACTCAGCGCGATCAGGCATCTGTATAATTTCGTTCAAGTACTTACTATTGCACATGCCCAGTTGCAACATTTACCAGGTTTCCATCCCACACTGGTTCGATTAGAGGAGGCGACATCGAGTGGTATTTTCGGCTCTAGAAACTCGTTTCCATCCCACACTGGTTCGATTAGAGGCCTTATACAGGATCGCTGTTCTAGTCTCCCATGCGGCGTTTCCATCCCACACTGGTTCGATTAGAGGACGCAGATGCGGTGCAGTCTACTGTAATAGTGGTCGTGTTTCCATCCCACACTGGTTCGATTAGAGGGTGTTTGTCCGACCGCGTTCTTTTACACTGTGCTGGGGTTTCCATCCCACACTGGTTCGATTAGAGGCGCTCGCCCAGTCGGATGGATCGGTTTCGCCCGCGACGGTGCGTTTCCATCCCACACTGGTTCGATTAGAGGTCCCTTTGCCGTTCACGGGAAACCGTCCCGGTATGAAGTTTCCATCCCACACTGGTTCGATTAGAGGACGGGCTAGAGGGCAATGTGTGCCGCGTTCGGTGGACAGTTTCCATCCCACACTGGTTCGATTAGAGGAGTGCGGAAATCGCGCGTATGACCACCTATTCCTACGGTTTCCATCCCACACTGGTTCGATTAGAGGAAGCGTCAAGTGAGGCAAAGTGGGGGGAATCTTTGGTGTTTCCATCCCACACTGGTTCGATTAGAGGTATGAACAAAGGGGCGGCAAACGGCTACGCGGCTCTCGGGTGTTTCCATCCCACACTGGTTCGATTAGAGGGAGGGACTGATTGATGCAGGAAATGATAATCAACATGGTTTCCATCCCACACTGGTTCGATTAGAGGTGCGAGTGTCGGCGCGGTCGTATCAGCAGGATTCGAGGGTTTCCATCCCACACTGGTTCGATTAGAGGTCTGATCCACTGCCGCATCCTTAGCCCGCGAAAGATGTTTCCATCCCACACTGGTTCGATTAGAGGATTAATAGATTTGACAGGCAATGTTATCGGTAACTACAGTTTCCATCCCACACTGGTTCGATTAGAGGTGTCTTATGGAGCATTTCGGCACGAAGAGTCAAATAGAGTTTCCATCCCACACTGGTTCGATTAGAGGGTGACGGCTATTATTTGCGTGGGGTCGGGCTACAGTTTCCATCCCACACTGGTTCGATTAGAGGTTTATTCTCTAGTATCTGCTGGTCTCTATCGAATCGTTTCCATCCCACACTGGTTCGATTAGAGGCATGCTTTGCGCGAGTGACGCACGCTCGGAGAGCATTGTTTCCATCCCACACTGGTTCGATTAGAGGACGCGTCTGCAACGGGGCTACTGCGGTTCCTGCCGGAGTTTCCATCCCACACTGGTTCGATTAGAGGGGGTTATCCCTTTGCATCACATCACCGGCCACAAGGGTTTCCATCCCACACTGGTTCGATTAGAGGCGCGTTCTCCGTCATGATGTTGTCAATCGAGGTGACGTTTCCATCCCACACTGGTTCGATTAGAGGCTTCACGTTCGCGCTGGACGCGCTAGGCGAGACGCGTTTCCATCCCACACTGGTTCGATTAGAGGCCTGCAACTCTTCAGCCTGTTTCCTCAGATCAAAGGTTTCCATCCCACACTGGTTCGATTAGAGGCATGGCGAACGTGTGTACATCCCCTGGGTCAGATACCGTTTCCATCCCACACTGGTTCGATTAGAGGGCCGACCCGTTTTTACTCACCTGCGATAATGGCACCTGTTTCCATCCCACACTGGTTCGATTAGAGGTTGGGGCGATTTCTCTGGGCCCGCCGGTTTTTGCTCCGTTTCCATCCCACACTGGTTCGATTAGAGAAGAAAACGTGCTAGAAGGGGGATTTCTGTATGGATGGTTTCCATCCCACACTGGTTCGATTAGAGTTGGGATACCCGATACCCGCGACAAGTTTTTCAAGTTCGTTTCCATCCCACACTGGTTCGATTAGAGTAGTCTGACTGTTTCGCGGATTGCAGGTTTTCCGAGGGAGTTTCCATCCCACACTGGTTCGATTAGAGGCGCCCGATATAGGCGAGGCCGGTGCGCAAGACCCAGTTTCCATCCCACACTGGTTCGATTAGAGGAAGTTCGATACCGGCTTTCAGTGCGCGAAGTGACTGTTTCCATCCCACACTGGTTCGATTAGAGGTGTCCGAGTGCGCCCGCCTAGTCCGCGCCCGAATCTCGGTTTCCATCCCACACTGGTTCGATTAGAGGCCTTCACGTTCGCGCTGGACGCGCTAGGCGAGATGCGTTTCCATCCCACACTGGTTCGATTAGAGGCAATCTGCGCGTCCACGGGGTCGGGGCTAGCGAAAGTGTTTCCATCCCACACTGGTTCGATTAGAGGCATGGTCAGCAAAAGCGGCCTCCTCGGTTGCTTCGACGGCAGTTTCCATCCCACACTGGTTCGATTAGAGGCCCGTAATCCGGCACGTAGCCCGAATCGGGAAACCCGGGTTTCCATCCCACACTGGTTCGATTAGAGGTAACCCGGCAACCGGCGACGCAAAGATCGTCTCCACGGTTTCCATCCCACACTGGTTCGATTAGAGGGCGGGGACATGGACACCGGCACGGGCGGTGTTGGTGGTCTGATCACTGGTTTCCATCCCACACTGGTTCGATTAGAGGTTGGCCAAGTGCTCCGAACAGTGCGTTATTCGAATCGTGTTTCCATCCCACACTGGTTCGATTAGAGGCCGTCTCCACGTACTGCATTGGGCTGTCCATACGAGGTTTCCATCCCACACTGGTTCGATTAGAGGCCTGCTTTAGTTGCTCCTGTATCTTGCTCACGGCGGTTTCCATCCCACACTGGTTCGATTAGAGGATGGGGAAGGCACAGAAATACGTTTGGGCAATTGACCGTTTCCATCCCACACTGGTTCGATTAGAGGCGTGACTGTGAACGTGTCCAGCCTCCCGATAATTGGTTTCCATCCCACACTGGTTCGATTAGAGGCAGGGGGTACGCCCCGCCGAACTATTCCCGCGCTACGGTTTCCATCCCACACTGGTTCGATTAGAGGTATAGAGTCTGCGCCGAGCCGATAGCAGAGGATGCAGTTTCCATCCCACACTGGTTCGATTAGAGGCCCTATCCGGTTGCATGTCCGATAACCCGTACATATCGTTTCCATCCCACACTGGTTCGATTAGAGGTAGAGCGTCAAGGTGTGGAACGGGCGGTGAACAAGTTGTTTCCATCCCACACTGGTTCGATTAGAGGGTCCAGACGGCGAGGAAGCGACGCGCACGCAAAAGGAGGTTTCCATCCCACACTGGTTCGATTAGAGGACTGCGGGACTCGACAAGGCACGTTTTGTTTGAAGCGGTTTCCATCCCACACTGGTTCGATTAGAGGTAGTAGCCTGGAGCCATTACGTAGCGTTTGCCGCCCTTGTTTCCATCCCACACTGGTTCGATTAGAGGCTTGATAACAACTTGCCGCTCATCAAGGTTTGGGACGAGTTTCCATCCCACACTGGTTCGATTAGAGGGGGGCGCATAGATATATCCGTGATCGCCGGCGGCAGTTTCCATCCCACACTGGTTCGATTAGAGGTCGCGAACGCCGCGTGGGTGGTGAACGTCACGCGCACGCTGGGGTTTCCATCCCACACTGGTTCGATTAGAGGGAGGTCGCGGGCGTACCTTGCAATGACGCGGCATAGTTTCCATCCCACACTGGTTCGATTAGAGGGTGTCAAGGACTGCCGACGACGACTCAAAGAACATGTTTCCATCCCACACTGGTTCGATTAGAGGGAGCATCAGGCCGATATGCCGAACGTCCGTTTTCAAAAGTTTCCATCCCACACTGGTTCGATTAGAGGCCCGATGCCAACATCACTCGCAATGTCTGTAAATCTCGTTTCCATCCCACACTGGTTCGATTAGAGGGGTGCGAGAATACCCCCGTCCCGTGATCTGTCTGATTGTTTCCATCCCACACTGGTTCGATTAGAGGTTGCAATCCTTCACCGTTTAGGGAGAGTCCTCTGCGAAGTTTCCATCCCACACTGGTTCGATTAGAGGTGCCCTTGTTGATGCCGGGGTGGAGGGTGTGGTCCAATGTTTCCATCCCACACTGGTTCGATTAGAGGGCGCAACGGAGGCCGGCATGCCAACCATAACGAAAAAGTTTCCATCCCACACTGGTTCGATTAGAGGGCTCATCTGGAACCTGATCCGCGACGAGCCGAAGGGGTTTCCATCCCACACTGGTTCGATTAGAGGGCGGGGATAATGAACGACTTCCAAATATGCGAGCGGTGGTTTCCATCCCACACTGGTTCGATTAGAGGCCATGTCCGAGCGGTCGCCTGTAATGCGCCCGCCAAACGGCAGTTTCCATCCCACACTGGTTCGATTAGATGATTACCGACTAGATGAACAATATCGCAGACATAGAATAGTTTCCATCCCACACTGGTTCGATTAGAGGGGTGGTTTCTCGGAGCTGATCGCGGGGGAAGGTACAGTGTTTCCATCCCACACTGGTTCGATTAGAGGGCGCGTCAACGCGTACCCGTCAAGCCCGGACGGAAGCGGTTTCCATCCCACACTGGTTCGATTAGAGGGCGCCTGTAATGGGTGTGCCTGGCACATGCGCTGGCGGGTTTCCATCCCACACTGGTTCGATTAGAGGCAGCAGGTGAACGTGGTCGCCCCAGCACCGGCACCACCGTTTCCATCCCACACTGGTTCGATTAGAGGCTCCATTGACTGGAACAGAGCGAGCACTTCGTTCACTAGTTTCCATCCCACACTGGTTCGATTAGAGGCCCGAATCTTGACGCCTTTGCTTCCGCGACCGCTACCCATAGTACCTCTCTTCTCGGTGCTCTGCTCGACAGCGAGAGTTTCCGTGCATTTTGCCTCGAAATCGTCGTCGGCCTCACTCGTGGCGTTGCACTACCGGGGTCCGACGACGCCTGGCCCGCCACTTTTCGCGCGTGGGTTTGTCCCCCTCCTGGTCTGTGTCCGACCATGATTATAGGAAGTTCGTGATCGGGAAACGCTCGACCCCCATCACCTGGCGATCCGCGAACCGGGCCTCGCGTAGCACCCAAAACAGCACCGAGTCCTTCTCCTCGACGATGATCTTCAGGAGGCCCGCTTTGAGCCGGGCGAACCGCGCCTCAGTGATGTCGCCCTCGAACACCGAGTTCTGTATCCGCGTCAGGTACGTGCGCAGGTAATTGCACACCCTCCCGACCCGATCCTCGCCTACATCGTACACCAATATGACGTGCAATTCATCGTCCTTTCCCCCGTGCCCTGACTACCACCAGGCGCGGAACGCTTTGAAGGTTTCCAGACCCGTCAGGTGGCGGATCAGCTTGTAGCAATCGAGGCGGATCAGATGGCGGTACGTTACCGAACGCCCCAGCCGGCGGTGCTTGATCGTCGTGCCGAGCCGCTTCTCCATCTCGTTCAGGAACAGCTTCTTGCCGTCGTCCGTCAGGAAACAGCCATCTGTCCCCCGGTCGAAATGGCTTCGCTTCAGCTGGCCCGTGTTGAGCAGACGGAAGATCGCCCGGTCAACGATCAGCGGCTTGAATATCTCCGACAGATCCAGCGCGAGGGAGAAGCGGCGTACGCCCGGCTCGTGCAGGAACGAGATCGTCGGCGTTAGCTGCGTGCGGTACAACTCGGAGAGGCAGACGGAGTATAAGAAGCCGTTGCCGAACGAGATCAGCGAGTTGATTTCGTTGTCGGGCGGGCGGCGCACCCGGCGCGTGAACGCCCAGTCGCCGACCAGCAGGTGCCCCCACGCCGCGTAGTACCGCTCCCGGATTTTCCCCTCAATACCGAGCAGTGACGCGACGGTTGTTTGCCGGTCAATTGCGTCCGCTAACTTCTCAATAGTCAGACGCACGCGCCCCAGTTCCACGCCCGCGTCTGGGTCGCCGGTGTCCGAGTCGGTCGCGAAGGCGAGGGTATCCGCTCCGATGTTTACAGGCTCGCTGGGCGTGTCCGGGTCATCGGTGCCGGGCGGCGCGAACGGGTCCGTGTCGCCGTCCTCGACCGCATCGGTGAACAGCGCGGCGTCCACCGCACCCTCGACATCGGCGTCGGTCGGGATCGCCGACATGGGCACCGCGTCCGTGCCGACTTCTCCGGGCGGCTCGACGTCGGTCGTGCCTGACTTGCCGCGCCGCCGCTCGTAGTACAGGACGTTGCGCAGGAGCGAGTGCGCGGACGCCCGAACGAACTCCTGTGCCAGCGCGACGCGTTTGGTCTCGGTTCCGTAGTGCTCGGCTTGCCGTACGAGCAGGAAGCCGCTATGCAGGTAGTCGCGCGGGTAGAAACTGCCGGAATAGAAGCCGTAGTAGTTGAAAACGTGCAGGGTGATGCGCTTCTGTGCGAGGAAGTTGAGCAGGCGCGTGTTCAGGTCAATCTCGCCGTACAGGTACATCGTCTCAATGTTCTCGATGGGGAGCGGCGTTTTTTTGCCCTCCGCGTTCTCGATATAGACCGTGTTCTTCTCGCGCCGGACACGCCCGTTCGACAGCACATAGTAGTTTCGTGACATGGTGATTTCCAATCGGGCGAATCCGGCTCTTCGGCTAGCCCCAGCACAGATCGTTGTAGGCGCACTTTTTACAGATGCCCATCGGCTCCGGCACCGGGGGCGGGATCGGCGCGGCGCGGGCGTGTTCGAGTTGGATCAGCGTTTCCGCCATCTCCCGCTCATCGTCCGGGGTGAGTGTTACCGCCTCGCGACGCTTCTGCGCGGGGTAGTCAATTACGCCCTCCTTGACAACGCCTTTGACGTGCTTCAGGTAGTAGAGGTAGTAGAGAAGCTGCATACGGGTCGCGGCATAGGTGCGGCTCCCGCCCCGGCTCTTTTTGATCTCGTGGACCGCGCCGTCATCGGTGAAGTCAATGCGGAGCAGATCATCAATCAGAACCTCCTTATGCGACTTGCGGGTGTACGTTTCCTCATGGAGCAGGGTGCCGAGCGCGACGTTCTCCTGCCCGTCGGACGCCGAAGTGCCGCCCGCGTGCTCCTGATCGAGGCCGTGGGCGTACCACCAGTGCTTGCGCTGGCAGAGGATGAAGTAGAAGAGTTCAGTGCCACCGAGGCGGAGGTCGGCGGGCGACTTTTCGTCGGGGGCGGTTTCGTCGTCCAACATCGGTTAGTCCTCCAATCCGGGGAATTGAACACCCCTGTCCGAGTAGTAGTGTTGCGTGATAATGTGGATCTTTTCTTCATCGAGTTCACGCTTCGCCTCGTCGTCGCCGATCAGTATTGTCTGCTCCTCTAACCAACTGTTCTTCATAGCGTCATTGAAAGTGTAAACAGGTATGTTGATGGCACGAGGCTGGGCGTACTCCCGAAACGCCATCCATGAGGGAAAATGTGTTTTAGCGTCAATGGCATCCATACTGTCTCCGGACCACTCAGCGTAGATAGTCCGCTGTGGTCCGATGTCGCGGCAACTCCATTCCTCGTCCTCGTCAGCATCTATCGCCATTTGACGCATGGGAACAATCAGCCAGTTGTTGACGCAGTTTTCTTCCAACTTAACGCGGTTCATTTTGACGCGTTCGGTGTCTTCCGCTACCGAGGGATACAAGGCGTCAACCATAGTGACTAGTTGTTCACGGGTATATTCCCCTGCTTCGAATACCAGGTCAGTTTGTGTGAGGGCATCGGCGGCTGTCCATCCGCGCCCGGAGCGGTACTCCCCATACGGGGCCGGGTAGGGTTCTCCCTTCCTTAAGGGGTTGATGATGGTGATTTCGCCGACATTGTCGGCGAAGCGAGACAGCCGCCCGATGCGCTGAACGAGCCGGTCCAGCGGGGCGAGGTCGGAGATCATACGGTCCGCACTGATATTGACCGACAGTTCACCGATTTGAGTGAGAACGGCGATCCCGTGTTGCGTCCCGCTCTCCCACGCCTCCTTGCCTAGCATAGCCAGAAGTTCGCCCTCAATGCGTTTCTTGTCGGTCTCGGTGAAGCGACTGTGGTACAGAACGACATCTTCGAAGCCGTTGTCGGTCAGATAAGCAAAGTATGCTTGCGCCCGCGCCACGGTGTTGGCATAGATGATCAAAGGCTCGCGGTTCTTACCTTGCTCTAGCAGTTCAGATACGTCTTCGGGCTTCTCAACGCGCGACTCATGCCGGATGACTCGGCACCGAACGTCCTCCGCCTTATCTGTGTCCTCGACAATGGCTTCAATTGCATAGCCAGAACGGGCGTAGAGTTGGCGAAACGAATCAGGGATAGTCGCACTCATGATCAGCACCGGGACATCCAGCAGACGAAGAGCACGGAGCAGAACAACGATGTTAGCCTGCGTAAAGGCGTCGTAAAAATCGGATTCATCAATCACGACACAGGCGTTCGCCATCCCCCAAAAAATGGCATGGTGGTCCTCGCGCCGTCCGGTGAGCGAGATGCACAGGTGATCAATCGTGGTCACCGTGATAGGCGTTTCGAGTAGCCGCGCCAGTTCGTGTTGTTTCTGAGCAAAATCGCTCTTATCGTCCCGCTGAATCCACGCGCTGGAGTGGTACACCCCTGTGCTGCTCAGGGTCCGCGCGGTCGCAATTGCTAGGGCGGACGCGGTGAAGCGCGTCGGCATGGCGATCACAAGGCGGTCTGCACGTCCATGCTCGATCTGATGTTTCGCCCACAGGAGAGCGGCATCGGTTTTCCCGGAGCCAGTCGGGGCGCGAAGAATGCCGACCGGCTCCTTATACAAATCGGCGACCGTGATTTGTACGCCGCGCTTTTGCCACGCCTTCGGAAACGTATATGAGAACGTGTCGAACTTTGGTAGAGTCGCCTTCGCTTCCTTTGCGCTAGCACGATGATCGAAGAGTTGAAGGAGGGATCGGATGCCGCTGAAACGGTACCGCTCCGCGATGGCTTCATCAAAGGCTCCGTAATCCATCGTTCCGTTTAGCGTGAGCAACCCTTCCCAAAGGGTAGCGAATTTTCCGCCGTCGTCGGTTTGCCACCGATTGGCGTGGCGGTGGCTCAGTTTACTGTGGTGCGCCGCAACCGCGACATGTACGCTGGGCGCGAGTTGTCGCCCCGCGTCCCGCGCACGACGGAGAGAATCCATCTCATGACGAATCCCAGTTTGCCGCAGGTTCGCCCCCGTTTTCTTTCCCTTCGTACGAATATATTCGGCGTTATCCTTGAGACATGCTGATTGCCAAGCGGGATGTTTCTTCCCTTGATCGTGCCAATCTATTGCGCTTTGAAGCAAGGCGAATAGATCTTCGCCCGTACGTTTGTGATACTTCACCGCTACGTTGGGGCGGGCGGTGAAGTATTCGTTGGATTGCTCGTGCAAGTGCTGTGTGTGGTCGGCAAGTGTGATGCCGCTTGGCTTGGCGAGTATAGACATGGTTGTCCGATTATTTACTAGCAGCCGCGAATGCTTCAGTTGTTGTGACCGGCGCGTCTGGCGCGGGGTCGAACAGTTCGGCAACACTCAAAAAACCGAGTGCCTTTTGATACGCCATTGCCACGCTGTCCGCGTTTGAAGAGGTGTCATCGCCGAAGAAGACGGTTCCTCCCCGCCCCTCAATCTCGGCGATCATGTTTTTTTGCTCGGTTTCCTCTACATCCTGCTTGAAGTAGCGGCACGCTTTGCGAGACAGGCGCGTGTCGAACGCGATGACAACCTTTTGCGGCTCAGCGGAAGTAGCATTGCGGGCGTTGTTTGCGTATTCCGTGAGTGCGGAAGTGGCTTCTAGGGCAAGCCGGATGCGCCGCCGCCGCTCGGTTTCGTTAGCAAACCGTGCGTACATGGTTTCTAGATGTACTCCAGCAACGTTGCCAGCTGAACCATACTTGTAGTATTTGCGAAACGACACTGCCCCCACGTCAATGTGAAAACTCATCACCATCAGATCATCCTGCGAAAACTCGCGGGTCGCGAGTGCCTGTCCTTTACTGTCTGCGTTTTGGGTGACTTTGAGACGAATTAACAGGTCGCGCCCGACCTCACTGTTGTTACGGGCTACTGCTGGAGTCGCGGTGACTGGGGCGGATCGCCGCCCGCTGTAGGATTCTTGGCTGGTATGTAGGAAGCCGCCGAGGTCGGCGCGGAGGTCGGTTTCGACTTCCGCAGAGATGCCATCGCCGTTGGTAACACGGGTATTGGGGTTGTCGTTAAGCCCGTCAATCGCGGAAAACAGCGCATGGCGTTGCTTCTGCCCAGAGATGTAAACGCGCCCATCGGGGCGGCGTTTGATTGACGAGGCGTTGCCGAGAATCTTCTCGCCGCCGTTCGCGATGTGATCACTCATCGGAGCGATTGCAGTGACAAGGATGCCTTTGATGGTTGACATAATGTGTATTAGTTACTTTCCAGAAGTGCTTTGTAGTTCGGTCGCGCTAACAGCGGGATTATCGTCTTCACTTGATCGCGGCGTGTCGGCTTCGAGGGGGTCGGCTTCCGCCTTCTTCGTGCGAACGGATTGCAGGCGCATATACGCCACCAGCATGTTTTGCGCCTGTGGTAAGAATTGCATTCCCCCTGTGAGGGTAGCGTCATAAAACGCCTGCGCTTCGGGAGGCGCGTCACGCTCCAGTAAGCGTCCAGCGCGAACGGAAACACGACACAGCATGTCAGTCGGGTCTTTCGCGCTTAACACCGCGCTCTCGAACTCGGCTAGTAGTTTCGCCTTGTCCCGGCGCAGAATCCGCGCCTCGACCGGAGCATCGCCGTGTGATTCCTTCGCCGCGAAATATGCCGCAGTGTTGATCCACTGACCGAGGACGCGGGCGGCATCTACCACGGGTTCGGGTATTTTGTTGTTGTCCATAAAGAAAGCCTTCCAGAGAGGGAGTAATGACGGGGCGTATTCGGTGCGAAACGCCAGAAAGTCGCGGAGCGAGGGCGTGTCGAAACTTTGTAGGAATCGCGCCGCCATCAAAAAGAACAGCCGGTAGTCATTGTCGGAACGATCTATAAGCTGTGCTTCCGCGTCCTTGTAGAACCGAGAGCGGAAGTACAGGTCATCAACGATCTGCCGCAGTTTGGCCGAGCGCGCCAGTCCGACGACGTGATGCGAAAACAGCGCGACTTTGATACCGTCGTAGCTGACGATATACAGCGGGCATTCGGTGAGCGATTCTAAAACGGCCAGAGCACGTTTCCTATTTTCGGATTTGGCGACGCTTGCCCATTCGCCAATAGCCGCCAGTACACCGACCGCACCGAACGCTTCCGTATTACGGGGAGCATTCGGGTAGTTACCACTACAGATCAAAGGGCGTTTGTAGGTGCGTGCCGCCTTCTTTTTTGCGTCGTCTGCCGGGTTATAAGTAGCCGTCATCCCGAAGTCGCCGCGACTGCTTACCATGTAGCGAAACACCACCACGAAATCCGAGAGAGCGGCTAGTGGTAAGTCAGGAATAACACTTGTGTATCGTAGGTCGGTAGCATCACGGATGACGAGCGCAGCAGGTTTATCAGACGTCAGTGTAGCGATGGTAGCGCAGGCTTTTTCTAGAAGTGTGCCGGTAGGATTTTGCTTGTCGCCAGTGCGCCCATTGTTAAATTCACCGGTGACTGGACTTAGAGAGCGTTTGAGTTCCACGCCACCGCGTAGTAAATCCCCGCCCGCTTTTATTTCGTCAACAAGAGCATCGGCGTTTTTGAATGTTTCTTTGGAACTGCCGTCACTTGCTATCACGTGAGGGTAGAGGTACACGCCCTCTTTTGCACCACCAATCGTGCCCTCTCGAAGGCGTTCCGCAGTGACAACGGAGAATCGAGTTTCGTCCTGCAACTTCGGGTTGTCGTTCGTCTCCATACGGAAACGCTCCAAGCCTGCCTCGATAGCTCCGGCGAGCGCGGCGCGAAGTCCTGCTTCGGTCGGGTTGTCACAGTACTCCTCGCGGTTCACGGCGACGGCTAGCCCGTAGCGCGAGAATGGGTGAAGCGGAATAATAGACAGAGCGACTAGTGTTGTATCCATGACGCCTCCACCCAACCGTCGCTACTGCCGAGGTAGAGCGGAGCGGCCGGGTTCTGTACACTCTCGGCAAGAAGTGCCGCGAGCGGTACCGACGTTTCGACGGCAACGACAAACACTGCTTTCGCCTCGGTTTCGACGTACTCGCGCATAGAGGGTGATGGGTAATAATGCGGCAGGTATGGGTTAACGGCGACGGTTGAAATTGTGTCGCCGCGCTGAAAATCGTATATTGCCTGCGCGTCGTTTCGTCCTGTGTCGTTCACCGTTGTTTTTGCCACCCCTTTCGGAAGTGTCTTACAGAAAGCAATCTCGTTTTTAAGCGGTATTAGTTCACTACTGTATTCACGACTACCATTTGCCGATTCCATGCCTTTAGTGCGAGCAAGTCGTCCCCAGTAATCGCTAAAGCGTAGCGCGACCCGTGCGATTTCGACGGAGCCGAAGCGCACATGATGTTGCAACAGCGGTTGGAACCCCGACTGTGATGAGGCGGGCGCGAGACGTAAACGCCGCTTCAATTCATCCATCACCTTTTTGCGGTGTTCCATGCTGACGTGCCAGCCGAGCGCATTTTCGAGCAGTCCGTAAAGCATAGCAGGTGTCGGAGTATCATCCGACCGGTAGTACTTCCCCGGCATCCGCGTCACGATTGATAGTGGCGCGAGTGGTTCGACCACCAGCTCGGCTGACACGGAAAACTCGGGGGTCTCGTCAAGGAGTGCGAACACATTCCCCGGGCGCGCAACCTCCAGCGGTTCGTCAAAGTTTAGCAAGAGCAGATCACGCACGGGCGTCCACCTCCAGCATCCCCATTCCGCTCGAGTTTTTCTCCCCCAGCCCGCACTCGTACGCCACCCGGATCAGTTCCGGCGACCCCGACAGCGTCAGGGGCGCGAGCGTGCCGATCACGTCTATCGGGCCGCCCGCGCCCGGCAACGTCACCTTCTTCGTGCCGCCGTGCGGGGCGCGGGCGAGGTACGACTCCGACAGCGTCATCGTCAGCGACGCGTCCGCCGGCTCCACGCCGTGCAGGGCGCGGTACTTGCGCACCACGTTCGCCCGCACCGCGTCCGACAACTCCCCGCCGTCCGAAGGCCGCAGGTAGCGGGCTGTTTTGTGGGTGTCCGACGGCACGGAAGCGACTATTGGCGTCAGGCACGTGAACCCCATCGCGCCCGAGAACGTCGGGTCGGGCAGGCCGTCCAGCGCGACCAGCGTGAAGCGTTGCCCGCCGATCACGAACGCGTCGCTCTTGTCGAGAAGCCCCGTCACCTCGTGGCGCAGGAACTCTTCCTTTGGCGAGGAGATCGTCCACGTCACCACGCCCGGCGCGATCTCCACCTGCGCCCCGACGAGCCGGCGGTTACTCTTCGGGACACGGAGCGCGGAGAACGTGAACAGCTTGTAGCGGCGCGTGTCGCCCGCATCCGGGACGTAGCCGACATCATGCAGGAAACTCGCGTACGCCGCGTCGCTACGCCCGAGGTGGTCGAATATCGCGCCGCGCAGAAGGTGGTAGTGATCAATCGGTAGACGGACGAACGAATCGTTCCGCAATGTGGCCTGAATCCGCAAAATCGCGTGTCTCCTTTTCTTTCCATCGTTTCTTCGATGCCAACAATATAGTCACGCACTTTCCATGCCGACCGGTAAAGAATCAGCGAAAAACGAGAATAAGTTTCGATTGCGCTACATCCCTCCCCCAAAGAGTAGTGCCTGTTCACGGAATCTACGCGCCCCAAATAGGTATACTGAAGTCGAAGGGAATACTCTTCTGTCCGAGGGGAGCCGACCTATATTATGTCATTACCGAAGCCCACGATATTTGCCATTGATGATGATCCTCAGGTGCTCGCCGCAGTCGTACGCGACTTACGCCGCCATTACAGCAAGAAGTACAGCATTCTGCAAGCCGCGTCCGGCGAGTCCGCGCTGGACGCTCTGAAGCGGCTCGTGTTGCGCCCCGGCGAAACAGTCGCGCTGTTCTTGTCCGACCAGCGGATGCCCGGCATCTCCGGCGTCGAGTTCCTGAGCGAGGCGCGCAAGATATTCCCCGACGCGCGGCGCGTGCTACTCACCGCGTACGCCGACACCGAAGCCGCGATCCAGGCGATCAACGGCGCGAACGTGGACTACTACCAGCAGAAGCCGTGGGACCCCGCCGAGGAGAAACTGTATCCCGTTCTGGACCGGGTGCTGGATCAGTGGAACGACCCGCGCCCGTGCGAGATATTTGACGGGATACGGGTAATCGGGCACCGCTGGTCGCGCGAGTACCACGCGATCAAGGACTTCCTCGCGCGTAATCTGGTGGACTTCCAGGCGATAGATGTCGCGGACGACCGGCTCGATCCGGAGTTCAAGCGCATCGTCGCGGCGGTGGGTGGGGACGCCGAGCCGCAATGTCTGCCGCTGGTGCTGATGCCGGACGGGAAGCGTTTGTCGAACCCGACCATCGCCGAGGTCGCCACGACTATCGGGCTGTCAACGCTCCCGAAGAACGAGTTTTACGACGTCGTGATCATCGGCGCGGGGCCGGCGGGGCTGGCGGCGGGCGTTTACGCGGGTTCCGAGGGCCTGAAGACTTTGATAATCGAGCGCGAGGCACCCGGCGGACAGGCGGGAACCTCGTCGCGGATCGAGAACTACCTCGGCTTCCCGCAGGGCATCAGCGGCAAACTGCTGACTCAGTACGCCCGCGACCAGGCGGTGAAGTTCAGCGTCGAAATCCTCGCCCCGCAGGAGGTCACTGCCGTGCGCGTCGAGGAAAAGTACCGCGTCCTGACGCTCGCGAGCGGCGAGCAGATCAGCACGTATGTGGTGCTGATCGCGTCGGGGGTGCAGTACGTTAAACTGGACTCGCCTGGCATGGAGGAGCTATCCGGGCGCGGCGTGTACTACGGCGCGGCGACCACCGAGGCGTTGTCGTGCCAGGACGACGACGTGTACCTGATCGGCGGGGCTAACTCGTCGGGGCAGGCGGCGTTGTTCTTCTCGCGCTACGCGCGGGCGGTACACATGATTATTCGCGGCGATTCGCTGGAGACGGGGATGTCACAATACCTGGTGGACGAGATCTGCAAAATCCCGAACATCAAGGTGCGGCTCCGCTCCGAGGTGGTCGAGGCGCGCGGGAGTGAGCATCTGGAAGGGGTATCCATCGCGCGGCGGGACGAGGGCGGCGCGGTTGTGGAGACAACGCGGGAGGATGCCCGCGCCCTGTTCATTTTCATCGGGGCGGCTCCGCGCACGGACTTCCTGGACGGTGTGGTGGCGCGCGACGCGAAGGGGTTTATCCTGGCGGGGCCGGATCTGAAAAAGGACGGCAAATTGCCAAAATCATGGACTCTGGAGCGCGACCCGTACCTGCTGGAAACCAGCGTTCCGGGGATCTTCGTCGCCGGGGACGTCCGCGCGGGGTCGGTCAAGCGCGTCGCGTCGGGGGTCGGCGAGGGCGCGATCGCGGTGTCGTTCATGCACCAATATCTGGCGGCGACGCGGTAAGACCGGCGAGACCACGGCATGACCACCGGCGGCGCGGAGTCGTAGAAAGTTAGCAAGGGACTGTATATGGCGACTACGGAAACCACGGGCGATAACGACGCGACTCTTTTCCCGCGACTGTCGCCGGAACAGCAGGAGGTTGCCGCGCGATACGGCACTCAGGTGAAACTGTCACCGGGTGACGTGCTGTTCGAGGAGGGCGAGCCGAGCGACGGCACCTACATCGTCACCGAGGGCGAGATCAAGGTCACGCGCGACGTGGCCGGCGCGGACACGGTGCTGGTCATCCATCAAGGGGGCGAGTTCACCGGCGAACTGGGCGCGCTGACGGGCGGCACGAACATCGCGACCGGACGCGCCATCGGGCCAGCGTGTGTGGTGCGATTAAGCCAGGAGGCGTTCCAGAAGATGCTCGCCGAGCAGGAAGAGATCCGCAACCTGGTAGTGCCCGCGATGGTCAAGCGCCGCCCCGAAGCCGACCGGCTCGTGCAGGAACGTGAGAAGCTCGCCGCATTGGGGCGGATGGCGGCGGGCCTGGCGCACGAGGTAAATAACCCGGCGGCAGCGGCACGTAGCGCGGTTCAGGAACTCGGGCGTACGCTGGATGGGCTACTTGAAACGGTTCTCAAGGTCGGCAAGCACGGACTGGTGGCGACGCAGATGGACGCGCTCGCGCGGTTCGAGGCGTCGCTACAGGGCGAACGCGCCGCCGTCGCTGCGCTGGACCCGCTGGATCGCGGCGACCGGGAGAACGCGGTGGTTGAGTGGCTCGAAGCGCAAGATGTGGAGGAGCCGTGGGAACTCGGCCCGCGGTTAGTCGAGGCGGGCGCGACGCTTGCCGCGCTGGAGACGCTCGGGGATGAGTTGACCGGCTCAGCCCTATGCGACGCGCTCGGTTACATCGCGGCATCGGTCGGCGCGAAGGCGTTGGTGGCGCAGATCGAGGAGGCGACGGGGCGCATCGTGAATCTGGTGAAGACCGTGAAGGACTACTCCTATATGGATCAGGCACCGCGTCAGGAAGTCCAGGTCAATGACGGGCTACGTACCGCGCTCGAACTGTTCCGCCAGTTGAACAAGGATGACTTCGCGCTGGAGACGGAGTTGTCCCCCGCGTGCCCGCCCATCTCGGCGTACGGGAGCGAGTTGAACCAGGTGTGGACGAACCTGTTAATCAACGCGGCGGACGCGATCCGTTCGCGCCGGGAGGGCACTGGTGAAACGGCTTCGGAGCCGGGGCGCATACGAATCACCACGCGGTGTGAGTTCGATCAGGTGCTTGTCGCCATCGAAGACAACGGGACGGGAATCGCGCCCGAAGCACTACCGCATCTGTTCGAGCCGTTCTTCACGACCAAAGAGCCGGGTAAGGGTACGGGGCTGGGCCTCGACATCAGCCACCGGATTGTAGTGGATCATCATCACGGCGATTTCCAGGTGCATTCGGAGCCGGGAATGACCCGCTTCGAGGTACGCCTGCCGACGCATCTCGCGGACGGGTCGAAGTAGCGCGGGCATCCAGCGCGGCCATTGTCAGCACCGCCGCGACGCATAGGTACGCGAACCAATCGCCGAAGCGGGTGAAGAAGGTGCCGGTGCCCGCGCTAAGCGGCAGGGTCGCGGTCACGGTCGCGGGGGCATACAGCGGCCCCTGCGCGAGTATTTCACCGGTCGGGCTGATGATCTGCGACAAACCGTTCGAGTCGGAGCGGACGAAGCCGACGTGATTCTCGACGGCGCGGAACGGGAGCATCGCGCCGTGCAGGGAATGTAGCACGCCGCGCGGCGAGGGTGGGTCGAAGTTCGGCATGGCGATCAGCCGCGCGCCCGCCGCCGCGACCTGCCGCGTAACGCCAGTGTAGCAACTGTCGAAGCAAACCTCCAGACCGATCTTGCCGAGCGGCGAATCGTACGCGGTCGCCACGCTACCCGGTTGCAACGTCTCGCTTTCGCCTAGGTACAAATGGATTTTGTGATGTGTTCCTAGCACCGCGCCGTCTGGCCCGATCAGCGACGCACAGTTATACGCCTTCGGCTTCCCCGACGCACTGTGCCCCACGACAAGATACGCGCCGCCCTCGCGGGCGAGCGTACGGGTGGCGTCGTCCTCATCTTCGGGAGAGAAGGCCGCGCCGAGTATCTCCTCCGACCAGACGATGAGTTTCGCCCCGCTGCGCGCCGCTTCAACGGTCATTGCATCGCGGTCGGACATGACAGTCGGGGCGGGCGCGATGTCGCGCGTCTCGTCCCCGGAGAAGTCCTGGATCGCCGCTACCTCGACGCGGGCCAGCGATTCGCGCGCCACGGTGTCCCGGATCGCCGCGCCGAACGCGTAGCACAACACGACAAGGGCGAAAACCGGCGCGAGAAGGCGCGGCGCGAACCGGCGTGTAATGAAGGCGTCCGCGATCACGGCGTTCACCAGCCAGAACAGGAACGACACGCCCCAGATCCCAGTGACAGCGGCGATCTGGATCAGCGCGGTTTGCTTGTATAAGGCGAGGGCGGTGTTGATCGGGATCGGTAGAAAGGTAGTCAGCCATTCGCCGCTCACGCCGACGATGGCGACCAGGAATATCCAGCGCAGGCTGTTTCCGCCGTGGATACGGCACGCGGTCGCGACCCCCGCGAACAGGAACGTCATCCAGAGGAACGGGATGAAACCCCAGAGCACGCTGTAGCCGTTCGCGCTCCAGCCGCTGTGTAGCACGCCGCAGACGACGCCTGTTACCAAACCCAGCCCGATGGTTTCGAGCGGTTTGCGTCCCTGCACGGCGACCAGGAGCGGTGCCAGCGCGAACCACGCCAGCCATTCGAGGTTGTACGGCGGCAGGCTCAGCCCGAACAGCACGGCGGAGGCGAGGGCGAGGAGGAACGCTTTCATGGGGTAGCTTCTATGATACCGCGAACGGAGCGGGCGGCGGTCGCTTGGCGAACCAACCGCGCGTGCGATAGAATCCGCCGCGCCCCGACATGATATGGGTCGGGGAACTTCGGTGAAACTCGCGCCGTCATTGTATCGTCACCTATATAAAAGGAGTATTCACACGTTCGCTATGGCTAAATCCCTCATCATCGTCGAATCCCCGGCTAAAACTAAAACACTCAAAGGCTTTCTCGGCAAAGACTACGCCGTGGAAGCCTCCATGGGGCACGTGCGCGACCTGCCGAAGTCGCCCATCTCCGTGGACATCGAAAACAATTTCGCCCTCAGCTACACGACTATCCCCGAACGAAAGGATGTGCTGGCGAAGCTGGCGGCGGCGGCGAAGGGTGCCACCACGGTCTACCTCGCTTCCGACCCCGACCGCGAGGGCGAGGCCATCGCGTGGCACATCGCGACCGCGTTGAAACTCAAACCATCCCAGATCAAGCGCATCCAGTTCAACGAGATCACGAAAAGCGCGGTGGAAGAGGCCCTGCGCAACCCACGCGCCATCAACTTGGGGCGGGTAGACGCCCAGCAAGCCCGCCGCGCGCTGGACCGGCTCGTCGGTTACAAAGTGTCACCGATCCTGTGGGCGAAGGTGGCCAAGGGTACCTCGGCGGGACGCGTTCAGTCGGTCGCAGTACGCATCATCGTGGATCGTGAGCGCGAAATCAAGGCGTTCGTGCCGCAAGAGTATTGGACGCTGACCGCGACGCTAACCCCGCAAAACGAGAAGAAGCCGCAGGCGTTCGACGCGGGACTGGCACAGTTTAACAACAAAAAGATCGAACTCAAGACCGAAGACGAGACGAACAAAGTGCTCGCCGATCTTAGAGGCGCGGTGTACACGGTCGCCAAGGTCAAGAAGTCGGAGCGACAGCGACGCCCAACCGCGCCATTTATCACGTCCACGATCCAACAGGAGGCCGCCCGCAAACTGGGGTTCTCGTCTAAGCGCACGATGTCGGTCGCGCAACAGCTGTACGAAGGAATTGATCTCGGGTCGGACGGCGGGCAGGTCGGCTTGATCACCTACATGCGTACCGACTCCACGCGCATCGCCGCCGAGGCGCAGGCCGAGGCGCGACAGTTCATTCTGACGAACTACGGCGAGAAGTACGCCCCGGCGAAGGCGAATATCTACAAGACGAAAGGCTCCGCGCAGGACGCGCATGAGGCGATCCGCCCCACATCCACGTTCCGCGAGCCAGACGCGCTAAAAAGTAAATTGAATACGGATCAGTATAAGTTGTACCGGCTGATCTGGCTCCGCTTCGTTGCGTCGCAGATGACCCCCGCCGTGCTCGACGTGGTGACCGCCGACATCAACGCCAATGCGTACACGTTCCGCGCCGCCGGTTCGACGATTAAGTTCGACGGATTTTTGCGCGTTTACACCGAGGGCAAGGATGAGGTCACCGCGCCGAATAAGCAGACCGACGCGGACGACGAGGAGAAGCCGCCGCTCCCGCCGCTGACCGAAGGGCAGACACTGGACTTGCAGAAGCTGTTTCCGAAGCAACACTTCACCGAGCCGCCGCCCCGCTTTTCGGAGGCGACGCTGGTCAAGGGATTGGAGGAGCAAGGCATCGGACGACCGAGCACCTACGCTTCGATCATCTCCACCATTCAGGACCGGGGCTATGTCGAGCTACGGGAGAAGCGGTTTTACCCGACCGATCTCGGTTTCGCGGTGACGGACTACCTGGTCAAGAACTTCGAGACGATCATGGACGTCCATTTCACGGCGGACATGGAGACGCGGCTGGATAAGATCGAGGACGGCGAGCAGGACTACGCCTCGCTCATGAAGGCGTTCTATGACCCGTTCGCGGACACGCTCAAGAAGGCCGACAAAGAGTCGGAAAGGATGATCGAGCAGACGGATAAGATCTGTCCAGACTGCGGAAAGCCGCTGATCAAGCGCGTGTCCCGCTTCGGCGCGTTCTACTCCTGCACCGGCTACCCGGAGTGTAAGTACCGCCTGGACGCCAAGGCCGAGCCTGTTGACGGCGCGCCCGCCGCCGGGCCGGTCGAGTTCGACATCCCATGTCCTAACTGCGGCAAGAACCTGGTCGAGCGGATGGGCCGGTTCGGCAAGTTCGTCGCGTGCCCCGGCTATCCGACATGCAAGTACATCCACAAGGAAAAGCCGAAAAGTATCGGGGTCGCGTGCCCGTCTTGCAAGATAGGCGAACTCGGCGAAAAGAAGTCGAAAATGGGCGTCTTCTACCCCTGCAACCGCTACCCGGAGTGCAAATTCTCGCTCTCGGGCAAGCCGCTCATGGATCGCCCCTGTCCGGTTTGCAAGGGATTGCTTCACGAGACCGGCTACCGGGGGAAGATCACCGGGATCAAATGCGCGAATCCGGAGTGTACGTACACTGAAAGGTTCGCGGGCGGCAAAGCGGACGAGGCGGTAGCGGTCGGCGAGGAAGCGTTGTCTTAAGGACGGGCTGGCGCGGTACCGCCCCCTATGATGCCGCGCCGACTCTGGGTACAATCCCCGCATGAAACACAGAACATTGGGGAAGACCAGCATGGATGTTTCCGTGCTCGGTTTCGGCGGGGCGGAAATCGGGTTCGAGAAGCCAGATGTGGGTGCGGTCAGCACCCTGCTCAACGCAGCATTGGACGCGGGCTTGAACGCGCTAGACACCGCAGAATGTTATTGGGCGGGGTCGGAGGAGACGGCGAGCGAGTACTTGATTGGCGAAACTATCGCGCACCGGCGTAGCGAGTATTTTCTGTTCACCAAGTGCGGACATGCGTCCGGGATTGACGCCCTCGATTGGTCGGTAGACCTACTGACCCGGAGCATCGAGCGTAGTCTGAAGCGGCTACGCACCGACTGCCTCGATCTGGTGCAACTCCATTCCTGCGGCGCGGACGTGCTAAAGCAGGGCGACGTCATAGCAGTATTACAGAAGGCACGTGACGCCGGGAAGACGCGCTTCATCGGCTACAGCGGGGACGGCGACAACGCAGTTTCCGCGATCGAGACCGGTGCATTCGACACCCTGCAAACGTCGGTGAACATCGCGGATCAGGAATGTATTACGAAGACGTTGCCTCTCGCCATGAAGCGCGGAATGGGAATTATCGCGAAGCGGCCCATCGCGAACGCGGCGTGGCGATATGCATCCGAGTCCGATGTACCAGCCTACCCGAAACCGTATTGGGATCGGCTCCAAAAACTCGAGTATGACTTCCTCCGTGAGCAAAACGCGGACGCAATTACCCGCACCGCGCTCCGATTCGCCCTGTCCGCGCCCGGCGTGTCCACGGCGATCGTCGGCACGAAGAACCCCGAACGCTGGGCGACGAATGCTGGTCTGATCGCCGAAATCGAGTCGCTGTCGGGCGCGGAGTGGTCCGCGATACGCGAGCGGTGGAGCGCGGTCGCGGGGCCGGATTGGGTCGGGCAGACATAGAGCGGTGTAATTGTCTCAGGTGTCGATGCCATCTGCGTTGTCACTCCGGAAGGTGGCACCATTTCCCCGATGCACATTGTCACCTCGGTGACTCGTTCTCGCCTCTGCGTACACCGGAAACCAGTTAATCGTCATTAAGGTAATGAGACTTGAAATTATGCCAGATCTAGACCATCTATCCGAGGAAATACGAGTACGAATCGAAACTCTCTCGGAGCAAGGAAACGTCGCCTTCGGGGAGGGACGAAGCCGCCCTCGACTTCTATGAGGCCGCGTTATCACAGCTACCAGAACCGCAACAAAAATGGGCTGAGGCGACATGGCTCTTCGGTTCCATCGGGGATGTATTGTTCAGCTGTGGCAACTACGTGGAGGCATCACGCTCGCTTTCCAACGCGATGCATTGTCCGGGTGCCCTCGGCAACCCGTTTTTGCACTTGCGGCTGGGACAGTGTCGCTACGAACTCGGGGAGGAGGCACGGGCGGCGGATGAACTGATGCGTGCCTACATGGGCACTGGGGTTGATATTTTCGCCTATGAAGATCCGAAGTACCTCACGTTTCTAAAGACAAAAGCGATAATCGCCTGACCTACTCTTCTTTCAACGCACGCGTCATCAGCGCGGCGACCTCGGCACCGGGCGCGGTGTTCTCGAACAGGAGCCTTGCTACCGCGTCACAGACCGGCATCTCGATACCTATCGCGCGTGCCCTAACCGTTACCGCCCGCGCTGTCGGCACGCCCTCCGCGACCTGACCGAGGCGCGTTAAGATGTCGGGTAACCGCTCCCTTTTCGCGAGCGATTCGCCGACGCGGTAGTTCCGCGACAACTGCGAGGCCGCCGTCGCCATCAGGTCGCCGACACCCGCCAGGCCGTAGAACGTCTCGCGCGTCGCTCCGCACGCGACGCCGAACCGCGCCATTTCTGCCAGCCCCCGCGTTAAGAGAGCCGCCTTCGTGTTGTCCCCGAACCCTAAGCCGTCCGACACGCCGCCCGCGATCGCGAGGACATTCTTGACCGCGCCACCGATCTCGACACCGAGCCGATCCGAGGACGTATAGACGCGGAAGGCGGTCCGGTTGAGCAACGTGACGACCCGCTTCGCCGCGTCGGCGTCCGGGCACGCGGCGACGGCGGCGGTCGGCACGCCTTTCGCGACTTCGCCGGAAAGGTTAGGCCCCGACAGCACGATGATCGGGCGGGACAGTCCGCACACCGATTCGGCGACTTCGGCGGGAAATTGCCCGGTACTCTCCTCCATGCCCTTCGCGGCGAGCACGATGTCGCAGTCGGCCGGGAGATACGGCGCGGCGTCGGTCAGCACAACGCGGACAGCGTGTGACGGCACCGCTACCACGACGCATCCGGCGCTCGCGACCGCGCTTTCGATGTCGGCAGTCAGCGCGAGGGAGCGGGGGAGCGGTGTTCCGGGCAAGTAGCGTCGGTTCTCGCGGGAGTGCGCCAGCCCATTCACGTGCTCTCTGGAGCGATCCCAGAGCGTCACATGCGGGTGGTTCGCACACAGCAACAACGCGAGCGCAGTGCCCCACGATCCCGCGCCGAGGACGGTTACGGCTCGCGTCATGTCTTCGCTACTCACGCGGCGGGTTTCCACGCGGCACCCGTCGTCCCCAACGTATCGGTCGGCGGCAGCAGATCACGGACGAGCATCGGCATGGTTCCGGTCGGCGCGGTGAGAGGCGTCACCGTGTCTGTATCGGCGAGCGTGTACTCGGTCGCGAACTCACCGCGACTGTTCCCGTCGCGGAACACGGTCAGTGTCCGCGCGGGTACATCCAGCATCCAATACTCCGGGGCACCGTTCCGGGCGTACACGGCGCGTTTGACCCGGCGATCCTGGGTCTGCGTCGTGTTCGACACTTCAACCAGAAGACAGATATCGGAGAGTGGCGGCGCGTCCGCGTAGTCCTCCCATGCGCCGAGGAACACGGCGACATCGGGTTCCGGCTCGTTATAATTATCGGCGAGTACTGGTCCCTGTACCTGTATCCTCTCAAGACCGTAGATACGGCTGAGCCATTTGTGGCAACGCATGACGGTAACTAAGTGTTTTCGATCCTGTGGCATCTTGGCGACAATATCCCCTTCGATGAGTTCGTAACGGGCATCGTCCAGAATGCCTAGCCGGGCGATTGCCTCGTACTCGTCGCGCTTCCACGCGCGGCGGGGCGCGCCGTATTTCGTGGCGAGGGCAGGGGGGGGTGTCAGGGTAATGGACATGGGCTGGTTTCTCCTGTACCCCGATTAAATCACGGCGTGAAGCGCGGCGCAGACGGGGCTACAATTAAAAAATGCGGCGGCAGTCGAACCGTTCCGCCCTTTCCGACGTGTCTAACTATGATGAGTGACGAAGGATGCAGGGAAAGCCGACCGGAGCGGTTCGCGGATCAACTCGGGGCACAACGAGGCCGAGTTTTCGCGTATGTCTTGCGCCGCGTCGCGAACAACAGGATGCTCGCCGAGGATGTCACGCAGGACTGCTTCGTGCGGGTCTGGCAGGCACGGGAGCGGTCTCCCCTACCACCCGGAGCGTTGTATACCTACCTTCTGACCACCGCGCGCAACCTGATCCGCGACTGGCTCCGTCGGCGCGAGCCGCTTCAGACTGGGGGATGGGAAGAGGCGGAAACAGAAGTCGGCACCGGGATCGAGGACGGCTACATATCGCGCGAGACGGTGGAACGTCTCGCCGCCGAAGCCGCGTTGATGCCGCCCACATTGCGGGAGACATTACGTCTACGCGTTGGGGAAGGGCTGGACTACCCTGCTATCGCGGCGCAAATGGGTTGCCCCGTCGGAACAGTTAAGTCGCGGCTCAACGCGGTACGCGCCTAGTTGCGAGCCGCTCTCCCAGCGAAGGAGACGTTTCCTGTCATCCCGCCGACTTCCACCGTTCGGGTTGTAATCCGACAGAACACCGCCGCGCTTTCACGCGGAGTGACAACGACCATCTACAAGGAACGGAAAACAATGCCAAAAATCCGGCTGGATGGTTTTAATAGTGGTATCGGGTTTGTTGAGAAGAATGACGTCCAGCTCGGGAGCGTTCAGGGAATCGTCGTCCCGGCGGACATGGATCGTTGCCTGATCGAGGACGTATTCCTTGCCGAAGTAAGTCACCAGCCAGAGGCGGGCTTCGCGCACAAGGCGGACATGACGCAAGTTGGCGGGCGATTCGCGTAGTATAACCCCCTCGACCAGTTCGTAGCGGTAGTCAAGGGTACCGGCGCGTTCGAGCGCGGCGCAATGGTCCCGCGTTCAGAGGACACGCATTGGCTCATAAGTCTTTGGTGACATATGTGAGGATGCTTCGCATGAGACAGAGTTGGTTGCCCTGTTTCAGTATACCGTACCCTACCCTCCGGCTCGGTAACCGCACACAATATATGATTCCGATAGGCTTCTAAGCTCAGTATTGATGAGTAAACGCCCCATACCATTCGAGACAATGTGGGGCACTCACCTGGCCGTCAGTCCGGTGCGTTCGTGGTCATTTCTTCTTATAATATGAGCCTGGCGTCGGTGCCGCTGATGGGGATCCGGTCGTCGGTGCGTTCACGCCACGCATAGCGGTGGCCTGAGCTTCGCGCATTTTTGACAGGTCCGCGGCGGATGGCTCATGCCCACGAAACTTCGCGAGGCCTGCTTCCGTGGGCGGCTTCGGCGGTGGGTCAGCGCAACCCGTGACGAGGCCGATAGCCGCCGTTGAAGCGAGTATCAGCACACACCGTAGATGTTTCGATGAAAATCCCATCTATATCCTTTCGTCACCCGTGCTCGACAGACTCATTTCCGCGTGCGGTCCCACATATTCTTCTGACTACCCCACGGCTCCGGGTTAGTCGCCTCGGGCTTCATCGCTTTGACATGGCCATCCATAAAGGAGAAGTTCGCCATGCCGCTGTGCTTGATGGAAACAGCCCCCGTTTTTGCGAACTTCCAATCTACCCATGGAATCGGAATAGCACTGGTGCGATCGAATGTACCGGACATCCAGGACAACTTCCACTCGGGATCCTTCCAGTCGGTGACGAACGGCGTGCTGAAGCGCACGAAGTTCGCTACCGTGTCGTTATGCTTCTCGGCGAACGCTATGGTCTCGGCTGGTAGCGCGAAGTCCGCCAGAGTCGGTTGATCAGGGGTCCAGAAGTTGCTCCCGTCCTGTGCTGTCGCGAATGCTCCGACGAATCCCCAGTAGCGAACGCCCTGACCGATCAAACAGTTCGCGGAATATGAGACAGAGTCGCCTTGCCAATTGCTGGTTTTATCACGCGCATCGCTCAGGCAGTAGAAGACGCCGTAGCTCTTGGAGTAAGGTTGGACGAGTAGAATCCAGGAGTTGCACCAAGCGGGGTTACCCGTCCATGCGGGTTCGTTACTCGATGCGGGTGGCATCGTTTCCTCATAATCCTGGACATACTGCACCAAGGCAAGCCCGATCTGCTTCGCGTTCGAGAGGCATGAGGTCTGTCGCGCCTTTTCGCGGGCCTGCGCGAAAACGGGTAAAAGGATCGCCGCGAGGATCGCGATAATGGCGATTACCACGAGCAGTTCGATGAGCGTAAACGCTCGGTTTATGATGCGCCGATCTTGGCGCAAACTTCCAGGCGACATTGTTATTACCTCTTTCACTGCGTTATTAACGAGAATGTGCTATTGTACCGGTACGAATTGGCCCACGTCAAGGCGGAAACCGTTTTCTTTATTCGCCTCGGATCGTACGCGACGACCGGCGCATATACAGCCGCAACATCTACAGCGGAAAGTTGGGCTTCGCCCTCGAAAATTATCCGCTTTAATCCGAGGGCGACGCCGCTTCGTCCACGAGGAAGGTCAGCGTCCCGGACACCGGGCGCACCCCCGCCGCTGGGGTATCCGCGACCGCCGCGCTCCCCCCGCGCACGCGTCCTAGTGGCTCGCGCTTCTTCTCACCCGTCGCCAGAAATAGCACCGCCCGTGCCGCGTTCAGCACGGGGAACGTCATTGTGATCCGCTCCACCGGCGGGGGTAGCGTTCCCGGCTCCGTCGCGACGACTGGCTCGCTCGTCTCCGTCAGGGACGGCTTGCCGGGGAACAGGGACGCCGTATGCCCGTCATCACCGAGGCCGAGCAGGATCAGGTCGAACACGATTGGGCCGTCATTGAAGAAGTCACGGAGACGGCTCGCGTACTCCTCAGCGACATCGGCGGCGGACGGCAGGTATGTCTCAATCGGGTAGCGGTTCGCGGGCGGGAGCGGCACGTGATCCAGTAGCGCACGCCGCGCCATCATGAAGTTATGCGCGGGATCATCCTCCTCCACGAACCGCTCGTCGCCGACGAACACGAACGTGTCCGCCCACGGCATTTCCTCCCGATAGGGAGACTCGGCGAGCAGTTTGTACATACGCTCGGGGGTAGTGCCGCCCGACAGCACCCACAGAAACCGCTTCCGCTCGGCGACGGCTTCGCGCGCCGCCGCTAGCACGATCCGGGCTGCGTGCTCGGCTACCGCGCCGGCGTTCTTCTCCACGATCAGTTCGGACATGTTTTCGGTTTCCTTTTCCTGCGATTTGATTATTAACGCGTTGTTCGGTCGTTAGCATGTTGCTAGGTTGGCATAGGGCTAGGGTTATGGGCGTCACGCATGCACTCCGACGAC
The DNA here is from genome assembly GCA_043754515.1 of Armatimonadota bacterium. Lineage (GTDB taxonomy): Bacteria > Armatimonadota > Armatimonadia > Armatimonadales > Armatimonadaceae > JACMIU01. The sequence goes on from JAYUUO010000061.1 coordinate 28,081, forward strand.
ACGCCCCCCGACCACCGACACACGCACCGACGACCAGCCCAACTCCCACTCCACCCACGCCGCGACAACATCAATAACTCAACCGCACCCTATAGATGGTCGCACAGGAAAATATTGACGCGTGACACACGCTTTATAACCTCTTGTACCCGTTCACGAACCGTTTCTACGCTCCGCGCGGGGATCAGTAGCCAATCCTGCTAACCATAACCGCGAATCGCTATAAGTTGAACACGTTCAACTACTTGACCCGCAACCCACAGCCGGTACAATAGAGGCGAGGTTCCCGACATGACCGTTGCCATATCCCCCACCCCCGCGCAAGCACCACTCGACAAGTTTCGGGTCGTGCTGGAGATGATCAAGATCGAACACACCCTGTTCGCGCTCCCGTTCGCCTTCATGGGCGCGCTGCTTGCCGCGCGTGGTCTGCCCTCCGCGCGGCAGGCGTTGCTGATCTGCGTCGCGATGGTCGGGGCGCGCTCGGCGGCGATGGCGTTCAACCGGATCGTTGACCGTGGCTACGACGCCCGGAACCCCCGCACGCGGACGCGCGCAATTCCGGCGGGTCTGCTATCGGTGCCGTTCGTGGCCGGGTTCACCGTGTTGTCGTCGGTGCTTTTCGTCGGCGCGGCGGCGTTGCTAAACCCGCTCGCGCTCCTCCTTTCGCCGCTCGCGCTCGCGCTGGTGTTCTTCTACTCTGTCACCAAGCGGTTCACGGCGTGGAGCCACGCGTGGCTGGGGCTGGCACTCGCGGTCGCGCCGGTCGGGGCGTGGGTAGCAGTACGCGGCTCGCTGACGGAATGGACGCCGCTTCTGGTCGGAGCCGCTGTTGTTTGCTGGCTGATCGGGTTCGACATCATCTACGCGTTGCAGGACGTTTCCTTCGACCGCGAGGCTGGACTACACTCAGTTCCGGTGAAGTTCGGCGCGGGCAATGCGCTCGTGATCGGGCGCGTCGCGCACGCGCTGATGATCGGCTTCCTAATACTCGCCGGTATTACCACGCACCGGGGTATTTGGTATGATGCCGGGGTGGGACTCGCCGCGCTCCTCATCGGTATCGAGCACGCGATAATCCGCCCGGACGATCTGAAGCGGCTCAACATCGCCTTTTTTAATGTCAATATCGCGGTCTCGGCGGGGCTACTCCTGTGTACCGCGCTGGACCTGTTCCTCGGTAGCCGCTAACCGGCGGAAGGAAAATCTATGAAGAATGCCCTGTTAGTTCTGGTACACGGCTCGCCACGCCCGGTGGCGAACGAGACGATGTTCGACGTCGTGGAGACGCTGAGGACGCGCCCCGACGTCCGCGACCGGTTCCCAATCGTCGCAGTCGGATTTATGGAGTGTAACGAGCCGAATATCCCGGACGCGATAAACCAGTGTGTCGCGGACGGCGCGACAAGCCTCACGGCGGTCCCCTACTTCCTGCACACGGGTACGCACGTCTGCGACGATCTGCCGACGCTACTGGAGGAGGCGCAAGTCCGTCACCCCCACGTCCATTTCCGAATGGCGGATTACCTGGGACTCTCGCCGCGACTGACCGATCTACTCCTGGTCCGCGCGGGCGCGGTCAAGTAGAAGGGCACGGGGGCGGCGACGCCCGCCTCCCCTTGCGCGAAAAAGAACGCCCGGAGAGTTTCCTCTCCGGGCGTTTAGCTTATCTACCGAACTCCCCCTACTCACCGTCCCCTTATTGCGAGGTGTACCCAGTAAACGACAACGGTTTGGAGTCCAGGTTCGGCGCGAGTGTCTGCCAGTACAGGTCGTACCCGCTAACCGTAATCGCCTGCCCTATCGGTGCCCCGCCGAAGTAGCTCTGGTACGTCGGGTCGGTTATACGTGCCAGCCCTGTCCGCCCACGCGGACTTGACCAGAACATCCACATCCGGCCCGGTTGCAACGCCGGATCGTTCGCGGCCTCCGGATACGCGTCCGTGCTGACTCCCGGCGTCGTCCGTCCCGCCGCAGACGCGCGTCCGTCGTACAGGTCCAGGAACACGTACGGCTGGCCCTCATTTACCGCGTTACTAACCGGGGTCGCGATCCCATCCTCGCCGCCGGACTCGCTGATTGGCGTCAAGACCGTCGAGAAGTCGATCGGTGATTCGACGACCGGGTTCGTGTGCGTCGTCTTCGTACCGGTGATAGTAACAATCAGACCTTCCAGGCTCGCCTGAGTGTATATCCGGCCGCTGCTGTAGTCAACCTCGTACGGTACATCCGTCCCGTTGACCTTGACCGCTATCTGCACCGTCTGCGGTATGACCAGTATCGGGTTGCCGTATGGGTCCGTGCCACTGGTCGTGGTCGAGAGTTTGATACTCTCGCCCTCTTTTAGCACATTCAGTGCCTTCATGTCGAGACCGACGCGGCGAGACTTGTAGAACAGTTTAGCCTCCACGCCTCCCAGACTAGATCGTTGCCAGTAGAGCCACTGCCGGTCAATACCCTGCCCCAGCGTGCTGTCCCAAGTGCCGTAGCGGGTTTGTACGCCGTACGCGATGGCTCCCAGAACGTTACCATTATTGTTCCCGGCCGTCGTGTCCACCACGCGACGATCCATGAAGCCGAAGCCCCCTGTTTCCGCCGCGTCGGACGCCGCGACCCGGTAGGCGAGCGGCGTGTACGTGGCAAGCACCGTCACGCCTTGACTAGCGACTGTCGGCGCGTTCGCCCCGCGGAATGTCACCACGCCCGCCGATGTGTCCACGTACACGATGACCGGCTTCCCGTTCAGCGTGATCGTCTGGAAGAGCAACTTCGTCGCATTGTCGAGTTGCCAGCCCGCGGGAGCGGCAGTCGTCGTTCCGCTCACCTTATCCACTATGTCAATGCGAGGCGCGGCCGCGTCGAGGCGGTTGTACCAGCCGACGTGCTTGCCCCGGAAGACGGAAGTGCGTCCCTGCCCGACAAGGAGTTCTGTATACTGCTTCGGCAGATCAACCGGCACTAACCGAGCGTTCGCCCCGGAACCGTCCACGCGATACCGGCTCGCTAGTAGGTCAGCACTGTTACCGCCCCGTACGACCCCAGTGTAGTAAACGTCCACGACCAGTTGCGGTTGGGCGGTGGGGTCATACACCCACAGACCTTGCGCATTCTGGGTGATCCGCGCCGCGCGGGTCACCGGCATCGGATCGCTCGCCGATGTCACCGCGCCGGGTAACTTCAGTAGCCGCTCCCCGACCGTGCCCGCCGCCTGAGCCGTTGCCAGTGCCGCCGCGTCTATACCGCCGTTGTTACTCGCGTTCGCCGGAGCCGCGACGTAGAGCAGGCTGTTCTTGCCCGTTGTTCCGCCGTAGTAGATGGTGAACACGGTTCCCGCAGTCGGCGCGAACACCGCTCGCGGGCTGAGCCGTCGCAGTGTCGCGTCTAGTCGTCCGTCTCCGGTGCGCGGCAGGAGCGACGTGAACGTCCCGAGCGTGCCGTCCGTACCCAGTGAGGCGAAGTAGGGTGAGTACTGCGCGTCGCCGGTCGCGGTAGGCACCACGTTCATCACGAACAAGGTCGCTTCCGCCGTGGCAAGCCCGTTCTGGATCAGCAACGGGTCGTGCAGGATAAACGGTGACAGGTTCGACTCATCGGGCGTGTTGATCTGATTTATCTGCGTCGGCGGCGCGAACCATGCCCCGGTATTGGCATTCGTGTTGAATAGGTTCGTGCCGTCAATCGGAGTGCCGATACTGGCCGCTTGCCATGTTCCCTCCACCGCGTTCCAGGTCAGCGAAGTGCCGAACAGGTTGAACGGGGCACCGGGATGGGCATCCACGGAGCGCGGGGCACCGGTGACACCACCCCCAGGGCCTAACAGTGGGAGGCTACCCACCTCATTTGTGTCGTAATACAACACCAGATTACCCGCCGCCGTCCGGTACGCCGCTGGCGCGAGCGAGGATTCCGGTCGCACCACGTTGCCCGTCTTGGGGCTAGTGGTGTCGAACATCGGCGCGTTGTCAATACCCGGTAGCACGCCGCTCACGACGGAGGCAAAGAACGAACCACTCGTCAGTGCCTGATCCGCGATCTGCCCGGTCAACGCCGATTCCACGACCGTGGCCCGTATCCCAAACGCCACCCGTCCGGCTTTCGTCGTCACCGTGGTCGAGGGCAGATACTCGTAGAACGGGGCGGAGGGCGTGCCTCCTATGAGTGCCCGTGGCCGAAGCACGCCCTCTCCCGAGCTTGGGATCAGCACGTTATTCTGCAAGAGGCCCGCGCCGCCCGCGTTTCGGGCGAGCGTTCCGGGGTGCAGGATGTCCTGCCCACCGTATAGCGGCCCCGCCGGGCTGAGCGTGATGCTGTTCGCCGTCCGAGCCGCGCTCCTCACCGCCGAGTTGTAGACGGGGTAACCAGCATTGTCGCTCGGCGTGTCATGGTCCTCGAAGAACGCGAACGGGGTGCCGCTAATGTTATTCGAGTAGATGCCCGACGGAGTGCCCAGCGGCACCGCGATACCGAGCTGGAGCGGAGGCGAATTCGGGTTCGCGACCGTGGTTGACAGCGAGGTCGCGGGCACGTCCGGTATCCCTAGCACCGTGACCGAGTCGCGCGGGGTTCCAGCCGCCGGTTTGTGGAGCGGATGCCGCCCGCCGAACGACTTGTAGTATGTCGCGTAGAACGGAGCCGCGCTGTTGACCTGGAACTGTGCGTCCCAAGCGGTATCGAACTTCTTGTCGAGCGACGTGACCACGTTCGGCATCACGCCCTTCGCGTTGGTCGCCTTCGGGTCCGCTTCCACGGCGAGAATGCCGAAGTACGGGTTGACGTCCAAACTCTGCATCGCGAAGTATTGGTATGGCGCGCCGTTACCCGCTGCGTTCGCCACGCTGGGGTTAGCCTTGTACTGCTCGATTTTCTGCGAAGCACGGATGTTCCACAGGTTCACGTTGCTTTTACTTTGCAACGTGATCGGCGTAAAGAACCGGCTGTACGGGTCAGTCAAACCCGCCACCGTCGAATCGGTCAGCGGCGAGGGCAAGAACCCGATGCTGGTGCCGACCGAGGCGGGAGTACCATAACCCAGATAGCCGTCCTGCGTGCCCATGCCATGCGCATAAGCGGAGCCGCTCGGCCCCGGCATGTCCACGGAGGTCTCTTTCTGTGACAGTGATATGTCTACCGGCACGCCGAACCAGGTCTCGAAGTCGCGGTACGGCTCGGTCTCATCGAACCGCCCGTCCCCATTGATATCAAGGTACGCCCGCATCTGCACCGTGTAGCCCATGGGAGTCACGGTCAGCAGGTCGGTCGTCCTCGCCGCCGAGGCGTTCGGGTCCGGCGTCCGCAACCCGCGGTCGAACGCGGCGCGGTTCAACGCGCTGGTCGCCGTGGTACGCGGCAACTGTACGCCGCCCGGACTGGTGAAGTCGGCGGGTGCCTCGTCGGTGGACGGGGCTTCGTATGTCGAGGTCAGCGAGTGCATGCTTACCAGGTTCGCGGGCTGGAAATACGGGACCTGTACCCGAACTTCCACGCTCGATGCCGCGAAGTTACCACTATTGCCGACGTAGGTCCAGTCCTGGATGGACGGGTCCTGCACCGTGCTATTGATGCGCGTGGAACCAATCCCGACGCTTGCCTTCAGGTTGCCGCTCGAGCGCACGAGGTCGCCGGACTCGGTGATTACCTGAATAGTCTGCTTGTTTGCCGCGCTGTCGGTCAACGCAGGGATGTCCGGGTAGTCGGCACTGTTGTTGGACAGCGAGCCGACCAAACCGACGGCCGCGGAGTCTCGCTCCCAAGGGAGCGTCGCTACCATCGGCTGTTCCCACGGCAGGTAGTTGATGATCCCGTCCGGGCGCATCAGGTACGCGCCGCCCGCGCCGAGGTTCGGCGTCAGTCGCACGTTCCCGGACGAGGCGACGGTGGGCACGCCGTTCGCGTTCAACGCCCCGTCGTTCGGACGGACATTCGGACGGATGCCGGGCCAGGAGCGGAACAGCGCGTCAGAGCGGATCTCCACCCGTAGTTTCGCGAGGTTCCTCTGCAAGGAGCGGTTGACGAGGCGGAGCGTCCGCCGTTGTCCCGCCGTTACGGTCGAGCCGGAGGAGCCGTGATCAATGTTGCCCGCGCTCGCGGCGACCGGCATGTAGAACCCAGGTTCCTTTGTCGCGTTCGTGCCCGTGCCCGAGTTCAGTTGGCCGCCGTAGTTGAGGTTCCTCTTCAGGTTGGCGGGATTGATCAGATCAAGGTCGAACCGCAGAATCCGGTTGCCGTTCGTAAGGGCCTGGCTGTATTCATAACCCGCGCGGTCCGGGTCTAACTTGGTCACATCGCCGCCGCCAGCAAGCGCGGCGGGCTGCGCGACGCGGGTTTTGACCGCCCCCGCCGTGCCCGAATCAGCCCCGGACGCGAACGGCCCGATGCCGTTGTAGACGCGCCCGTTGCCATCGGGGTCCGCGATCGTCGCGAGTGCCGGTGCCTTGCTGTCGCTACTGAGCAGGAATGCCTGCACCGCTAGCGGGTTAGCTATCGCGATAAGCGGCTTGGCATTGGCTAGCACTTCCGCTTCCGAGCCACCTACGCCGGGCGAGTTGATCAAAACCCCGCCAGGCAAGTTGAAGGCATTGATGCCGCCGGTCGTGTCGTAGCCGGTGATGCCCGCCTCGTAGATGGTGCCTGGAGTCCACCCGGCCGATACCGCGCCGTTACGCCCGTACCCGCGCCGACCATCAGCACCGCCCTGATTGTAGTTCGTATTAACCTGCACGCGGAGCAGAGCGATCTGGCGCGGGTAGGAATTAGCGTTTCTTTGGGACGGGTCCGCCGGGCGGTTAAGTTGCGTCGTCGGATCATAAGGGTAGCTGAATGTCTGCAATATCCGCGCGTTCGCGATCACGTTCGGCACGCCGGTCGTACCGGCGGACCGGGTTGTAATGTTCGCGGCGGGTTGGAACGAGACGCTTATGTCGCGGCGTGGGTTATTCGGCACCCGCGCGATGTCATAGACCACCGCGAAAACGCGCTCCCCGTACTCGTAGTACGGCTTGCCGCTCGCCCGCAGATCGTCCGTCGCGACCGGTCGTCGCGGGGTCGTCTGTATGCTATTGAAAGTTGTCTCGCTGACCAGCATCAGCCGGGGCGTACCTTGCTCGCCCGGATTGTCTTCCGAGTTCCCTTCGCCGCCACCACCGACGAAGCCGGAGCCAACGCCGCCACCGTAGAGAGGCACGGAGAACCGGTTCGGCGTGTAGGCATAGAACACGCCGTCGGAACCGCCAACGAAGATCCACGCGGCGTTCGTTCCGGCCGGGTTCATGTCCGCTTCCGGGCGGATATAAGGATCCGCCGGGTCAAGTGCGCCAGGGAACAGTTTGAACGGGTCGGTCCGATAAGGCGACGTGGCACCGGTGGAGGTGTCGCGTGGTGTGTCGGGTGTGCCGTCAGCAAGGGGCGTGTAGAACCCGAGGGCTGTATTAGCGACCGCAGCCGCGTCGCCGGGGGTCACGAACGGCTGAGATTGCGTGGAGCGAACTCGGCGGTTCAGCAACGGCAACGCCTCACCGATGCCGGTGTATCCCGGAAGGCGAATTAACCCGTTGTCGTTCGTGTTTCCTTCCGCACGTGCCGCTTGCGGGCGGTTGTCCGCAAACTTCTTGTCGTAGAACAGGCCGCGCAGGTCGAGCGGCAAACCGGTGCGACCGGTATGCGCGTCCGCCTTAATTTCGGGCCATCCGTCCGGGGTGAGCGGGTCGCCGTCCGGGCCGACATTGTTGGCGGTGTTGCCGCTATATAAGGAGCGCGGCTCGAAGCGCGGGCGCGGCGTGTCAAACGGGGACGTGAAGGTTCCGGTCCCCAGAACGCCGACGTTGCGCGGCTCGTACCACGGATACGTCTGGAAGTTCAACGACGGATCGGCGGGCGAGGCACCGAATCCAGTGGCCAACTTCTGTACACTATTGCGGAAGCCGGGGTCCATCGCGCCGTAGTAGGCGTCCGTGATCATCGCGACTTGGGTTCCGGGTCCCCCAGGACCGCGCATGGACAGCAGGAACGGGCGCATCGGGTTTGCACGGAGAGGGTCCGTTGTCACGGCCCAGCCCATCAAGTACTCCGAATCGGTACCCGGTGTCTGCGTCAGTGAGTCCAGCCCGTCGAGTTCAGTCGAGATTAGCGAGAACAGTCCGTCACTCGAAGTAACGGCAAGCACCGGATATTGGTACGCGCGGTTGAGTTCCGGGTTGATCGCCGCGAGCGAGTTGCCGACCACCGCAGGGTCAGGATCCGCATAGGTGCCGCGGGTCGTCGCGGCCGGGTCGTCATGATCCTGATTTGTGAACCGCCCGGTTATGTCGAGCGCGGGTACCGCCAGCAAGGGGTACTTAGTGAAATCGAGCGGCGTGCCAGCCATGAAAGCATCTACATTGTTCTTATCCCAGTAGAAAGGTTGCACATTAGTAGTCGGCACGGTACCGCCCGCCGCCGTGTAGGGCACGCCGGGATTGAGCAAACTCGGCGCGTTGTTGGTCGGGAGCGCGGGCACGGTCGGACCATTCACCGGGGCCGCCGTCGCGTACGGGTGGTTGCGGTTCTGCTGAGGACCGCCACTGACCGTGATGCTGACGATATCTTGCGCGCCCAGTGCCTTGACGATTCTCACGAACGGAGGGCGGGCGGTGAGCGTCGCGCCACCGACAACGCTGACCGCTTCTAGCGTCGCGTTCGGCGGGTCTAGTCGGCGCGACACCGGCTCGTTGTTCGGCGTGTTGTCGGCATCGGTATACGTATCAGGGAGCGGGACGAACGGCTTCGTTTCCGTCACGTTGCCGCGCCAGCGGAAGAACAGGCCCGTCTGCGGGTCAATATCGAGCGCGAACAGCCGCCCGCTCAAACCACCGGCGAACAGGGTGGGCAGAATCCGCTTCTCCGGCAACCCGACCGTGTTGATGTTCGTCGGGTCGTCGGCGACCCCACCCACCGGGGTGAATTGCTGGCCCGGCCGGTTACGCGCCTGAACATTCTCGGACGTTCCAGTCGTGTCGTTATACCGCTTGTATACGGGGCGATATGTCCAGGCGGGCGTCGCGTCGCTGAACGTATACTCCGTCGGCGCGTACATGTCATCCGGCTGGCCGAACGCCACCTTCGTGCCATCCGCGACATCCTTCTTAACCGGCTTCACCGACGTATCGCGGCGGTCACCAACCTGATCGAGCAGGTACACCCGCCCGCTGGTCGGGGACTTGCTCCCGTTCAAATCGTTCGCGGCAATCGCGACGTACTTCTTGATCTCCCACAAGCCCGTCACCGGGTTCAGCCACGGATAGTCCATCAGGCTCGGCGCGGAGTTGATCGGAGCGAGCCGTGTTTGACGCTCGACCGGGTAGTCGGGATAGACGTTGCTCGAGTCGGCGGGCTTGCCGTCCAGTTCGCTGTTATTACCGTCACCGTTAAGGTCACGGTAGCGCGACGGGAATACCCAGCGCGGACGGACTGTTCCCTCCGTGCCGTCGGCACGGGCGAACGGCGCGGTCGAGTTCGCGTTGTGGAATCGGAAGTTGTCGTTCAGCAACCCGGCGTTCGAGCCGCTAAAAATCAGCGACGTGATCTTGTCGGGGCCAGTCACGGGGCCGTCCCAGTCCAGGCTGTACACGCGACCATCGTTCGAGGTCACGTACACGCCCTTCGCCTTGGGCGTATTGTTGCCCTGATACTGCGGATGAATACTCGGCGAAACGGCGGGCGCGGTGGTGATGGCCGCTTCGGTCTCGAACCACCAGCGCACGTCGGGTGTCCCGCCAACGGCGTCCAGTTTCTTGCGGTACGGGAATGAAGTGGGCGTCGCTACGGTGGACGGCGGGATGATTACTTCGCCAGGATCCGCGACCGCGTTCAGCGCGTAGAGCACGCCATTCGAGTTGCCGATAAAGAGGCGCGGCTCGTCCGTGAAGCGGTTTAGGGATAGATCCGTGTCCTCTTTGGCGTAGGCGATCACCGGCGTCGAGTGTGCCCACGCGCCCGTCGCGGGGATACTATCCTTCAGTTTCTGGTTATAGGTCTGCACCGTGTCCGCGGCAGTCTTTGACGGCGTGAGAACGCTGAATGTCCACATCGCGTTCGTGGAACCAGCATGGTACGTTCCGATCGCCGTCGGATCAGCCGCCGAAATAGCGGCGGTCGGCGCGTAGTAACGGTTGTCGTTGTTGCCATGCGGATCAATGGCATAAAGAACGCCGTTATCGGAGGCGACGAGCGCGATGCTCGCCTCGACCGCATTCTGCGGCGCGTCGGGCTGGGAATAGCGACCCGCCGGAACGTTAACCACTCCGCGGATCGGACTCACGTTTACGTTACTGGAGTTTATCCCCGCCGTCGGCGACGTATACGGGTTCCACGTGTCATCGTAGGCGGGTGCCTTCGTACCAACTTCCGTGGCGCGGGTGTAGATTCGGGGGACGATGGTGATCCCGGCCTCAATGCCGCCATTGTTATTCCCGCCTTGCCCGACGATGTAGACTTCGTCGTCGGATATGTAGCCGTCGCCGTTTCTATCGTACGCGCCTATGCCCGGAACAGTGGGGATTACGTTTCCGCCCGCGTCCGTCGTGTCCGGGTTGCGCAGACCGGCACCCGCCACGGGATTGTCATACTGATCTTTGAACCCGACCGGCAAGTAGGTACGGTCTGGGAAACGCCAGATCGGCGCGCCGGTCGTCCAGTCAACGCTGTACACGCAACCCACCGAGAGCGTGCCGAGACCGTCCGCCGACTTCGGATCGGTGACATACTCGGTGCGCGGCACTAGCGACTGCATGTGCGAGAACAGCGGGATCGGAAAGACATTACTCGACGCATCTGTGTACTCGTACCGGTTTTGGTTTGTACGCAGAGACGGCTGAACACCGGACGCATTCACGGGGTTGGTCGGGTCGGTCTGATCATCTACAAGCGACGCGGGTCCTTGAAAAAGAATGGACGGGTTCCACGGCTCATAGGGCTGGTAAAACGCCGACGCCGTGTTTGTATAGTTGTTGTCCACCGTCGGCAGTTCCGGGTTCGCCGGGTAGTTAATCTGGCGCGGGTTGTTGATAAACTCAAACGAATCATTCAGGAAAGCGGTTAACGCCCCCCCGGCCGCGTACGGGTTGTTCGCGGGCCGCGCGGTCCAGACTGGCTGGAACAACGGCTTCGTCGGATCGTACGGATCGCCGAGCGCGAACGTGCTATATAGCCCGTTGTAGTCAATTTTACGCCCCCCACCCGGCGAGGTTACCGTGGTCGGTGCCTTGATTTCGCCGAAGTCGCTCGCGGGGGTGAACCGGATCTGGTTGGCGATCACGTACGCCTGCGAGGTGGGACCCTCGGTGGTGTTGTCGAGCTCGACGCGCGGGCGGGCGTTACCGCCGAGTCCCGACGCTTCGGTGGCCATCGGGAAGTAAAGCGGTTGCCGACTGCTGTCAACAAATGTCACCCAGCCGCTACCACTCTGCGATAGGTAAACGATGCGCCGGTTAGTGGTAAAGCCGCCGCCCGACTTGCGAACCTGGTAATAGATGGTGTAACGCGCGTCTTCAATACGCCCCTCGACCGGCAGAGTACCGTCCTCGGCGAACGCCTCGGGCGTCGGCAGGTAAACACTGACAGCGAACCGACGCAACAAACCCGCCGCGCCGCCGACATTCGGATACCACTTCACGGTGTTGTTCGGGTAGTTATTTGGTGCCGTGCCGGACGGAGTAATCGTATCGAGTGGGCTACCAACAAGTCGTGACACGGCGGGGGTTCGCTGGTAGTCGGTGCCTAAAAAGTTGATGGAGGTCCCAGCGGGCGTGTCGGTACTCGCATTCACCCAGGGCGCGGCGAAGAATTCGACACCAGGACCCACCGGAAGTCCGTTCGCGGGTATGGAGGCGGTCCCGACGGCGACTTCCGCGCCGAACGCCAGTGGCAAGCGCGCCGGATCGTTCGAGGCGAGACGCGGGAACTGCCAGCCATCCGGCACGAGGCGACCGTTGCCTTGCGAGACAGCGGATATATTGGGAATGCGCGAGAACGGGTTCTCGAAGCCGCGCACGTTCCCGCCGCCGACCCCCCAGAGCTTGTCGTCCTGGGCGCGGTTGCTGTTCTGCGCGTCGCCCCCGGCGCGCGGCACCGGGTTTCTCTGCGACGGTTGCTCGTTCGTAGGGGCGGGATTGGGCACCTGCGCCCACGCTGGTCCGCCCATGGCCGCCCCGAGGGCGAGCGCGGCGAGCACGGTCACGCGGGCGCGGCGATCAGGGCGAGCCTTGATCGGGGCGGGGCGTGTGGCGATAACGTCTGGATAAATCCGGGATTGATTCATGGGTTGAGAAAAGAAACGGATTACGTGCCCCCGGCGCAATTCGGTGCGCCGGGGGCGGAAAAGAGACAAGGACAAGTTACAGACGGTCGGCGCTATGCGGTTGTTCCGTCAGCGAGACCCCATTTGTGCCACTTCCCATCTGTTGTTTGTTCAGCGTCGCCGTCTTCTGGATCAGCGGAACCGAGAAGTTCGCATACACGGCTGTCTGCGCTACCCCTCCGCCTCCGATCGTGTTGGTGACCGTCGGTGGTGCCCCCAGGCTAATGTCGAACAATGTGGTGTTCCCGTTGAATATCGGAGGCAACGAGACCTCGAACACCTCCCCGGCGAAGTGCCCCGACTCGAACAGGCTCGACGCCCCCGAAGCGCTGTTGGTGATCATGTAGTTGCCGTTCGCCAGCCGCTTGACCGAGTTCGGCAGGAAGCGCGGGAGCGCGCCCCCAATCCCTACGTTTAGACGACCGCTCGTGTTCATCTTGTCGTAGTCCACCTGCCCGAACTGCCACAGCACATCGAAGTAGGACTTCTTGGTCGCCGTGTCCACGTTAACGAGACACGCGTACACGCCGTTCGCGTCCGCGATCAGGTACACCGACTCGGGCACCCCGTCGCCGTTCAGGTCGAGCGGTATCTGCTCGAAGTAGGTCGGCCCGCTCAACTTGCGCGAGGCGGTCGGCGCACCCGCGGCGACCGTCCGCAGTTCGTTTATCGCAAGGACCACCCCGCCGTTGTTTCCGGGTTCAGGGTCCGCCGGGGCACCAGCCGAGTTGTAAGGATTCAGATTCCCTTCGCTCTGCGCCCAGAAATACTTGATGACGCGGGAATTGGTGTTTGTATCGAGGACCACGAACCCGGTGTTGTACGGGTTATAATCCAGTTGCACCAGCGAGCCGCCCGACGAGTCCGTGGAGTCGGGGTTGTTCGACGCGGCGACCCCCGCGTTACCCACCGAGGCGACTAGGAGCGGTTTGCCGGCGATCTTCGTGACGGGATCATACCCCGCAATCAGTTGCAGATTATGGTACGCGAGGTTCTGCCCGTTCCGGCTCTTCGTGCGCGTCGTCCAGACCACGATTCCCGAGGACAGCCCCGTCGCGCCGACCGTGCGCGGCAACCCCTTCAGGTCGTAGTAGTCCACGACATCCACCACGCGCCCGTTACCCGAATCGGCGATCAGGTAATGCTCCTCGTAACCGATCCGCGTCTTCGACGCGTCGAATGACGACAGGGTGCGCGTCAACACATCGGTCGGCGTGCTCAGCCTCAGCGGGTCGCCCGGCGCGAGTACGCCATACGGGTCGTTCAGTTGCTCCGCGCTCCACCGGGTAACGCCGGCCCGGTCGAAACGCGCGACGCGGTTGTTGCCGGTGTCCGCCACCAGGTAATCGCCGATCCCCAGTCGCCGCACGCTCTGCGGCGCGCTGAACGACTTCGCTTCGAGTACCGTGCGCCCCCGGCTCGGCGTCGTCTCGTCGAACGTGCCATCTGCCTTGTAGATGGGGTTCCGACCGCCCGCGACTATCCGCCCGGTGGTACCGTCGGCGGACCAGACCGCTGCCCCATCCGCGTTCACTTCCATCACCCGCGAGTTATCCGCGACCAGCGTTAAGCCTTCCGTGAACGCGTTCGTGCCACCCAGGGTGTTGATCGCGAGCGAGCCTTCGTCGCCGCTCGGCGCGCCGATCCCCAGCCCGCCCACGAGCGGGGTCTGCCACACGTGATTCACCTTCGTCAGATCAATCGGCTTGCCCGAGCGCAGGTGTACGTTCGGGTCGCTACTCGCGGGATCCGCGTCCAGCGCGATTAAACCGTTGGTCCATGTGAAGAGTATCTGGCTCCCGATCTTGACCGGCGAGGAGAGCGGCGTCCCCCCGTCTAGAACGTAGTACCATAGGAGCGGAGAGAAACTGCCCTGCGAAGTTCCGGTCTTCGGGTCGAACGCCTGACCGAACGGCGTCAGGACCTTCGGCACCCCTACAGTCGTAACACCGACCGCGGGCGTGTAGTTGACCACGAACGAGGACGAGGCGGAAAGGAGCCTGTCGCCTCCGTTCAGCGCGCCGAAGTCCGCGATCGTGACGTTCCCGGTGCTGTAGTCAACGTCCACCGTGGTGCGGTCGTTGACGTCGCCGTTGATCGAGATCACCTTGTCGTTCAGCGGGTCATACTGCGACACCTGCACACTGGAGTTAGCTGCCAGCGGCGTGCCAAGTTTCAGCGTGATCTGCGGCGACGTGTCGAACGCCATCAGAATGGATCGGCCAGCACTCTGCGCGAGCTGATAGGTAACGCCGTCATTCGTGGTGATCGGCGAACCCTTGATCGTGACGCCCGTTATCGCGGCGTTGTTTTTGTCCACCAGCGCGGCCCTGTCGGTGACCGACACGGTGTTAATCTCATGGGTGTAGCCATCGTGGAGCAGGTACCGCCAGCGCATACGGCTCGCGGAGAGCGAGAACTCGCGCTCCTGCATGGCGGACAGCGCGCCCGCCGTGCCTGCCGTGCCCGTCTGGTTAGCGGCGTAGAGCAACAGGTCATTCGTCGCGAACGCCACCGTCTCCAGCCCGGTCCCGCCGGGGATCGTGAACGGTAACGCGTTGCGGTTCCCCGGTTGCGCGTTCGTCGGGTCAGTCAGATACACCGGGCCGGGGCCGGACCCCGTGCCCTGCGGCACGTATGTCAGGTCGTAGTCAGCGACCGCCAACACTTTCGTCGGCACGTTCGCGCTGGGTACCGATCCACCCGTCACCGTGACATTAATCCGCCCACTGTAGTAGGCGGGGTTAACGGTCGAGGCTTCCCAGGTAGCGGCCCAGGTCAAGCCGTATCCGTTCGAGCTGAAGAATGGGTCAGCCTTCGGGTACACGGCGCGGCCCGCCGCGAAGTTCTCCTCGCGGGTGAATAGAGTATCAATGCCACCAATGCTAACGGTGACGTCGGCATACAACACGACGCTCGGCGTGATGAAGCCGGAGCCAACGCCGCCGACCGGTATCAGGAACTGATCCAGGTTCGTGGACGCCGGCCGCATCCGCATCGTGTAGTTGGTGCCGTCGAAGTTGATGTCCTTCGTGCCCTCGCCCCGCGTGCCCAGCCAGTACGGCAGTATCTTCTCGGAGGCGGGCGTGGTGGACGTATCGCGCACCGGCACGTAGAGCATCACGTCGTTCGTGGACTCATCCGTGTTCACCGCAATGGTGTTCTCGTTACCCGAACCATGCGTCTTGTTCACCACGAGTCGGTTCAGCCCAAGCGTTGGGGTACCCACTATATCAAACGGGCCTGGCTTCTCGGTGGACTTCCACAGAGTCTTGAAGTCGGTGGCGTTGATACAGCGCACCAGCCCGCCCGTCGGCTCGGACACATACACCTTGTTGGCATAGAAAATAGGAGACGGCGCGACGTTCCCCCCGACCGCCGCGTAGTTCCCGCTTCCGACCGGCCCATTCGTGAAAAGCGGCACGTTGGTCGGTAGCAGACGGTTCGTGGCGAAGTCAACCGGGCGCGCGTCGAACATATTGACCGTGCCATCCGGCATGGTAATCATGACAACGTCATGGGGCCGCGTCGCCCCGTCCGGGTCTAAAATCGGCACCGAAGCAAGTGCGGGCGAGGACGGCTCCGCGCCCCCGTATGCCGCGCCGGGCCAACGCCAGATCTCGTCGTACGGCGTGCCGTATATGAGATCCGGGCGACCGTCATCATTGTTGCCGTCGTTGTCGTAGTCGCGGTTCGGCACCGTGTCATACGCGCGGAGCGTCGCGTTGCCATTGCTGTCCACGCCCGCCACGTACATGATCCCCTGCGAGATCAGCGGCGACGAGTTGGAACTGACGCGCGGGATCGGATCAATCGCGGCGGGCGGCACCTGCGCGAAGTTGAACGACGGGTTGAGGGGCACGCTGACGGCGGATGACGACGACGCGGTGCGGCGGTTGTTGCGGCGCACCGTGTTATTCGCGCTCCCCCACGCGATGGCGTTATAGGTGAACTTCAGGTCCTCAATGTTCGCCGCTTGCAGATTCGTACCCGCGTACGCGCCGCTGTTCCCGCCCGACCCGGCGTTAAACCCGCCCGTGTAGTCGTTCACGCCGCACCCGATGTCCGCGCACGATACGATCAGCGAGCCGGAACCGTACAAACCCGCCGAGATATAAGGCATGGCAAGTTTGGTCGTCGTGTCCTCCTGGTAGTTGTTACCGATGATCGTCTTCAGCGTCTCCTGATTCGGCGCGCGGTCCGGGACGACGTCGTTCAGATTAATAGCGTTCGGTTTAAAGGACGCGAGGTAGTAGTTGCCGTAGCTCTTGTCGCCGAGGTTCAGAATATCAGTGTAGGAGAGCGTGTAGGGCGAGGTTAGCAACGGGTGCGCGGGCTGATAGATGGCAGGCCCGCTCATGCCGTTCAATCCGGCACTGCTCCCCTGAAACTGCATCTCATCCAGGAAGAATCGTCCACTCGGCTCGATACGCATACCGCCGCAGTCGTCGAGCCAGACCACGCCGCCCGCGTCCACGACCTTGCGCAACTTCTCGCGGTCCTTGGGTGTGAACCGCATCGCCCGGTGGTTGGTGATAAAAAGCACGTCGAACTGGAGCAACTCGGCCTCGCTCGCCTTGGACAGCGATACCTCCCAGTAGGCAGCCATGTCCTTGGTGACCTTCTGGCCGACCGCGTAGGGGTGTCCGGGGTCGCGGCCACCGAGACCCGACCAGCGGCCAAAGATGTCGCTGGTGACGGTCGCGGGCGCGAGCGGGTTCACGAGATCCCAGCCGCCCGGCTTGATATCCGTGCGCTGATCCGCGACATAAAATACATGCGGGTCCGGGTTCTCCGGCCCCTTGATCGGCGCGTTCACAAAGTCGGTCGTGGAGTCTATGAGCAGAATCCCGACCTTATACTCACGCTTGCTGTTCGAGAACGTCACCGCCTCGGCACGCGCGGGCCGGGGCGTGATCAGAATGGCGGACCCCAACGCGAAAGGAATCACGGCGAGGGTTGCCTTGGCGATGCGCCCGAGAGAAAGTTTGTTGTTACGCGCGGTTTGCATGATCATGTTGTTTCAAAAAAGCACGAAAGCCGGGGGGCGGAACCGCCACCCCCCAGGTGATTAAGTCAGGTCCGACCTACTTGATCGGACGCTCGCCGTAATAGAGCAACCCCGGCGCGACCGGGAGACGCGGCATGGGCGGAAGCGGCTCGGCTTGCGTCGCCACCGAACCGGCGAAGTTTGGGTTCGCACGGAGCGGAACGCCCGCCGAATCGTACGGCGACGACAGGCGCGGGTCATAGATGTAGGTGATGCCGTTCCCGACGCCGTCGCGCATCGCGGGCACCGGCGACAGAACGCCGTGATACGTCGGCGTAGCGACCGCGACCCCGGAGCCGGTCAGCCCGGTCGAGCCATAGAATCGGGGTATCCAGCCCCACTTCTGTAGCCACGCGCCCTGATCGCCGATCTCGGCGGGCAGGTTCTCGGTGATCGCCCCGAAGAACGTGATCCGCGCGTCAATCGGCTCCCCATAGAACGGGTAGCGCGTGTCCGGCGCGTTGGGATCCTCCGGGCGCTTTTTCAGAGCCAGATACTGCCGAAATGTGTCGTTACTCTCTGAGTTAAACCACTGCCCTGGTATGACGAAGAACGAGCCTTCCTGCGCATAAACTAACGCCTCAATGCGCACGTCCAGCGGCACCACGCCGAGACGAGCGAGGCGGTAGTTAATAGCCTGACTGGCACCGGACGGATCGTATTGCACCTTCAGGCTGTTGGCGATCCCGAACGAAGGGAGCTTGGCCGGTGTCCCCGGCGCGGCGACATACGGGTAACTGTTTGTAGGGAACAGGTAGTCGCCCGCCGCCCCCGGAGTCGGGTTCAGGCTATATACATCGGACGTGTAATTAGTCGGTTTTGCCGCCGCGCTCGCCCCCAACACGATCGTGCTAGGAGGAGCCAAGAGATTCGGCGTGATCGCTGTGCCCACCAGCGAACTGTTGAGGAACAGATTGACCGCCGTGTTCCCGTTGCCGTCCGGCGAATGCCGCATCAGAAGTGCCATCGCGTTTGCCGTGGTCAGGTACGGCGGCGTGCTGTTCAGGTCAATGCCACTCCCGGTACCAAACACGTTGCTGACAACCGGCAATCCGTTGGCATCGTACGCGGCTACAGGTCCCAACGTCAGTTTCCGGAAGGCTTCGGGAGATGTATTCGACAATATTGTGTCAAACGAACCGGTTGTCGCGCCCGATTTATCAGAAACATCGTCCACGTTGACGGTCGGCGATAGGAACTGTGTCGTATTAACAGCGGCGTAGTTCTTCGCGAGCACCGCTATTGTAGATTTGCCTTTCACCAACAGTAACTCCGGTTTGGCATTCGCTAGCTCCGGCGATATGTTGTCGCGGATGAGGCTACCGTCAAAATACACCGTGCCGTTCGTCACGACAGTGAGGTGGCGAACGAAGGTCTCCCCCGTCTCGGGATCAAAGCCACCCACGGTGCCCTTGATGCGCACGTTGCCCTCGGCAAATATAACCATCTCACCTTCGTAATAACTAACGTTGTTGGCCCCGGCCACGACACGGGTAGCGGGGTAGCCCGCGAATTTTGCCGCAACCAAAGATCCATTATCAATACCCGCCGTCGGCGCGGTAGCGAGTGCACCGGCCGCGTCGTACGTATAGCGGTACAACGTGGTCTGCGTGATCGCCTGACCGTCTTTAGGACTTCGCAGGTACGATAGATCGGCCGTGCCCGAGTCACGGGAGCGTGTAAGCGCGAACCAGCGCGGTGTCAACGTGATCGTCACCGCGGGCGGCTCATAGACACCGTTCGCGTGCCAGTTCTTGGTGAGAGTCGCCGTGGCCCCGTTGCTACTGTTGGCTCCAGACTGCGTCGGGTTCAGCCACTCGGAACGTTGTGACGTGGTGTTCGCGACCGCCGAGCCCGAATTAGAGAACGAAGGCAAGTCAACCGCGTTCGCGATGTACAGGTTCTGGCCCCAGCCGTACGCTCCGGCATATCGGGAGTCAATCCCGACCGCGACGTTCGTTGCGTTGGCTGCCGTGTCATTGCCCGTCTGCGATACCGGGAGCGGAGCCGAGTCGCGCGTCAGGGAGCGGTAGCGGGTCAGGCCATTGTCGCCCGTCGCCGCGTCCATCAGCGGCGGTTCGAGGCGCGGCACGGCGCGCAGGTTGCTGTTGCCCGCGTCGGCGGTCAGATCCTGCGTCTCGTTTCCACGCGGGTTATCGCGCACCAGCCCCGCGAGCGTCGTAAACGACCCCGACAGGGACGGCAGCAGGTTGCCCTGCGCCGGAACCCCGCTCGTCGCGCCGAGGCCGGACACAGGCGTGGTCGCGGCGGCGGTTACCAACACTTTGGTCGGGTCAAGGCTGGTCGTCGCGCCAAGCCCGTCACCCACCTTATCCAGACGGATGCTACCCGACACCTGCACGGCGTCGCCGCGCCGGGGGTCGAGCGACACATAGTTCAGCCCGTAAAATGTCAGGTCGGTATTGGAGCGAATGGCACCCTGATAAACGTTGTAAATCGGGCGATTGACGATCACCGCCGTCCCGTCGGGGACGCGGTTGCCATTCTTGTCGAATCCGCCGACCTGAGTCCCCGCCGCGCTGATGCCGCCGTAAAGGAGGTTGGTCGTATCGTCACCGGCCGCTACCGCAGGACGATCCTGCACGGGGTCCGGCGCGCCCAGCGTCGCCGGGGAGCGTCGCTTGTCCTTGTCGGTGATGAAACGCAGGGATTCGGTCAGACCGAGTGCCTTGTAAGCGACCAGTTCGCGGCGCAGTCCCAGACCTTCCGAGTTGCGAAACGTAGTCGGGTCGGAGGTATCTACTAGGCCAACGCGCCCGATGGACTCAAGTTGCAGGAAGCGGCGCGTGCGGTCGGCGTCGTTCGGATCAACCCGCTCGGTCGCGGGCTGGTACGCCCCGTCGCCGTTCTTGTCCTCCCAGAAGTCACCGGTGGTGGGGTCGGTGCGATACGGTCGGTAGGAAACGCGCACCAGTGCCCGCCCGCCGAGGTTGGATTGTGAAGCGGTCGGCCCACCGAACGTGACACGCGTGAAGCCACCCTGCCCTGTCGCCGGGTCGTACGGCTTGAGCCAGAAGTAATCGGGGTCGTCCGTCGGGATGGCGACGCAGATGGGCACACCCGCAGGACATCCTGGCGTCGGTCGCCAGTCCGCCCCCTCGGGCGAGGTCATCAACTGCTGGTCGAGGTACTTGATCCCCGCTTCCGAGAACTTATCGGCGGCGGACACCTGAACGCCGCGCCGCGTGTTGCGCAGGTTATTTGCAATCAGGGCGATAAAGACACCGCCGAGGAACAGCAGGATGAACAGCACGATAATCGCCACGATGAGCGACTGCCCGCCGCTTTTGCGACGGATGACATCCTGCCGGTGCGCCTGCGAGCCGCGCCGTTGCGCCGCCCTTGCTATGATTCGTGCGTCCTTATCGGAGAGCATTGTTAATTACCACCTTATCGGTCACCTGAATGGTCTGCGCGCGGCCATCGGTCGGGTCGTATATTCGCGCCCCTAAGTTGATGTTGTACTGTTGCCGCGTCACGTAATCCACGCGGAAAAGGTCGGCTTCCGGTCGCGTCGCGCTCCCGAAGGCGATCACACCCCCCGCCGCGTCCAACGGGTTCCCCCACGTCGCGTCGCCGGTATTCGGGTCGCGGCTGTAGTTGTTCTGCCACAGGTACGTCCCCGTAACAAAGTTCACGCCGAAATTAACCGACGCCGTCATGCCCGACGGTGCTGAGTTTGACCCGGCGACGGGCGTTCCGGGCGCGTCGAGGGCGATAATCTGGGTGTCGTCCGCGTTCGCCGCCGTCGGGTATATGTCGAAGTCGAACGAGTAGTCCGGGTTGCGGTCAATAACCTTCGTGAACTGGGGGGGGACCGCCACTACGTCAACCATGGACAGCGGTTGCGCGACCCCGCCATTCGTCGCGATGACGCGCGTCCACGAGGTAGGCAATCCACCGTCCGCGATCGGAGCCGTGATCCGCTCCGAGCCGGGAATGATGCGCACTCCACGCAGTCTCGCCGACGCCCCGCCCGCGTCACCGAATACGAACAGCGGAGAAGACGGAGCGGGAAGCGTTACGCCCGCCCCGGCGACAAGTGCCGTTTGTACCGCCTGGTAATTGGCCGCGAAAAGGTCAATACTAAATATGCCAAGGTTGCTCGCCTTACCATTCGCGCCCGCGCCCGGATCACGCGTATCCTGGCTGAACAGCGTCGGCACTAGCTCGCCGATCTGCGGCGCAAGCCCTGGGATCGCCTTTTCTACCTTGCCGGTGCTGGAACTCAAATAATACGGGGTACCGACGCCGGTACCGCTCAACTCGCCCATGTAGGGCGGGAACGCGGTCTCAATACGTCCGCGATCCACATCCACGGCGAACGTCAGGCGCGGCGTCTTGATGAACAACTTATGTGTCGTCGGGCTATAGAACGTGAACAGCTGGCTCGCGGACACCGTGGTTAGTGATCCCGAACTCTGGAACGGCGCGGCCGCCGAGTCTTGTACACTCACGTTGCCGCTCGCGTCCCGATCCACGGTTAAAGTGGTTTGGCCGAACGGCTCAATCGCCCGCGCGGTGCCGGAATAGTTCGTCGAGCCGCGCAGGATCACTATCTTGTACGGATACGCCCACGCGGCATACTTAGTCTGATACAGGGTCGGGACGGCGGCGGTCGTTTCCGTGCCGCCACTGCTCAGAGAGCCGGGGGCCGCGACCTCGCCGGGCATAGAGACCGGGGAGAACGTAGTAGTCGGCGAGAACGGATCATTCGCGTCCTTCGCCTCGCGATTCGTCTCTGCCCCGGCGCGGTTCCAGCGCAACAGGTCCACATTCTCGGACACCAGCACCGGCTGCGAAATCGCTTGCCAGTTGGCACTATAAGAGTTGCCATTAGCGGGGTTGCCGCCCGCATCTTTTTGCGCGGGGTTACTGGTCTTAGTCGCATAGAAGAACGCGGGGTCGTTGAACCCGCCGCTGTTCACCGCCGTGCTACTGTAGGTCGCCGGATCGGTATCGAACAGGTTCGGGTCCTTCGGGTCGTACTCCGCGCGATACAGGATCACAGGGTTGTTAGTGCGGGACGACTGCAAGCCGGACGCGAACTCGTATCGGTTGCCGTAAAGTCTCTGGTTCCCAATCGCATCAAGACCGGGGTTGCGCAAACCGAGGAAGTAGCGAACGACGCGCTTGCCGCGAACCCCGGGTTGTAGCTCCGCGCCGCCGACCGGCTGGCCATTGGTCGGATCAATGATGTCCGCCGGGTTTTCGCGTACCGCTGCCTGGATCAAATCAATCCGAGCGTACTTGATCGTTGGCCAATCCGTTAAGGCTGGACCGCCAATGTTGATGTTGCCACTCTGCGTCGCCACGCTCTGGTAGTTCATCGGGATAGCGACGGGAGACAGGCCATTATCGTAGATGTATGTCGCCCGCCCGAGTTCGCGCGAAAGCCGTTCCAGACCGAACCGCGCCGCGTCTTGCGCCTGCGACACCGCCCGCGCCCGTCGCGTCAGGTTGAACGACGAGATAATCGGCCCGAACAGTAGCCCGAGCAGGATCGTCGTGATCGCTATCACGACGAGTAACTCCACCAGCGAGAAGGCGGATCGGTTTACGGGGCGGCTTCGCGCCATAGCCATGCTGTCATCGCGGCTTGAGTTCATGTTTGGTTTCATCGTCTACTGCGCCTGCCTTGTGATGTATGTTTCCTGATCCGCGAGCCGCCACGGGTTGCGCCCATTTGACTCGTCATGCCAGATGACGCGGGTTTTGAGCGACGCGCCGTTGATGTCACCGTTCACTCTCCATCCGGCAATGTCGCTTCCGTTGAACTGCTTGTTGGCGAGTTCCGGGAAAACGCTTGATGCCATGGCGTAGGCGTAGTCACCGTCCGGGTTCATGATCGAGAACTGCCGCGCGGGGAGCCGGGTTGTACCCTTCGCCGTAGTGATGTCGCACGAGGCGGTCACGCCCTTGTTCAACTCCGAGCGGTGGAAGTAGATACGGTCATCGGTGAAATCGGTCGGCGTGCCCATCGAATCCACCGCGAACGATTCCGCGACAGAGGTAGGAGCAATGGTGGTGTTCGGGACCCCCACCGTGATAGGACGGAACTGCGTCGCGTCCAGGTTCAGATGGTACGCCGTCGCCGCCTTCTGGAACGAAACCGCCCAGTCACCTTGCGCCTTGTACAGGATGCGGACCTTGGAGCCGGCCGGCACCCGCGCCGTGTTGACAAACAGTATGCCCGTCGGATAGGAGCCGCCGCGTCCCGCCCGATTAACCCAGTAGTCTTTGTCCGAGTCGGTCGTCGCCTGGTTCGCGAGGTCGCCGACAGTCATCAGCTTGGCGGCACCGCCGGAGTCGCTCAGATTAAAGACCTGTATATCCGGGCTAATAGCGTCCGTGGGAAGCGATGCGGTGTCGGTGTATGTGGGAACCTGCGGATACAGTCCGGGATAATACTGGGTGCGGTTCGCGCCCGTCTCCGTTAGGTCAACATTACTGTCGCCTTTGACTCGTATGCTGGGAAGACTCGTACGCACCTTGCCGCCTTCCGGTACCGCGCGGTCGTCGTGCAAGATATGCCAGTCGAGCACCGCGTAAGATGCGAGCGCGGTGAACGGCTTCACACCGCCGGGTGTAGACACCGAGAAGTTCGCGCCCGCCGGGTTGAACGCGATCACGCCGAGGTTCGCGGTCGGCGAAACATTGTCCGAGACCAGTTTGTACTGGTAGGGGTCCTGGGGGTCCCAGTTGTT
>JAYUUO010000062.1:0-16037 GCA_043754515.1 Armatimonadota bacterium
GCGCATACCTGGCACTTCGTCGGCTGGCGGGTCGTAGAGGGGAAGCGCGTCCGGTGGGAGATATGGGGGCGACGAGCCCCCTACCTGTACCGGGAGCAGATCGGCGACGACTCCATGACCGACGACGGGGCGATCCGGACCCGGATTATTGCCCCAAATCGGGCGGCGTTTCGGACGCGTGGGCTGGTTCTCGAGACGCTCTCTCAACCATTACCCGCGCGGAACTCATCCCCGAGCAATGGACACAGTGATACTGACAGCGAGGCCACGTTGTTCATCGGAGACATGGACGGCGACTACCTGAAGAGTTTTTTGGAGACGGAAAGGTCACGCGGTCAAATCAAACTCCAGGTCGGGCCTATCTCCTACGGAAACGACCTGGTCGAAGTCGGCACGCTGAGTGTAAGTACAGCGACGCGGTTACCGGTACGCTACGAGTTGCGGCGAACCGAGATCAAGGCGATGAATCAGGATCAAGAGCGGAAGATGAACTGGCACGCCATCCCCACTGACATGATCAAACGCACGTGGGATCAGGCGTTTTTGGTGGCGGAATACGATATGACGCTACCCGAGGGTGTGACGGAAGTTTCTTTGCCCGACACCTATAAGGTGGTGGATATGACCGCCCCGCTCGACCCGACGAGTCTGTCGGGAATGGACGGTACTACCCAAAACGGCTTAACTGTGGGTGTTACTACCGACGCGATGGACAAGCGGGGGAACATCCGTCTCCGAGTTCAGGGCTGGATGGGCAACACGCGAATGGATCACAAACTAGAGGAGATAATGATTCAAGTGCTAGCGATACCATTGAACCCGGAGCGAGAGCCAGGCTACCAATATCCGCGTGACGATCGGGGACGGATCTATGTCGAGATTGGGCGGCCGTAGGGAACCCTCTACTGGGTTAATGAGCCGCGACTGCACCTTGTACCGCTCATACCACTCCGGAAGGAAGAGCCGTTGCCACGAACAATAACACTTAACCTTGACGCTGATTGTGGTATCACCGATTCGCTCGGCAACGGGCAAGTGCGCAACGTGATCGTCGCGAAGGAGAGAATAACAATCACCGTGCGATTGCCGGAGCAGACGCCCGACCCCGGCTATGACACGGAACCCGTCTCGAAAGAAATTCAACGGAGTAGGCCGCCCGCGACACTGCGTCTGGAATCCGCCCGAAAGCGCGCCGACTACTACCAGAATCTATCGCGCCACAGTCTCCATGCTACCGGTACCATGAACGCGGACGACAAGATATCGCTACGGAAGGCCATGCAGTGGGATCGCGAGGCGATACACGAGAGTCGGCGAATCGGGGATCAACGAACGGCGAAGGATTTTGAAATGAATCTGGCGTCTGCCTACGACTCGCTCGACGAACACGGCAGGGCGGAAGCGGTGCGGAACGGCTCCGATGTTCCCTAGCCGGGCGGCGACCTGCCAAACCAGAAGAAGGTAACGCCGTCCGCGCCCGACTTGCCGGGCGCGGACGGCATCGCTTGCACTGGTTAGTGTTCGAGTCAGGTAAAAGTTAGGGCGATTGCATCATGGACCAATTACTTTCGCGACTATTACGGGGTACGGGGACGTTCACCCGAATAGCAACCGGTCTATGATGCAATCGCCTTAAGGTGACAGTACCGTCGCTTAGCCCGAGCGGAAGGAATGATACAATTCTCGCGGTACCGGAGCAAAGACGATGACATCGCATTCGACAGACAATATCGAACTGCTACATGCGCGGGAATGGCGCGGCGAGCCGCTCGCCCCCGAAGAGACGGCGGAATTGAGCGCATTCTATCAGCGACTGGAGCGAGAGGAAGCCGAATACCTCGCCGTCGCGGCAGACAAGCGGATGGCAGAGATACGGGATCGAGAGGCGACTATTTCCGAGCTACAGACAGTACTCCGCGAAAAACGACTACGGCTCGCCCGCATCCGCTCGCTTATAGGACATTAAATGTAAAATCAGTCGCTCGTCTCGCGCAGCGGGTGCAACCCTGCTACCACGAACGCCGCACGTTGGTTGACGAGGCGTTCCCTGTTCGGTTGCAAAGCGTCTATTGTGGCGCGACCCGTCCGGGACCTACCGATGATCATCTTGCCGTCCTCGCTCCATCCGAAGTGGTCTTGCCAAACGTCGTTACGCGGATGAAAGAGTTGCACCACTTCTTTCGTCGCCGGGTTAATTCCTGTCGTCTTCGTGAACTTGTGATTGTTGCAACCCGGACATGCCAACGCGAGGTTATCAGATTCGTCCGAGCCGCCTTGCTCCCGAGGTAGTATATGCTCCGTCGCAAAGCCCTGTGTTGCTAACCTATCCTGGCTCTTGCAATATTCGCGACAGCCGTTAGCACGTAACCGTACAATCTCCCTTACGGGGACGGCACGCCGTTTCGAGCGTAGGATCACTCATGCACGACGGGTTTTAACCCGAGTGCAACGACGACCGCCTCGACGCTGACGTTGCGGAGCGCGGCTAGACGAACAAGTCGACTCGCCCGCTCCGCGTCGCGTGCCTCGATCTCGTCGGTCAGGCGCAGAAGCTGTGCGTACTCCCCCTCGGTCAGCGTTTCGGGAGCGCGGCGACGTTTCGTATACAGACGGTTGAACTGACGTTGTAAGTCAGCGGGGATCGCGTTCTGAATGCGTTGCGCCAGATCACTTTCAGTGCTGGCCGGTTCCGCTGTCAGCAAGAAGCGCGAGACGTACTCGGCGACTGGCAAACCGTTCTTATCCGCCTGCGCCCGGAATTGTGCTTCGACCTCCGGCGTCAGGTTCAACATCAGGCTCATCTGTTCAGTTTATCCCCTCGCAAGCAGGTAACGCAAAACCATCCGCGCAGCCGACTTGTCCAGCGGCTCGTTGTTGTTCCCGCACTTCGGACTCTGGATGCACGACGGGCAACCGAACTCGCATGGGCACTCTTCCAGTAGCGTCAGTGTCGCGCCCAGCCACTGCTCGATCTGCCGGTAACCCGTCTCAGCGATGCCGACGCCGCCGGGGTGCGCGTCGTGGACGAAGATCGCGGGCGCGCCGACCTGTTGCTGGTACGGGGTCGAAACGCCGCCGATGTCGTTGCGGTCGCACAGCGCGAATAGCGGCAGGAGCGAGATTGAAGCGTGTTCAACGGCGTGAACCGCGCCCGAGAGATCCAGCCCGTTCCCCTCCAGCCGCGTGACCAGTTCCATCGGGATGGGGTACCAGACCGCCTCGGTGTCAAAACGCTGTTCCGGCAGATCGAGATCGAAGTTGCCCAGCACCTCATCCGAATAAAGCTGTTTCTGCCGGAACCCAACCACCTGCGACGTCACGGTTACCTCGCCGAAGTACGCCACGGTCTGCCCCCACTCCTTTGACGCGACCGTGCGCCGTATCTCCGTCCGCGACTCGGAGCGCGGCTCGGTGAAGTACCCGGCGGATGCGGGGCGGACATGAGCGCGGAAGTTCTTGCTGTCCAGCTCCTCTACCAGGAACGTCTCGCCCATGTGCAGATAGATCGCGCCGGGGTGCAACGTCTCGAAAACTTTGCCCTCGTCCTCGGTGCCGAGCACCTTATTGCCGCGACTCGAGTCTAGAATCGTGTATTGGTTCCCCGACGCCGACCGGATGTTGACCAAGCTCGCCGGATACACCTGCCCGGCATAAACGAAGCGGTCCCCGCGCGCCGACAACGCTTCCTCCTCGCACAGGCGGTTCGCGACCGACCGCGCTTTTTCGCCGCCGAAGAGGGCCAGGTCCGCGTCGTCGAGCGGCCGTTCGTAGGCGGCGCAGAGCAGGTGCCCGCCTAAAATATGCCGGTTTGTCTGATCCAGCGCGGCATGCTCGTGCGCCTTGCCGAAGAAGTAGTCGGGGCGTTTCATCAGGAACTGGTCGAGCGGATTGTCCGCCGCAATTAGCACCGCGAGCGAGTCGCCCTTGCCACGGCCCGCCCGCCCCGCTTGTTGCCACGTGGACGCGACCGTACCGGGGTAGCCGGTCATCACGCAGGCGTCCACGCCGCCTATGTCAACGCCGAGTTCGAGCGCGTTGGTCGCGGTGACGCCGAGCAGGTCGCCGCTAAACAGCCGCCGTTCGATCTCGCGCCGCTGGGCGGGAGTGTAGCCCGCCCGGTACGACATGATCCGCCCCGCCGTCTCCGGCTTCGTGGTGCGCTCCAGCGCGGCTTTGGAGTACGACAGCAACAGTTCGGCGGTTTTGCGGGCGCGGGTGAACGCGATCGTACGGGTGTTCTCGCCGACCAGGGTGGTGAAAAGCATCGTCGCCTCGGCATTCGTAGACCGGCGCGTCCCGGTCGTGGCGTCAATGATCGGTGGGTTCCAGAACACGAACTGCTTCTTGCCGGAGGGCGCGCCGGTCCCCGAGATCACCCGTGCCTCTAACCCCGTTAACTTATGAAACAGTTCGCCAGGGTTCGCGATAGTCGCCGAGCACGCGAAAAACTGCGGCGACGACCCATAATGCTCGCAGATCCGACGCAAGCGACGCAGGATGTTGGCGACATGCGCCCCGAATACGCCGCGATACGTGTGCGCCTCGTCCAGTATCACATAGCGCAGACCGCGGAAGAATGATCCCCAGCCGGTGTGGTACGGCAACACGCCCATGTGGAGCATATCCGGGTTGGTGATCACGACCCGCGCCATCCGCTTGACCCAGCCGCGCTCCTCTTTGGGCGTGTCGCCGTCGTACGTCGCGGTGGTCACGCCGGGCGCGAGCTTCAGGGCGTCAATCTTGCCACGCTGATCCTGCGCGAGTGCCTTGGTCGGGAACAGGTACAGGGCGCGCGCGTGCGGGTCGGCGAGCAGGGTTTCCAGCACCGGCGCGTTGTAGCAGAGCGATTTGCCGGACGCGGTGGGGGTAGTAATGATCCAGTGGAAGCCGGAGCGGGCGGCGTCAATCGCCTCCGCCTGGTGCCGGTACAGCCGGTCAACCCCCTGAGTCGCAAGGGCGTCCGCGAGCGCGGGCGGGAGCGGCGCGTCGAGTTCGCCGAACTGCGCCGCTTTCGCGTCGAGCGTCTGGTCGTGTACGATCTGCCCCTTGTATTCGGGGTGCCGCTTAATACGCTCGATAAACCGGGTGGCGTCCATGAACCATTATGCGGCGGAACCAGCGCGGGGGCAAACTAATGATTGATGCGCTGTGTCGCAGGGAGTATTCTATGTTCATCCGCCGAGCTGTTTTTGCAACTCAGCCAGTTCGCTCTCGCGATCCTCCAACACTCGCGAAAGAGTTTGTTGCTCCCGAAGTACGGCTTGCTGTTCGGCGCGTCGGCGGCGGTGCGCGACGAGATGAACACGGTTCAGACGCAGATGACGGATGTGGAAGGTGCCTGTTTCCGACAGCCCTTCTAGTTTGTAGAACGAATTCTTAGACCATCCGTCGGGGTAGTCTATCCCCGAATCCAACTGCAACGTCCAATCCTGAGTCGGATTGCGCTTCGCGACGAACAGTAACGGAGCCTGGTAGAGCGCGGGCCAAACAAGCAGGTCAACTCGTCCCAGTGTCCCGAAAACATTCTGCCCTACCGGTTCAAGATATATCCGGGATTCACCCGCGAAGCGAGATATTTCGCCGGGCCTTCGTCTAACTCGACGGTGCCCCGCACACTCGTCCAGCCTCTTTGCCACGACCAGTCCTCGACATCTCTAGCGCACCTAGAAGCTCTGGCAAATGGTTCATCGTGAACAGGCCGGATACATATACCTCGGGCGTGCGCGTCAGCCGGTAGAATACCCACCCCTGCCCGTTCGAGACGATGCCGTAGACCTCCGTCTCGTGACCGTCGCGGATGTTACTTTGCTGACAAACCGCCATCTCCGCGATGCAAAGTGCCTTCCACGGCTCGTGCCAGGGCATCCCGCACTGTGGCCGCTTCGGTGTCACTTAAAAAACGGGCGAAGTGATTCACGATGGACGGCTCGTACACCACCCACGCCGCTTCTCTCGCCGCCCGCCCTTCGTCTGTCAATACGGCATAGACGGCGCGGCGATCTTCCGCGCAATGCTCGCGCCGCACGTAGCCTTCCGCCACAAGCCGGTCCACGAGTCGCGTCAATCCGCTCCGGCTCACCAGAACGCGGTCGGCGAGTTCGCCCATCTTGAGCCGCCCGTCGGCCTCTTCCAGCCACAGCAGGACGTCATACCAGTCGAAGGCGATAACACCCGCCGCCGCTAGTTCGCGGTCAATAGTCTCCACCAGTCGCGCCCGCGCCGTCAGCAACATGCGCCATGCGGCTTTATGCGTTTCGTTCAAAATCGCCACGTTAGATCATCCCCGAAAAATATTTTACCACGGGCAATATTTCCACTTGCAAATATATCTAGGCTGGTGTATATTAATACCGATTGCAAATATTGATTGTGGTATAGAAAGAAAGTAGCATGAACACTAACCAGTCGGTAACGTTACGCGATAACGTCACCGAACTCGTCGCGCTCGTCATCACAGGGCAGGTAATGCCCGCTTTACATCGCTTCTACGCCGACACGGTCATGATGCGCGACAACGGAGGGGAGCTGACGGTGGGGCTTGCCGCGAATTTGGCCCGTGAGGAAGGCTTCGTGAACTACATCCGCGAGATTCACGAGAATCGCGCCGCGTCCATCGCCGTGGACGAATCTAACGACACCGCCGCGATCCGGTGGAACTTCGAGTTCACCGGCACCGATGGCAAGCGGCTCCGCTTTGATCAGATCGCGCTCTCAGGAGTGGGCGGACGGCAAGATAGTCCGCGAGACGTTCTTCTATGACTCGGCGAACATCGCCAGATAATCCGAGAATACGTAAGGAAACAGAAATGAAAAACACCATTCGGCTCGTAGTAGCCGCCACCGCCCTGTCAGTTTGGGCTAGCATCGCCCCGTTCGCAGTCGCCGCCCCGCCAAAATCGGCTCCCGCGACACCCGCCGCCATCGCCCGCGCCGCGTTCGACGCCGCGAAAAACCAGAAGAGCGAGGCGGGCGCGGTTACGAAGAACCTCGCCACGTTCGACGACCTGGACTTCAACGTCTTCTCGAATGGAAAGTGGGACGAGTTGGGCCGTAGCCACTCGCGCGACGTCACGGTTCATTGGCCCGACGGGCGCGTGACGCACGGCATCGAGACGCACATCAAAGATCTCAAAGCCCTGTTCGTGTTCGCGCCGGACACGCGCATTCTTCAGCACCCGATCAAAGTAGGGCAGGGTGATCACACGAGCGTGGTCGGCATTTTCGAGGGCACCTTCACAAACCCTATGCCGATCGGCGACGGTAAAACCATTCCGCCCACAGGCAAGGCGTTCAAAATCCTGATGTGTACGGTCGCTCACTGGAAGAACGGCGTCATGGACGAAGAGTTCCTCTTCTGGGACAACGCCGAGTTCGCCAAAGAGATTGGCATTGGGAAGTAACAGTCACGGGAAGGGAGGGGCGTGACATTCCTGTTCACGCCCCGACCGGACGAAAGGACTACAGTATGATACAGAAACTACTCGTTACGGACAACAAAAACGTCGCGCTCCTCGTCAGCCGGGTCGCGCTCAGCACGGTGATGTTCCCACACGGGGCGCAGAAACTGTTAGGCTGGTTTGGCGGCTTCGGGTTCGTCAAAACGATGCAATATTTCGGGGGCATACACGTCCCCGCGTTCCTCGGCTTTCTGCTGATCGTCGCGGAATTCTTCGGGTCGCTCGCGCTGATTGTCGGGCTTCTGTCTCGCCCCGCCGCGTTCGGGATAGCCGCGTCCATCGCCGGCGCGCTGGTGCTGGCACATCTGCCGAACGGCCTTTTTATGAACTGGTTCGGCACGCAAAAGGGCGAGGGCATCGAGTATGATCTGCTGATGCTCGGCCTCGCCTCGGCGGTGATGCTAGGGGGCGCGGGCGCGCTCTCGGCGGACAGTTGGCTCTCGAAGGTCATTCCACGGCCGTCGGAGCAAGCCGCGCCGTTCGCAGCGCGATGAAACGAGGCAGAAAGACGACGCGGAGTGCTCGCGGAGCATCCCGCGTCTGAAAGTAAAACCCGGATTCAAATTATGAACACACAACCGCCGTACAAACTCGGCCACGTCCACTTAAAGGTACGCGACCTCGACCGGGCCGTCTCGTTCTACACGCGGACGTTCGGGCTTGCAATCTCGGAGCGCGTCGGGGATGCCTACGCGTTTCTGACGGACGGGATAGTACACCACGTCGTCGCGCTACAAGCAGTGGGGGCACTCGCCCCGGACGCCCCGCCGCACGGGGTCGGCTTATACCACACTGCATTCGAGGTGTCGGACAAAAGCGCGTTCGCGGCCGCCTACGTCGCCCTTCTCGACGCTGGGGAGCGGGCCGTCGCCGTGGATCACGGGATCAGTTGGGCACTTTACTTCAGCGACCCGGACGGCAACGGGCTCGAAATATACGCCGACACCAGGGGAGACGCGAGCGGCACAGGCGACTGGGCAGGGCTATCGCGCCGCCTGACGCACGAGGAGATCATCCGGGCTTCCGGTGCCGATCACTAAACACGGTCGCTCAGGGGATGTTCGCGGCGCACGCCGCGACGACGTGGTCGAGCACGCCCAGCAGTTCCGGCAAACGGTTCATCGTGAACAGGCCGGACACGAACACCTCGGGCGTGCGCGTGAGCCGGTAAAATACCCAGCCCTGCCCGTTCGAGACGATGCCGTAGACCTCCGTCTCATGGCCGTCGCTCGTGTTCCGTTGCTGACAAACCGCCATCTCCGCAATGCACTGTACCTCGCCCGCCTCGAAATCGTCCCTTTTCGCCTCAATAGCGCACAGGAGCGGAGTCTCGACATAGGCGTAGTCGCGCGCGATCAGGTAGTCGGCGACGCCGCCGACCGTGGCCGCTTCGAGCGGCTCACCCTTCCACACTTTTAGCCGGGGATAGTCGGGGACGATCTCCGCGATGATCGTGTCAATCACCATCACTTTGGCCGCTTCGGAGGTCGTCAGCGCGAACGAGTTTAGCCGTTGCAAGTTTGCAACTAGCACATCGCTCGGTACGCGATCGGGTGTGTTTAGCGTCCAGCGCGACGTGCGTTGCGCGGGGACAAGTTCCAGGGCGTCTTTGAGCGAAAGGCTTGAAAAGGCACGACGTGTCATCGGCAGGTTCCTCCGCGCTATTATACACGCGCCGTGGTGTCGGAGGCGGAGCCACTTGTCAACTCACAGCGCGAGCGTCGCCGCACCGTGTCTTTCGTGGGCGAGCAGGAACGCCTTGCGCTCCTCGCCGCCCACAAACCCCGTCAGCTTCCCCGACGCCCCGATGACGCGGTGGCACGGCACGATGATGCTCACGGGGTTGCGCCCGTTCGCCGCGCCCACGGCCCGCGCCGCGCCAGGGTCGCCGACGCGCCGCGCGAGTTCGCCGTAGGTGATCGTTTCCCCGTAGGGGATCTGCCGTAGCTCGCGCCAGACGGCCCGTTGAAACGCGGTTCCGTGGTCATCCGAGACCGGTACGGTGAACGATTCGCGCGTTCCCGCGAAATATTCGGCCAGTTCGTCGGCGGCATGCGCGAGAACGGTTGTCTTTTCGTCCACCCAATCCACGCCGATGCCCGCGCCGTTTTTGTGCTCGTTCATGTACATACCTGTTAGCGCGTCTCCACTCGCGGTCAGCAGTAGCCGACCGATGGGGCTTTCGACGTGGATGTAGTAGGTTCTCATTCGGTTTCCTTTTCGCCAATCGTCATCCGACCGTCGTCAGGCGATAACGACACCGTATCCTCAATCGCCGGTGCCGGCGGCACCGGGGATAGCCCGCGCCATAGATGCATCACCGCGTACGCCCGCCACGGTCGCCACGCCTCCGCCCGCTCCAGCACCTCCTTCGGGCGCGTGGTGCCGAGTGCCTTGTACAGGCCCAGATCCGTGTGCGGGAAAGCGTCCGGATCGCCGAGTGCCCGCATGGCGACGTACTGCGCCGTCCATTCGCCGATACCGGGCAACGCTCGCAGGCTCGCCACCGTTTCCGCGATGTCGGCTCGCGGCGCGAACGAGATAGTGCCGCCCGCCACCGCCTCCGCCAGCGCGAGGATACTCCGCGCCCGTGCCCCGACGATGCCAAGCGCGGCGACCGAGTCCATCGTTTCGTGCGTAACCCGCTCCGGCGTCGGGAAAAGGTGCGTCAGCCCCGGAAATCCGGTTTCGACCGGCGTGCCGAACGCGGCGGCGAACCGTCCGGCGAGCGTTGTCGCCGCCTTCACCGACACCTGTTGCCCCAGGATCGCCCGTACCATCATCTCGAACGGGTCGAACGCGCCGGGGACGCGCAAGCCGGGGCAGCCGCTCGCCAGCTCGCCAAGCCACTCCGAAATGGCATGGGGGTCAGCGTCCAGATTGAACAGCCGCTTCACCCGCGCCAGCACCGGCACTGTCGCCCCCGCGAGCGACGCCGACAGTTCGACACGGAGCGCGTCCCGGCCTGGCATCGGTTGCGCCGACACCACGCCGATCCGATCTTCCCAGCGCACCGTGCGCCGGTAGATATCGCCGTCCTTGATCTCCACGCCGCGCACCGTACGACCAGCAATGAACTCCAGCAGTTCGGCCCACGCGAGAGGGGGCTTATAGGGCAGTTCGTAGCGTGAAACATCCATCGCTGTGTACTTTCGCTGTTCTTTCACAACCTAGCCATTTTCGGGCACGTGAAGGTATTCGCTAAAGAAATAAACCCCCGCCCTGTGGAACAGAGCGGGGGCCATCAACCAGAGATCGGGTGGGAGTTACCCCGGAAGTCGCGCGACCGCCAACCGCGAGCACGTGACTCCCAACCCACACCCCCTAACTTGCTCGCCGACGCGGGCTACGCGACGGGCGCGTCCCCGGCGGGCGTGGGTACCGGCTCGGCGGGCGGCGTGGGTGCCGCCGATTCCGCGACAGGCGAGACTACTTCCGCAACCGGTGCCGCTGATTCCACTACGGGCGCGGGCACCGCCGTTACGGCGTCGTCCGCTTCCGGAGCGTCATCATCATCGTCATCATCCTCGTCGTCGTCATCCTCGCCCGATGTCTTCTCATCGTTCGGTGCTTCGCGTGCATCGCCCGTTACCACCTTGGGAGCAGGTTTTTCTTTGGGCGTGCCGGGCACGTTCTGGGTCGGCTTCTTTACGACCTCCTTACTCGGCGACAGCACCATGATCATCTGCTTGCCCTCCATCGTCGCGGGTC
This sequence comes from Armatimonadota bacterium, assembly GCA_043754515.1. Lineage (GTDB taxonomy): Bacteria > Armatimonadota > Armatimonadia > Armatimonadales > Armatimonadaceae > JACMIU01. The sequence continues at coordinate 11,169 of JAYUUO010000062.1, forward strand.
GTTCCACTATCCCGACGCCGGAGTCGGTAACGGCGGCGACGATCTTTTGGAGCGAGGCTTGCGCAAACTCCGGGTGTGTCATTTCCCGGGATCGGAACCGCACCGTGACCTTCACCTTATCCCCATCGCCGAGGAACTTCACGATGTTTTTGATTTTGAAGTCAAGGTCGTGGTCGTCCGTGCCAGGGCGCAACGTCATGCCCTTGATTTCGGCGGCCTGTCGTTGCTTCTTCGCGGCATCACGGTCTTTCTTGCCCTGCTCGTATTTGTACTTGCCGTAGTCCACGATGCGGCAGACGGGCGGTTGCGCGGTAGGTGCTACCTCGACCAGGTCGAGCCCCCGGCTACGAGCGATCTCCAGTGCTTCGCGCGGCGTCATGTTGCCGAGTTTGTTGCCCAGGTCGTCAATGACCAGGATTTCGCGCACACGAATCCGCTCGTTGACGCGCGGTCCTAAATCTCTGCCGCGGTCGAAACGCGGGTCACGGTTGTTTATGTTGAGGCCTCCGGGATCTTTCTTCACCGGCGCGGTCACGCGCCGGAAACTTTTGGGTTCCTGCCCCGAGGATACCGCCGCCCGGAAAGGGTCGCTCGGATTTCGGGCAAAGCATTTTACCAATCGTCCCTTTACCTGTCAAGTTCGTGATCGCGCCCGAATGGGCGCGAGAACGGGTGAATCTAAATTACCTGTATGGCACATTGATTGCATACAACATTAGTCATGCCTATAATCGAGCAGTTGGTGTCATCGAAGTCGAAGGAGTGTTTTCCCCTGCCCTGTCCCGCTGTTCGCCGCGCGGTTGCCGCCGTGGCACTGTTGCTGCTGTTTTGTTGCCCCATTCCGCCCTCCGGTGCCGAGGGCGATAAAAATCTGTCGCTGGACGAAGCCCTCGGGTTCGCGGGCGGCATTGACCAGTACGGCTCCATCCCGCGCCTGCGCTGGCTCCGTTCGGCCAAGCCCGGCGAGCCGCCCGCCCTCGTGGAAACTCGCTTCGAGGCAGGGGGCACCACGCTCTACCGGGTGGACGCCCGAACCGGTGCCGCCACGCCACTCTACCGAGCCGATGCGCTACAAGCCGCGCTCAGTGCCCTGCCGGGGATGGACGAAAAGACGGCGCGGAACGCGTCCCGGAACGCCTCGTCCCTTCGCCTCGACGATACGGACCGCCGCGCCCTGCTGGAGATCGGCGGCGATATTTACGTCTATGACCTCGCGAAAAGCCGCGCCGCCCGCGTCACCGCCCTGCCCGATCAGCGGCGGACTGACATCTCCCTCTCGCCTGACGGAACCTACGTCGCTTTCGTGTCCGCGAACGACCTGTATGTCGCCCCCGTCCACTGGGATACCAGCGGCGCGACGCCGCCGGTTCGCGTAACGAGCGACGGCTCCGCGCGCGTCTTCAACGCGCATCTCGATTGGGTTTACGAGGAGGAGGTTTACGGACGCGGCGTCACGTCCGGCTATCGGTGGAGCGCGGACGGTAAGCGGCTGGCGTTCCTGCGGCTAGACGACACCGGCATCACGCCCATCCCGCTCGTGGATGATCTGCCGCGCGTGCCGGTGATGGAGCCGGAACTGTACCCCAAGGCGGGCGACCCGAACCCGAAGGCGAGTCTGTTCGTCGCGCTGATCGGAGCCGAGACGGCACCGCTCACGCGCGTCAACCTCGACAATTATCCCGATGACGACCGGCTGATCGCGCGCTTCGGCTTCGCGCCCGACTCGGCACGGCTCCTCGTCCAGGTCCAGAACCGAACCCAGACGTTTCTGCACCTGCTCTCGGCGGATGTCAGCACCGGCACCGCGACGAAACTGTTGGAAGAAACCTCGCCCGCGTGGGTAGACATTCTAGACGAACCCCGTTTCCTCGCGGATGGCTCCTTCCTCTGGCGGAGCGCGCGCACCGGGTACCGTCACCTGTATCGCTACGGGCCCGATGGGATACCACGGGGCGCGGTCACAAAGGGGGATTGGGATGTGTCCGATTTGCTAGCGGTCAACGAAGTGGCGGGCGTGGCGTATGTCGCGGGCAACCAGACAGGAGCCACACAGTCCCAGGTTTTCAGCATACCCCTGTCGGCGGCGAGCGGTGGGGACGTGGCGGGGACGGCAATCCCGAAGCGGATATCCACGCGCGACGGGACGCACGACGCCGCCTTCGATCCCTCCGCCACGCTATTCCTGGACCGGTGGAACGACCTCGGCGATCCGACACAGTTGCGGTTGCACGCCGCGAACACCGGCGCAGAACTCCGCCCTCTCGGCGCGAACCTGCTCCCGCTCACCACGCGCCGCGCCTACCGGCTGTCCACGCCACGCCTACTGACCATCCCCGCCCGCGACGGCTACAAGATGGACGCCGTGATGCTCAAGCCCACCGACTTCGTACCCACTAAGAAATACCCGGTCGTCTACTGCCTGTATGGAGGCCCCGCCTCGCCGACCGTGCTCGACCGGTGGGGCGTGGTCTCGCTCTGGCACCAGTATCTCGCGCAACAGGGCTGCATCGTGTTCCTGTGCGACAACCGATCCGCGAGCGCGAAGGGGACAAAGAACGTCTGGGGGATCTACAAACACCTGGGGGAAGGGGAGACCCGCGACATTGAGGACGCCTTCGCCTACCTGAAAACGTTGCCCTACGTTGACGGCAAGCGTGTCGGTGTCTACGGCTGGTCATACGGCGGGTTCATGGTCGAGTACCTCATGACGCACACCACCCTGTTCAAGGCGGGGGTCGCGGGCGCGGGGGTCTCGGATTGGCGCCTTTACGACAGTATCTATACCGAGCGGTACATGAGCACGCCCCAGCTGAACCCGGACGGCTACAAGGAAACGTCCCCGGTCGGCGCGGCGGCGAAGCTGTCCGGGCGGCTTCTGCTCCTGCACGGCACGATGGACGACAACGTCCACTTGCAGAACACGGTGCAACTGATCTACGCCCTGCAACGGGCCGGGAAGCCGTTCGACATGATGCTCTACCCCCGCTCCCGCCACGGCATCTCCGACCCCGCCCTCTCCCAGCACATGCGCACGCTACTCACCACCTTCCTGCTCGACAACCTGCGGGCGAAGCCGTAGCGGGGCGTACTAGAACCGAACCGCCGCCATTTCGAGTACAATAGGGCATGATTCCGTTACCTTTTCTACCCGTTCCCCTCACCGCCGTGCTACCCGCGCCCGCCGCGCCGGGCGCGGCCTCCGCGAAGCCCGCGCCGCTCCCGTTTCATGTCTCCACGCTCCCGAACGGCCTCAAAGTGATCACGCTGGAGGATCACCGCGCCCCCGTCGTTACTGTACAGGTCTGGTACCGGGTCGGGTCGAAGGACGAGCCGAAGGGTAAGTCCGGGTTTGCGCACCTGTTCGAGCATCTGATGTTCAAGGGCAGCAAGAACGTGCCGCCCGAGGGGCACGCCCGCTATGTCGAGCAGATCGGCGGCGCGTACAACGCCGGTACATCGTTCGACCAGACGCTCTATTACGAGACGGTTCCCGTGAACGCGCTGGAGCGGGTGCTCTTCCTCGAAGCCGATCGGATGGCGACACTGAACGTGGACGAGTCGAACCTCAAGTCCGAGCGCGACGTGGTTAAGGAGGAGTACCGCTCCCGCGTCGCCAACGCGCCGTACGGGGAACTGATCCAGAACATCCTCTCGCTCGCCTACCCGACCGGGCACCCGTATGACCACGCGCCCATCGGCTCGATCCCGGACCTCGACGCGGCGACACTCGCGGACGTCAAGGCGTTTCACAGCACGTTCTACACGCCGGACAACGCGACGCTGGTGCTGGTCGGCGACTTCAAAACGCGGGACGCGATGAAGGTGGTGGAGAAATATTTCGCCGCGATACCGAAATCCGCGAGCGGGGTATTCCCGCGCATCCCGCTCCCGCATGAGGACGCTCCGAAGAGCGAAAAGCGGGCCGTCTTCCATGACAAACTCGCCCCACTCCCGGCGGTCGGGGTAGCGTTCCGCGTGCCCGCGCCGAGCGACCCCGACGCGCCGGTGTTCAACGTGCTCACGCAGATCCTTTCGGCGGGGCAGTCGGCGCGTCTGTACCGGACACTGGTGCGCGACCAACAACTGGCTCTGCAAGCACAGGGGGGCGGCTTCGACCTCCTGAACGGCGGCATGTTTTTCTTCTTCGCCGTCGCGAACGCCGGTAAATCGCCGGACGAGGTGGAGAAAGCGTTGCTCGCCGAAGTGGACAAGTTGCGCGCCGAACCCGTCACCGACGCGGAGTTGGCGAAGGCGAAGAACCAGTTGTTGACCACCGAAGTGTTCGGGCGGATCGGCACCGAGTCTAAGGCGTCGGCACTGGCGTCGGCGGATCTACTTTTCGGATCGCCGGACGAAGTGAACCATCGCTACGGTAAACTTATAGCGGTGACGGCGGCGGACGTCGAGCGGGTCGCGCGTAAATACTTCGCCCCCGAGCGGCGCAACGTGTTCGCGATGCTACCGGGCGTGGCAAAGCCCGACGCGGCGAAGCCGGTTCCGGCGAAAGGTAAGTAAACCCGAATCTTGAGTTGAGGTTGGTCGGTCGTCCTGATGTAAAATGAAGTCGCCAAACTCTACCTTTACACAGGACGACCTTCCCTGATTAGTATACCGACGCCAACGGCCAAAGCGGTACGCCAATGGCCAAAGCAGTACGCCAACGGCCAAAGCGGTACGCCATCTTATTGCTCAGAACTTCCCGCTGTCACAAGTCTTGCCCCCGATGATGGCCAAACTCGCCCAAGAACGACAAAGCATTGGCCAGCAAATCACCGCTCTATTCGTCACGATTGATGATTTCCTGAACCAACACCCTCAATGGCGGCAATGGCGACACTCCCCTAACTGCCGTCCCACTTGCGCGGACTC
>JAYUUO010000063.1:0-15985 GCA_043754515.1 Armatimonadota bacterium
CCGCGACGCCTGAAGGCGTCGCGGTCCCTGACTGGAAGCGCGGTAAGCCGCGCGGAATGACATCCTCTGAGATTCATCGTTGCCCACGGGATCACCAGAACTATGACAAAAAATCTTAAAAGGGTCGTTACAGGGTTACTCATTGTCGCGGGCATTGTGACTATCTATTTTTTCGATCTCTTTTCGATCCAACATTGGGTGTGTCACGCGCGAGTAGTATTTGAGGAAAAATTGTACGCTCGTAGTTTCGACGTCATCGAGTGGAATCGGTCTGATGCTGTGGCACGTGATGAGAAAGCTTTATGGACTCCCCGATTGCGTATGTATAAAGATCTAATAAAGAGAAAGGTTCTGATAGGAAAAGATATAAGCGAGATCCCAAAACTATTGGGAGGGGATTATACGATGCACAATGGTGTCATGCTGTACTCCCTTGGCTCTGATCCAGACGCCATATGCAACGATCAGTTTAGTCGGCTTCTGATAATAGATTTCAAAAATGATAAGGTGACAAAAGTTTCATATACCACAGATTTCTAGCTCGGCGAGTTGATTAGGCATAAGTGTTATGATGATATAGCATCTGCCGTGAGGTATTGTTTGGCAGAGGGTTTGAACAACCCTTTTTACACTACGTTTAATAACGTGAGTTCGGGATAAGCACGGTTCCGCGACTATGATTTATTGACAATGGGCTACAACGAAAACTTATAGTGAGAAGATTCTCTCTTAGCCTTGCCAATCATGGCAAGACTGACGGCTTTTGGGGCGATTTCAGGGTGCCGACGGTGCCGTTTCAAGAGCGAAATCAGTAATTTTACTCTCCGCTTAACCCGAACTCACGTTTAATAGCAATAGATACGATTTTTTCGCGCATGTGAAGTGACAACTGGCATTGATGAGCTGGAGCCGTCTGGCGCGTCGTACCTGTTACGACGTATATGGATATGGCGCGGCGAACCTGGTGCTACGGGACGGCAACCTGCTGACCACGTTCGCTTACGACCCGAGCGGCAACACGATCGCCCGGTCGGTGTCAGTGGGAACGGCGGCGATCGGGCTCGTCGGGCCGGACGACGTGGCCTTGTACGACGGCTACGGCTACCCGGCGGACGTCGTCACGGAGACGCCGAGGTACGTCTTCGCGACCGGCCCGACGAGCTACGGCGCGGGCATCGGGGACAGGGGGGGCGGCGGGCAGTAGGCTACTATACCGGGAACAACACCCAACCGGCGAACGCGGACGAGCGGGCCTGCGCCTCTGCACCCGCCACTACTACGACCCGATCAACGCCCGGTAGCTGACGCGCGACCCGCTCGGCTATGACGGGGACATCAATCTCTACGGGTATGTGGACGGCAACCCCATCATGGGCGTGGACCCCAGCGGGCTACAGGGAGTAGTAGACCCAAACAAGGAATGGGAAACGATTACCGATGTAGAAAAGAAACACGCCGATACTCTGCATGCCATTCGTACAGGCGGTAAGGTTGCTAGCGACGCATCTAATGAATATCTCGACAACTGGAACGAGATCGGTATCTCCATCAAGATAGGCTCAAAGCGAAGCGCGTCAGGGGCGGAGATTTCTCAATCCGAACAATTTTGGAGTGCAGGCTTTCTTTTCCTTGGAGCCGTTCATACACTGGATATGTTCGGTAACGGAGCCTCCCAAGTACATCACGTTGCGACAGTTTAGAGTCAGAAGTGGACGCCCAGATTCCAAAAACTCTTCAATAAGTACTTCCTCAGTATGGAAGACAAGGTAAACAAAGTCCGCATATATGGCCACCAAGGTAGCCATTCGGACGAATACCATAAATGGGTTTGGAGCGAGTTGCGAAAAGTTAGCAAAGGAAAGCCAGCAGTTAACGGTCATATCAATATCCGCTCGCAACTCAAAAAAATGCGGATCTGGCTAGACCAAAATCCATCCGCAGTACGTAAAGGGTACACTGGACCCTACCCTAAACTATGATTGCGAGACTTTCTCGACTGCGAGAAGGCTAATACCTAACTTCTAATCAGACTCGCGAACTCTCGCCGAGACAACGGGTGTACGATACTCCATTTATCGTACACCCTATTCTGACCTGATCTCGAAAACACCGGATACGATATAAGTAGCACTAGCAACTGGAGAAACTCTCTTACATCATCACCTAGTGAATGGCTAATGCCGTAGTTGCAGGTCATATAAATCATGGCAAGAAAAACCGCTAAAAGCAATGCAGACGCACAATCTGGCTTCGACTTCGGTACGGATATACCTATCTCTATAACTAAGCCAGCACGAACTACGAATCAACCAAAGTACGTGACAGTCATAAACTCAATTGATTGGTTCGGATTTGAAAAGTTTGTACTTAATCTGTTTCATGAGGCAATCAGTGCATATGTAGAAAACAATGCTTTCCTTGTTGGAAAGATATATCAAGTCGCCATATCTGCTAATCCCCAATCCGCAACGGTTTCAATAAGCTTCGAGACGCTTCACAATGCCACTAGAGTCGCTGAGAACGATGAGGAATTTATCAAGAGTGACGAGATATTAGAAAAGATGTCTTTCACAAAAAAATATAACCCGAACCCCGGGTCCTTCTTTTTTTCAGACTACATGATTCGATTCACAGACATCATGGAACCGTTAATATCGCTCGATTTTAACAGTCACACAATTACTCGATCTACAAACAGGCGTATTTCTGAGTCACTAAAAAAAGTGGTTTCAATAATGATAGATGACCAATTATTGACCTCAAAAATTGCAGAAAGTACATTGTTTATCGGAGTTCAAACAGATAGGTATTCTTATGGCAGTGTCAAGTTGCATAATCCTAGTACAACTTCGTGAAATCAAGCGTCAAATATGTTTACTTAATTCGGACTTTTTATGCTAGCACCCTCCCAGTTGTTTATGTTCTGGTTGATCCGGGCGTCCGGTGCATTAGTCACCTACGGCGAGTACGTAGGCGGATAATTGTCTGATGACCGGGACAGTTATCGGGCTATTCTAAGAATCTACTACCATGAGAAAACCTTTTGACGGTTACATAAGACGAGACGCGGGCGCGTCGGTTAACCTGGCTAATGAAAGTTAAAGTGTGACCATCGCTTCCCAACTGAGAACGTCGGCTATGAAGGGAGACTTATTCACCGCGAAGCAATGCATCGCGGACGGGTGTCCCGTCGACGCCCTCTGCTGTAACGGCTGGACCGCGCTGATGCTCGCTTCGTTCTACGGCCAGGAAGATATGATCATCTTCCTGGTCGGCGTCGGAGCCGGGATGAACATAAAGAACAAGGCGGGGAGAACTCCTCTGCACTACGCCATCAAGAAAAGACGGCTCGGCGCACTCCGGGTGTTGCTGTCGCTCGGTGCCGACCCGAACATCCCCTTCTTGCACGAGTACGCCCTCGTCGCCGGGAACCCAATGGCCATCTTCCCCCAGACGGATGTCGAGCTCCCTCTCATCGAGGCGGTTCAGAACAACGACCGGGAGGTGCTGGGGTTGCTGGCTTCCTGTCCGCGTATCAACCTCAATGCCGCGGATGATATGGGCAACACCGCTATAATGTACGCAAGCTCGATGGGTCTGGATGACGTCGTACGTGACTTGCATTCGCTCGGCGCGGATGTGAATCAGCCGTCGACGGAGGGGGGATCCGCGCTTCTCGCCGCCATGTACGCGAAGAAGTTCAAGACCGCCCTACTCCTGCTCGATCTGGGAGCCGACCCGCGCCTCCACACCACGGACGGCGAGAACCCGTACCAGTACGCGGTACAGTACAGCCAGAAAGCAATCCAGGAGCGCATCCTGAACTATCAGGGATACGGGAGCGTTTAATCCGAGTTGGTTTGGATCCCCCGTGCTTGGCATGGCTCGTTGCTGACGATCATCACGAACGCGTCTCTGTCCAACCGGGTGCGGAGTATGGGTCAACGGTTATAAAGGGGGCATTTCCCTATTGAAAGTCTACAAAGTAGTTGAAGATGTAAACCACTACCAAGCATTGGGGCCCGAAGATTCAGAGGTAATAGGCTCCTACCTTTTAGACTTGTTTCAAGGGACACCCATCGGTGAAACGTGGAACGCACCAAAGGTATTTAGTCTTGACCCCAGGCTGAAGGAGGGGGACTTTTGGAACTTCTTTTCAGGTTCGCTTTGTGCTACACCTGAGGCAACCGCCAAGGTCTATACGTTCTTCGAAATGGCGGGAGAAATACTACCACTTTTATACAAAGGGAGGGAGTTTTCGGTACTCAACATAACCGAATGTGTTGACACGTTAGATCCGGATCATAGTAATTGGTTACTTACCGAGGAAGGCCGAAGAATATTCCCGACAAAATACGTCTTCCATGATCGCTTCGCAGAATCAACACTGTTTAAAATACCCGAGGGGAATAGTATCACTATATTCGTACTGGAACGTGACGGCAACCCTGACAAAGAATTCAAAGCGTTTGTTGAGCGCGAAAAAATGACAGGCTTGTTGTTCGAGTTACTATGGGAGGATGAAGCATAGTAAACTTTTAATTAGATGGGAACGGCCCAGAGTATCTCGTCGTACCGTGCCGGGTATCGGGGGACGGGATGCGGGCGTGGCGCACGGCGAACGCGTCGCTCGGGAACCGGGTGACGTACTTCCTCTACGACGAGATGTCGGGGCAGTTGCAGTACGAGCTGGAGCCGTCGGGAGCGTCGTACGTCTTGCGGAACGTGTATGGGTTCGGGGCGGCGGGCATGGCGCGGCGGCTCCAGCCGCAGGACAACAACCTGCTCACCACGTTCGCCTACGACCCGTCGGGGAACACGGTGGCCCGCTCCCTGTCGGTCGGCACGGCGGCGATCCGGATCGGTGCGCCATGGCGGGGGCGCCCCCGCTGTCAATCGCCGTGCCTAGGTGTCGGCGATGAACACGCCGATGTTGCCCTCGGTCCCGGTCGGCTCCAGCGGCGCAAGCGCGGCGCGTTGCTCGAACTCGCCGTTTAGCAGGTTTTTCAGGAAGGGACGCTTGCCGTTCTTGACTACCTCCACCGTTTCCGTACCGATCGGCGCTAGCACCGCGATCAGCACCTGACGCGTCGCCTGGCAGACCAGCAGAAGGGTGTCGGGCGAATCGCCGTTCGGGAGTGTCACCTTGACATACTCCGCCGCCGCCGGATCGGGGCCGAACGTCTGCCAGTCGCGCCGGAGCGTCATCTTATCCCAGTCCGCGACGCCGCCCTTCGCCCGCGCGGCGACGGCGAGCAGTGCGTTCATCGCGGACGACAGCAAGGCACCCCGCGCCGCGACCTGTACGTAGCCCCCGTAGCCTTTGAGAAGCGTGTCAGCGGCGCGGACCGCCCGCAGGGCGAACACAGTCCACAACACCGGATCATCCACGCGGGAGAGCGCGAGAGCCGCCCGCGCCCCGGCGAGGGTCGGGAACAGGGTGGGCAGATCCTCCTGCACCGACGCGGCTAAGCCTGTCGGGTCCGTGACCGTGCCATCGGGCAAGCGGCGGGCACGAATCGCCTGCCCGATCTCGCGGGCGAACGCGACCAGTTCCGGTTGCTCATACTCCTGTGACACCAGCAGAACGCCCTCGGTCAGCGCGGCCAGATTTTCCGTGGACGCGGTGTCGAACGTCAGCGTGAAGGCGGCGAGTCGCTCCGCGAGCGTGGTTACGGCTCGGAGCGCGGTCTTGAAATACACCTCGTTGCGCGTCGTGCGGAACGTCTCGATGAGCGGGAGCAGGGCCTCGCCCGCGAGCCACGGCGACGCTTCCGTGATGGGCCTACCATCCCAGGCGAACCGCTCGCCCTGCGGCAACCCGTCCCGATCCAGCCGTAACAGTATCCATTGCGCGGCGGCGAGCGCGGTCCGTTCATAAAGGTCCACCGCGAAGTGGCTCTGGAGTACGCCCAGCCCCTTCGCGGTGCGCGCCGTGGTAGTGAATGAGACGGTGCGCTTCCCATCCTGATCACCCCACTCGGTTTTGCGTACCAGCGCGTCGAAAAACGCGCCCCAGTGCGGCGAATCTTCGATATTGTTCTGGAACTCGCAGATGCCGTTCGCGAGGAGTCGCGCCCGCCGCTTCAGTGCCTCGTCGCCGCTGGAGAAGAAGCGGTTCAGTAGTGCTTGCGTCGTGAGGGCCGCGTCCGTTTCCGGACCGATAACAAGAAGGTCGGCACGATGCGGCGCGACGCGGAATATGTTCTTGTCCGCCCCGCGCTTCTCGATGATGTCGCTCCGGAATATCTCGCGCTCCGACGCCTCGATCACGCGGCGCAGAAACGGGCGCGTATCGGCGGGGGGCGTTTGCGCGCGGTCTCCGGCGTCCGCGAGGTGCCGTGCCAGCGCGGAGATCGCCTCGGTCTCGGTCTTCGCGTAGGTCAGCCACGTTTCCCACCCGAGTACCGTGCCGTTGCCGGACAGGTCGGCATTTTCGAGCGACAGGTAAATGCCGCTACCGTCCGCCGTCACCGTGGGCGTCATTCCCGCGTGTGTTTGGGTGACCACCGACGCCGCGACGCCATTATTCATTACGACCAGCGCGCGGCCCTCGGCTCCAGGGAGCGAGAGCACCTTCGCCCGCCCCGGCGCGAACGGCAGCTGGAGACGCACCGCCTCCGGCGAACGGTCTTTCGCTTCCCCGGAGACCGGCATTGCCAGGGCGGGTGCCGTCGCGTTCACACGCCAGAACCAGGTGAAGCGGTCATCGCGCCCGGTGACGACCACGCCACACCGCACGGCGGCACGCAATGAGGGCGCGGTTTTACGCTTTGCCCCGAGCAACACGCGGTCCCGCTTTTTGCGAGCGTGCTGGCGTAGGAAAACAGGGAAGTGCTGTCCGCGGCAACGAATTTCGGCGATGGAGCGTAGCGCGGTGGTGTGAAAGACGGGGATCATCGTTTTGCCGCGCTGGTAGGCGATGCGGATGCCGAACGTTCCGGGCAAATCTGGCAGGATTTCTAGCACGGTTTTGCTGAACGGGAAGCGGTACGTGGACTCGGCGGCGAGCGACAAGTCGGGTTTCGGTTCGGCTTTACGGCGCGGCACGCGGGCGGCGGGCGCGGTTGTGAGCGGCGCGTCCGAGGGCGTTTCTTCTTCCGCTTCCACCGCGACCATTGCCAGTAGATCATCCCCCGCTTCCTCGCCTTCGTCCGCGACCGTGCTATCGGTCGGCGTAGGACGTGAGAGCGGGAGAAGTTCGTCGGCCGCGTCTTGTCTGCCAGCTAGCACAGCCTCCGCCGACACCGCGCCCGACTCGAGTCGCGGCAGAGAGGTAACTTTGCGTTTCCTCGCGCCGTCGCCACCGATCACGAACGTGCTCGCTGTCAGCCCCCCTACTTCGGCGTTGTCTAGTTGCTCGCCGTCGTCGGTGCTCCAAACTTCAGCGTTCGGGTCGGCGATCAGGGGCTTAGTTTTGGTGGAACGGTTGCGCATAATTTTTGTTGTCGAAATCTATCGCGATTAGTCTCTGCGCTTCGGCAGGAAAAGCGGCGGAAGGCGGCGAATCATCTACCACGTCTTTTACCCGATTCGTCGGGTTTAAGAGCGCGGGATAGGACGGGATATGCCGCCCCCCGCAGGGCAACGGCCTTAACCGTCCTTTAGTTTCGGGGGGGGCGTGCCGATAATCGGGTAGTACCGCCGCAAATCAAGGTCATGTCTCTCGCGTTTCGACGCATGGTATCGCAAATTAGGTTCCTACCGCCTTCGGGCGGCGGTTCGGTTCGGGAAAGGTAAGGTCAACGTGTCCGCACTCGCTTCGCTATTTGGCAAAGAAATTCTGGTCGGTCTCGACATAGGCTCGTCCGCCTTGAAGGCGATACAGGTCGAGCCCACTCGGGACGGGTTCCGCGTCGTGCGCGCCGCGCAACAGAAGACCCCGCCCGGCGCGATCCGCGACGGCGTGGTTCACGACCGCGAAGCCGTGTCCGGCGCGATCCGGCAAATGCTAAAGGTCGCCAACATCACCGCGAACTCCGCCGTGATCGCGGTTTCAGGACCGACCGTGTTTGTGCGCCAGATCCAGTTGCCAAAGATGACGGATGCCGCCTTAAAGCGGAGCATCCCCTATGAAGCGGGGCGCTTCATCTCCTCCAGCGTGGAAGACTCGTCCATCGCGTATGAGGTGCTGGGTGCCTCGGATGAGGACCCGAATATACTCGACGTGATGCTGGTCGCCGCGCCACGCGAGATGGTCGAGTCGCGCATCAATGTGGTGGAACGCGCGGGGCTGGACGTCGTTTCGGCGGATCTCGAATCTTTTTCGCTGATACGGTCTCTGATAGATACACAGCACGCCCGGTACAACGACGGCAACCTGCGGGCAATCGTGGATATCGGGGCGGGCCACACGGAGGTCACTATCCTGCTCGGGACGCGGTTCCAACTCACACGTGCCGTCTCGATAGCGGGCGACACGTTCACCGACGCGTTGAAAAACCAGTTGCGGGTGGATACCGCCGAAGCGGAGTCGCGCAAGGCGGAACTCGACCTGAATGTCCTGATCAGCGGGAGTGACAACCCTCACGATTATGAGGCACCGCGCGCGGTGCAGAACGTGATTGACGAACTGCTACGGGAGGTACGCCGCTCGATCGTATTTTATCAGTCGCAACTGCCCGAGGGCACGCCGCAACAGAACATCAGCGAGATGATACTGGCCGGTGGATCCTCCCAGATGATGGGACTCGCGTCCTATGTGACCGCGCGCCTCGGGTTCGAGGCGCGCGTCGGCGACCCGTTCGAGAACCCGGGCATTGAGGCGGCACCGGAGGCGATGCAGTGGCTTCGCTCACAGGCACCCCGGTTGGGTTGTGCCCTGGGTCTCGCGGCGAAGGATTTTATGGCGGGGGTTAAGTGAACGACCTTTACCATGCCTCGCCAAAAAATGCGAATCTGACCATGCTTCCATGCGGTCAGACAGCGTACATCAGATGGTGCTTGAAAAGCATCCACGAATATTAGTAGAAACTCATGCCAAACATTAACCTGGTCGCCGTCCGGCGCGACGAAAAGCGACAAATCACTACGCTGTCCCGGCAACTATTCATGGGGCTGGTCGCGTCCGGGCTGATCCTGGTAGTCACCTTTCTAGGGATGGAAGGGTTGAAACTGGAGAAGCGGAACGAACTCGCCGCCCTCGACAAAAAAATGGACCTGCTCAAACCGAAACTCGCGCAGATCGAGCAACGGAGGAGAGACATCGCGGAACTCAAACCGCGCGTAGATACCCTGGATAATGCCCGCCTCTCGACGCTCCGCTGGCGCGCCTTCATGAGCGTTCTGTCCGACGCCACGTTGGCAAACGTATTCTTTACGGAGATGAGCACGGCGGGCAATCCGGCGACGCCCACGGTGTCGCTAAAAGGCGTGGCACCTACCAACACGATTGTGGGCGAGGTGCAACAGCGGCTTACAAAAACCAACATGTTCGACGATGTCGCGGTGCCTTCCACTACGAATAGTTCCGCGCCGGAGGATCCGGTTCAGAAAGTCACTTTCAGCATGAACTTGTATCTCCGCCCGGTGGTCCTCGCCGATACCCCGGAGACGGCCCCGTCGCCCGTTGCCAGCCCCGCGAGCGGGATCGGTCCGGCACCAGGCACCACTCCGGTTCCCAGCGCGATCCCGGCGGTCGGCGCGGCGAAGCCTTAAAGAAAGCAGATGACATCATGGCAATGAAACCAACCGCGCCCAGTCCGGCGACGCCCGCCGTGGTCAGCCCGACTACGGGGTTCTCTCTCAAGCCGAGCAAGCAAACCGCGACCATACTCGGTGTCCTGATCGGCCTCTGCCTCCTCGCCGCGGCCAGCTACGGGGTGGTGCAACAGGGCGGAGTCACTAAGCTTGACGCTGATATTCGCACCAAGCAACAACAGGTAGACGACAGTCAGCTAGTTGCCAACCATTTGATCGCCGTCGAGTCTGACTACCAGAAGACCCGGAGCCGGATCAGGAGTCTGGAGACGCAGGTAAGCGAGTCAGATTATGTGCCCACCCTTTTGAAGCAGATAGAGCACCTGGCCCAGGAGAACGGGATGCGGGTGGATGGGGAAGATCAGTCGTCCGTGCCTGCCCCGGAGCCGCCAACTGACCCCGAAGCCCGGAAAAAATTCGTCGTACAGCCCTACGACAAGGAAATGATCGTGCTCCGGGTGCAGGGACGGTACTGGAATATAGCGCAGTTCCTGTACCGGCTTGGTGAATTCCCCAAGATACTGTCGGTCGAGAGCCTCAGCCTCCGTCCGCAGAAGGCGGATCCGGACAAGTCGCCGCTACTCAGCGTTACCATCAACATGACCGGCTATCTCTTCAAGCCGACCTCGAGCGTCCCCGCGCCCGATCCCAACCCCACGCTGGGAGTCCCTATGCCAGGACTGCCGCCGCCCCCCGCCATGCCAAAGCCGCGCGAAATATAGTTTCGCCGTGCTTTTAAGGAAACGCAAGAACATATGAAACAGGGAAACACAAAAGAGACGCCCAAGTGGGCACTACCCGCGTTGTTCGTCGGGTTGGTGTTGGTGTTCGGGTATATCGCCAAAACGACCATGGATTCTTTGAATCCCGCGCGGCCCGTCGGCGGCACCGGGGTCCCGGGCGGGGTCGTCAAAACACCCCAAGTCGCCGGGGTCGGCGCGGGCAGTCCCGCGCCCGGTGCGTCCCCAACCACCGTGCCCCCCGGCCATTATGTGGTCGGCGGCAGGAATATAATGGCGAAGGGGAAAGATCCCTTCACCGTCGTGCCGGACAGCCGTCTGGCGGGGGTTGGCTTACATCCGTTTCCAGCACCAGTTCCATTAACGCGCCCTGCCGCGCGATCTACGGGTGTTGGATCCCTCGGGAACACCACATTCGAGCGACTTCGGAATGGGATAGAGACTCGAAAGGGACAAAATCGAGACATTGACGAGATGTACCGTGACATGCAGGGTGGGGGCGGCGCGTCCGCTAACCCCGGACCATCCTTGAAGATTCTGCCCCCGCCCCCGCCGCCATACACGGTCGCCGGGGTGCTGATCGGCGAGGCTGGCGCGCGCGACGTGGCGATCCTGAAGCGTGATGGCGGGACGGATCGGAAGTTCGTCGTCGTCGGCGATCCACTCGAAGGCGGCTTCACGGTGACCGCGATCGAGTCCGGCGGGGTCCGCGTCAAACATCCGGGTAGCCGGACGGAGGCACAAGTCATGGTCCCTGGTCCGGCCGATCCCGCCACGGGCGTTTCGCGGAACGTCCTCCGGAAACAGACTAACTTCGTGCCGGAGACGGTGGTGATGCTCCCGCTGGGGGTGGCACCGGGCGGGCGACCTCAGTCGGGCCAACCTCGCGCGCGCTGATGATCGGGGTCGCGGCGGGAAAATAGATCTCGGCGGAACGCGCGTCCGCGGGGCGTGGATCGCCCGCAAAGCCGAGGTATATATATGGTGCGATATAAACGTGCGATAAAGACGAGTAAACAATGAAAAAAGTTCTATGGCATGCGCTGACCCTCTCTTTGGTGGGTCTTGTTTCTTGCGGCGAAATCGCCGTGTTCGTTGGCTCCGCCCACGCGGGTGGGGGTGCCTCGCCGGTTTCCGGTAGCCGCTCCGTTTTCGTGAGTGGCACTGCAATGCCGGTCGGGCGGAGAGGCACCAGCGGTTCGGGTGCCCTGAAGAGGCGGTGGAGTAGAGCGCGGCGCGCACCCCACAGTCAATGGCACCCGCTCGCTCGGACGGTAAAACCGCGCGGCGCGGCGGTCACTCATATCGCCTCCGGCAACGTGATAACAGGGATCGCGGTGGTGCCCGACGAATCCACGGTGCGACTCGTGATCGAAGGGTCGCGCGATTTTACCCCGGTAGTGACGTGTGTCAGCAACGGCGGCATAACGAGTACCGTAGTACATGTTCCCGGTGTTTTAAGCGACGAGGCTGGGGTAGGCTCGGTTGCAGTACACAAGAATGGCGTATACACCCTCCGTTATGCGAATCAGCCGATGGATCAGGTGCGGTTCGTAGCGAGCACGCAGTCCGAACTGGTGGCTACGGCGATCCCAGGTGCCGACCGTAAACACTGGGAGATCGTGCTACGACGTCCGGCCGTCGAGCGGTATCAGGTGGCGATGGATACCACCGGTGGTAAAGGGGTGCCGGTGCTCTCTGCTCGCAAAGCAACCCCCGTGGTGTTCAAGCCCGCTGTTGCTTCTCGCCACTCGAAGCCCACCTCGGGATCGGCGGTGCGTGCCGAAGGTTCTGTCAAACCGGTTACTATTACGTTCCCTGGCGTCGTCCCGAAACTGGCGTCGGGATCCGCCCCCGGTCGCTCCGCGAAGCCAGTGCCGATGTTCATCCCTTCCCGCGCCGCCGCGCCCATCATAGCCGGTAACAGTGCCCGCATGAGGGGTAGCCTGCCACCCGCGTTGGTAGGACAGCCGCAGGCGGCTACGCCGGGGACGGGGGAGGATAAGCGTGTTTCGCTCGACGTGGTAGCCGCAGATATAAACGATGTGATTAAGGCCCTCGCCCTGCAATCGGGCATCAACGTGGTGACATCTACCGAGGTCAAAGGTAGCATCACCGTCTCGCTCAAGCGCGTGCCGATGATCGAGGCGTTAGACACCATCACCCGCCTTTCCGGCTACCAGTATGCCCGCCTTAACAGCGGCTATATCGTCGGCTCCCCGGCGTCCGTCGCCGCGCTAACGGCGGTCGCCCGCGAAGCCCCGATGGTCACGGAGTATGTGCGTTACCGGTATGTGTCCTCCGCTGATTTGTACAACACTCTGCGCTCCCGGTTCCCCGGTCTACAACTTCCGGCAACCGGGGCGAACGACGGCAACCCAGCTTTGTCGAAACTGTTGGTGCTTACCGACACCAAAGAGCGGATTGATAAAGTGCGCGTCTTCGTGGATGAGCTAGACCGTCAAGCTGCCGACCAGATAGACACGCAGGTCACCGAGCTGTACAAGATCAAGGCCGCGAACGCGCAGGATCTGATCCGGCTCGTGCAACAACTCGCCCCCTCCGTCGTCATCCAGGTCGGCCCCGCGCAGTCATTCCAGGCGAGCGGGTCCGGCCAGTCGGCTTCGTTCTCTTCGGGGGCGGCTTACGGCCCGGTCGCGAACTCGGCGGGGGCGGGGGCCACGGGCGTGAGTAGCGGCGGCGGGGCGACGGGCGGTCCGGGGAACACACAGAACGGTGCCGGGATTAACTCGCCGACGACGCTCGTGCTTACGGGCACGGTCGCTAGCATAGCCAAGGCGCGGCAGATTCTTGAGCGCATTGATGTACGGACGCCGCAGATCGCCTACGAGGCGCGGGTCGTGGACGTGAACCGCCAGGATGCCCAGCAACTGGGACTGTCCTATGATTTCAGCCGCCCCGTGAATGTCGGCGAGCGGAACGAGACCGGGCAGGGGACGCTGGGAGTCCCTTCCGGCGCGCTCCCGGCCAGTAACCCTAACTTCGGCGCGATTCTACGCTCGCCCTACACGGTCGGCGTGATCCTGGATGCCCTGGCGACGCAGAACCGTGCGCGGACGCTGGCAAGCCCGAACCTTTCGGCTATAGACGGGCAGCCCGCCACCGTGTTCATCGGCGACCAATTGAAGTATGTGATCTCCGTCCAACAGACCCCGCAAGGCCCGACCATCCAAACAGAAACCGCTACCGTCGGAATCACGCTCAAGGTGACCGGAAAGTCCAGCCCGGATGGATATATAACGCTCTACATCCACCCGGAGGTGTCCTCAATCACGTCGTTCGCGAACCTCGGGAACGGCATCCAACTCCCACAGATCTCTACCCGATTCGTGGACACCACGGTGCGGGTCAAATCGGGGGAGACAATAGCCATCGGCGGATTGATACGCGAGCAGGATATTAACAACCTACAGAAGGTGCCGATTATAGGGGACCTGCCCTTCTTCGGAAAACTGTTCCGGCGCACCAACAAATCGAAGAGTAGATCGGAAATCGTGATTTTCGTGACCGCGAAGACTACCGAAGACGGGGGATAAGGATACGCCGGGGATGGCGGGAGGCGGGAGGCGGATTCGGCGCGAAGACGCTCCCCGCCGCCCGCCTTTTTTTAGGGGCCTCGATATGTGATTGGGAGGATGGGGGCCCGGCCCGCTTATGCCATCAGTCCGCGAACATTTGTTCGAAACGTCCGGGCGTTGTGGCACACTTCTGGCTAAGGGAACGATAGGACAGTAGATGAAGTCCTTAATGAGCGGGCGCGGCAACCGCGACATGATGAACGAAAGAAAAGGGTGGTTGAAAAGGCGATGCAAAGTGAGCGCATGGGCGAACTCTTCGTGCGAAATGGGCTGATCTCATCCGATCAGCTTTATAACGCGCTGGAAAAGCAGAAACAACTCGGGGGTAATAAGCACCTGGGCGAGATGCTCGTCTCCATGGGGCTTGTGTCCGAGCGTGACCGCGTGCGCATTCTGGGCGAGCACTGGGGCGTGCCTTATATAGATTTAACCGTGGAGACTATCGAGCCTCGGGTCGCTATGCTTATCTCGCAGGATCTCGCGCGGAGATATAAAGTCATCCCGGTCGAGATAGAGGGGAACCGCCTCAAGCTGGCGATGAAAACCCCACTTGACATCTTCGCTACCGACGAGATCCGGGTGATCACGGGCAAAGAAGTGATCCCGATGATCGCGACCGAGGACGACATCCTGTTCGCCATCGGAGAGGCTTTCAAAGGTGGTGGTACCGAAGTTGACAGCGTCCTCAAGGAGTTCCAGGACGACATCACGGTAGACACGCACCGCACGGATGAAGACACGCCTATTGACCAGTTGAAGGAGATTGCGGCGGAAGCACCCGTCGTAAAGCTCGCCAACATGATCATCCAGCGGGCGGTGTCCGAGAAATGCTCCGATATTCATATCGAGCCGAGTCGCGAACACGTCAAAGTGCGCTACCGGATTGACGGGATTCTGCTCGACGGGCTGATCGTCCCCAAGAACGCACAGATGTCTCTGACGTCGCGTATCAAGATCATGGCGGACATGGACATCGCCGAGAAACGCGCCCCACAGGACGGTCGCATCTCGGCTATCGTTGATAACAAGCCGTACGACTTCCGCGTCTCTACCCTGCCCGCCGTTTTCGGCGAGAAGATCGTGATGCGCGTGCTCGACAAATCTAACATCAACGTCGGGTTGCATAAACTCGGGCTACTACAACACACATTCGACATGTTCGAGAGTATGCTGATGCGCACATACGGCATCATCCTTGTGACCGGTCCAACCGGCTCCGGGAAGTCCACGACGCTCTACTCGTGCCTGTCGAAGGTGAACGCCGGTGATAAGAACATCCTGACCATTGAGGATCCGGTCGAGTACGAACTCGCGGGGATCACGCAGGTCGGCGTCAATAAGAAGGCGGGAATGACGTTCGCCAACGGCCTGCGTTCGATGCTACGGCAAGATCCGGACATCATCATGGTCGGCGAAATGCGCGACCAGGAAACCGCGATGATCGCCATCGAGGCGGCACTGACGGGGCACCTCGTCTTCTCCACGCTCCACACGAATGACGCCCCCGGCGCGATCGCCCGCCTCATGGACATGGGCGTGGAACCATTCCTGATCGCGTCCGCGACGGTAGGCATCCTCGCACAACGGCTTTTGCGCCGGGTCTGCGAGAAGTGCAAGACACCTTACGAGCCGCCCAAAGACGCCATAAAGCGGCTCGGCATGAACCTGGATGATATTGACCGCTCGAAGGTGACGTTTTACCGTGGGCGGGGTTGCGACGCGTGCAAAGGGACGGGTTACAAGGGGCGCGTCGGTTGCTACGAACTCATGCCGGTGACGGACAAGGTGCGCGAGTTAATTCTCGCCCATGCCTCCGCGTATGCGATCCGCGAGGCGGCGGTCGAGGCGGGCATGAAGTCCATGAAGGAGGACGCGATGGAGAAGATTCTGCTCGGCATGACGACTCTCGAAGAGTCGCTCCGCGTGATCTACGCGGGGTAGGTGTAC
>JAYUUO010000064.1:0-15908 GCA_043754515.1 Armatimonadota bacterium
GCCGTCCGTCGCGCCCGCGAGTATTTCTTGCTTTAGAAACACGACGGTTATGTAATCGCCCTGCTGTACCGCCCGATCCCCCGCGCTCCTATAGTAGCAGTGCGATAGTCTAGTAGCAGTGCGATAGTCCGCGACCCGCGTGGGACGCGCTCATTTCTCAACTCCCCCTCCGGCGCGAAGAGGGGGCGGTGGCGGTTCCGCAGACCTACCGCCGCCGTCGAATCTCGCCCAATAGCCGCTCGATGTCCGCTTTCGCGGTGGTCAGCGCGGCCTCCAGATCGTCGAGTTCATCCTCCGACACCGCCGACACGCGCAGTTCGCCCAGCACCTGCGGTAGCCGCTCCGCAATCCCGACCATGGCGCGGCTCGCCGAGAACGGCGCGGGGCCGTCCTTGCCCAGTGGCCCGCCGTCGTACGCGCCCTCGTGGTAATCCATCTCGCGCGGCTCGCGGCTCCCACCGCCGCCCCCGGAGCCGCGCCCGCCCCCGCCGATCCCGTCGCCATCGCCGCCCTTGCCGAACCGCTTGCGCAACCCGTCCGCGCCTTCGCCTAAGATCGCCTCGAAGTCGTCAGGGCTTTCGCGCAGGGCGCGTGCATACAAGGACGTCTCGTCGGACGACAGTTTGTCGCCCTTGATCTTCTCCACGAGGGCCGCCTGCGCGTCGGGGTTGTCGTTAAGTTGGCGCAGGAACCGCCCGTGCTTCTCAGTCAGGTTGCCCGCCGAGGGACGGTTCGGGGACGAAATGATCTGCTCGCCGATCTCCTCCGGCAGGTCCATCAGGTCGAGCAGATAGCCCACGGTGCGCTCGGAAAGCGCGAGCCTCCCCGCGACTTCCTTGTTGGTCGCACCAATGGTCTCCTTCAACGCCTTGATCGCGCGCGCCTTGTCGAGCGGCGCGAGCTCCTCGCGTTGCAGGTTCTCGATCAGTTGCTCGGTCGCTTTTTCGGAGATGTCGGTCGGGGCTTCGGGGCGCACGATACACGGGATCTCGAACTGCCCCGCGATCTGCGAGGCGCGCCAGCGGCGTTCCCCGGTGATGATGCGGTAGCCGTCCACGCCTTTGAGCGGCGCGACCGTGATCGGATTCAGAACGCCGTGCTGGCGGATCGAGTCGGCGAGTCCTTGCAGGGCGACGTCGTCGAGTGCCCTTCGCGGCTGGTCGGGGTCTTCGACGATGCGGGAAACTTCTATAACTTGCAAATCCACGGCGTGGGTTCTCCAGAAAGGGTCGGTGCCGCGCGGTTGGTGATGGTGAACTGTTTGCCCCGCGCGTTTGCCGTATTATAACCCTTGCGGGTATGGCCGGTCAAGGGTTGCGAACGGCACTGTTGCCCGAACCCTCCACACGCCGTACTGCGAACGGCATTGTTGCCCGAACCCTCCACACGCCGTACAATGCGCGAGCAACCACGGCGACCTATACCGATCCCTCCCCATGAACATGTTCCCCCTCCTCCCCCCGCTCGCCGCGCTCGAAAGGGGGCTAATCGTCTCCTGTCAGGCGCAACCGGGCGAACCGCTCCATTCGTCCTACATCATGGCGCGGATGGCGGTCGCGGCGCACGAGGGCGGGGCGGTTGGGATCCGCGCCGAATCGCCGGATGACATACGCGCCATCCGCGCGGCCGTCCCCGACCTGCCGATCATCGGGCTATGGAAGGTGACGCTCCCCGGCTACGAGCACACGGTATATATCACCCCGCGCCTGTCCGACGCGCGGGCCGTCGCGGACGCGGGCGCGGACATTATCGCGTTGGACGCGACGCTTCGTCCCCACCCCGAGGGCACGGCGGCGGAACTGATCCGTGCCGTGAAAGCCGCGACCGGGAGGCTAGTCATGGCGGATATTGATAACGAAGCGGCGGCGTTGGCGGCGATTGACGCGGGCGCGGATTGCGTTTCGACCACGCTCTCCGGCTACACAGACGATTCGCCGCGCTCGGACACGCCCGACTTCGTGCTGATCGAGCGGCTGGCGTCGCTAAACCTGCCGGTGCCCGTTATCGCGGAAGGGCGCATTCACACGCCCGAAATGGCGCGGCGCGTGCTCGATGCGGGCGCGTTCGCGGTCGTGGTCGGCGGCGCGATCACGCGCCCGCAACAGATCACCGCGCGGTTCGCGAGAGCGGTGCGCGGCGAATGAACGTGCTCGGCGTGGACATCGGCGGCACCAAAATCGCGGCGGGCGTGGTGGAAAGCAATTCCGGCATCGTTTTACACAGCGAACGCGTCCCGACCGACGCGCAAGAGGGCGGCGCGGCGGTGCTAGCGCGGGCGATCGCGCTGGCGCGGCGCGTGGTCGCCGCCGCGAACGCTTCCATCGGCCTCATCGGGGTCGGCGCGGGTGGGCAGATTGACTTCCGCACCGGGGTGGTGCTGTCCGCGACGGATATCCTGCCCGGCTGGGCGGGCACTCGCCTCGCGGAGTCGTTCGGGGACGCGTTCGGCGTACCCGCCTTCGCCGACAATGACGTCAACGCGTTCGCGCTCGGCGAGCATCGGTTCGGGGCGGGACGAGGGACGGGCGACGCGGTGTTTCTGGCCCTCGGGACCGGAGTCGGGGGCGCGATCATCGCGGACGGCAGACTGCACCGCGGCAGGCGCGGCACCGGGGGCGAACTCGGGCACATGCTGATCGGAGACACGGAAGGCGAGTCGTACTACACGCTGGAGGACACCACGAAGGGCGACCGCCTCGCCGACCTGTACCGCTTTCACACGCGATCCCCATCCCGCTTCGGCGCGAGCGGCAAATCGTTGCTGTCGGAGCCGATCACGGGGCTTGTCGTCGGTCACGCGGCACTGCGGCAACCCGGAAGCGACGCGGGCGAAGCGGTTCGCGTTCTGGGCGCGGACCTGGGCGTTGGCCTTGCTTCGCTCGCCAATATTCTAGACACAGAGCGGTTCGTGATCGGCGGCGGGCTTGCGACACTCGGCGACCTGCTATTAGAGCCGGCGCGGGCGGCGTTCGCGCGTCACGTGTTGCCCCTCTACGGCGACACGCGGATTGTCGGCGCGGGGCTGGGCGCAAAATCTTCGGTGATCGGCGCGGCGTGCGTTGCGCTTGTGGGTATAGAAAGAGATGTCGTTGCCTGAACCATTGCGCGCTACCAGCGTCGCCCTGTTGCCACTGGACGAGCGCCCCGTAAACACGCGCTATCCGCTCATGCTGGGCGCGATCGCCGGGGTGTCCGTCAAGTTACCCCCGTCGGAGATTCGCGGCGAGCACAAGCGCGGCGCGAGCACGGCGGTGGTCGCCGAGTGGCTTCAGGACACGGGCGCGGATGCCGTGATCGCGTCCGCCGAGTACCTGCTCTACGGCAACCTCATTCAATCGCGGATCTCCACGGAGTCCGTCGCCGACGTCATGCCGCGCCTGTCCGTCCTCGAGGATGTGGCGCGCGGGGGGAAAACAGTGTACGCGTTCGGTCTGATCACCCGCGTCTCGAACGCCGACGTGGATGTCGAGGAGCCGGGCTATTGGAACCAGTACGGGACGCGCTTCTACCAGCTCTCGCAACTCCTGCACAAGCAGGAAGTCTATGGTGAGCTGGACGCGGGCGATTCCGAGCAGCTGACGTGGCTCCGCATGGAACTGCCCGCCGAACTGGTCGCCGACTTCCTGACGCGCCGCCTTCGCAACCACACGGTTAACCTCGCCCTGCTGGATCTCGTGGCGCGGGGGCGGCTGGATCTGCTCCTGCTGACATCGGACGACACCTCGGTTTATGGACTCCCGACCCGCGAAAAGTCGTGGCTGGAGGGCTGGATGAGTTTGCTCGGTGACGCGGCGAAGGGGCGGGTGCTGATGCACCCCGGCGCGGACGAGGTAGGCTCCGCGCTTCTGTGCCGCCTGATCTGCGCGGGGCGGGGCGCGGCTCCCGCCATTTATCCGCTGTACGCGGTCCCCGGCGGCGAGGAGATCGTCGCGCCGTACGAGGACCGCGCGGCGCGGATCACGGTCGAGGCACAGATCCGCGCGTGCGGCGGGTCCGTGGCGACAGCGATGGAGGGGGCGGACATCGTGCTGGGTGTTCTGCCGCCGTCACCGCGCCGCACCGAATGGCGCGCGAGTTTCGCTGCGTCCGAACGCGCCGAGCGCGAGGATCTGTACCGCGATTTCATCGGCGTACTCGGTGAGCGACAACGCGCCGGGGTGCCGGTCGCGGTCGGGGACATCGCTTATCCGAACGGCTCCGACCCGCTCTTTATCGAGCTACTTTTTGCGGCGGGTTGCCCACTCGTGCCCGGACGCCTCGCGGCGTACGGTGCCTGGAACACGGCAGGCAACACGCTCGGCACCACGGTTGCGCAGGCGATCCTTTCTACTTTCACTGAAGGGAACACGGAGCGCGAGGCGGCGCAGGCGACGTTTCTGGCGCACCGCTTCCTGGAGGACTGGGGTTACCAGGCGGTCACGCGCCACGTCGCCCGCGACGTGCTTCAGAAGCGGAGCGGGCGGCGCGACCCGTCCCCCGACAGCGACGACGAGCAGACGCTCGCCCGCCAGACCATCGAGAGCGGCCTCGTCGAGAAGTTGCGCGAACTGCAAGCCGTCGGCGTCGGCGTCGGCTTGACGCTGGCCCAGGGTTCGGTCCGCCTGCCGTGGAAGCGGACGTTCGAAGTGGACTTCGACCTGGTGCCCGGCTTGTGAATGGCGAGGTGCTCATAGCGCGTAGCCTCACCGGTCCGGTAAAATAGCGACGTGGAGAAGTCGTCATTATCTTTCGAGATCGAAACGCCAACCGGCTGGGAGCTAGCTCGGTTGCCGCGCGGGGCACACGACCGTTTGCAACAACTATTGGATCGGCAGGACTCGGGACAGCGGCTCGCGCCGGGCGAAGCGGACGAGGCGCAGGGTCTCTGGCTGACCTCGCCGAGTGGCTGTCGCTCGTGCGTCTGCGCTCCGAGCGGGTCGTCCGCGAGACCCCCGCGAAGTAGTGGCTGATATTCCCGCGTCACTACGGCGATTCGTTGTGGAACGCGCCGTTTCCCGTTGCGAGTATTGCAGGGACTCAGACCGGACAAGAAGCGACATTTCACCTCGATCATATGACGCCTGACCCAACTCACAAGCCCGTCGTGGTTAGAACCGTGTCACGCACCCAGTCAAACCGAGCCGGAGTCAGTTCACCGATCTTGTTCGGGAGGCGCACCTTGCCGCGCACCTGCACCTGATAGCCGAAGCACTACCGACTCTTGCGGCAGACTCGCTTCTCCGGCGTCTAGTTGGAGCGTCGCGGGCATGAGGAGGCACCTCATATTCGCAGTTGATGGGACCACGACCACGGTTGTTAAAACGTCGTTTAGCGCGTCGTCTTGCATCACGATCGCGGGGCGTTGTCCCGCTTGTTCAGGCCCCGAGGGCGCACCGAAATCAGTCGTCCAGACCGCGCCCTGCTTCACGCGCTGTCTTCGGCGGCAAGTAGCGCGGCGCGGTGGGTCGGGTCAGAGTCGGCGAGCGCGGCGTCTTCACCGGCGAAGGCGGCGGCATTCGCGGATCGCCTCCAGGTCCCGGGTCGGCTCTGGGCGTGGGCGCGATTTGGCCTCCTCTCGCGCCAGATAGACGCGTATGGCGTCGGCGATCAGCGCGTCCGTGCCGATATGTCGGGCGGTAGCGAGGCGTTCAAGGCGCGTCAGGAGTTCCGGGGCGAGCGTAGCGGTCATGGTGTGATCACACCAGACCTGGCGAGGGGTGCGTCACCGGCCGCGCGACGCTGAGGGCGATCAGGTTACTGGCGGGTTGCTCCGGCGGCGAACAGTCGCGGCGCATTCACGACGGATGATTTGCCCGCGTGCAAAGCATGACGCGGGAACCCGCCCGCCCGCCGCGTTCGTAATCCCATTTAGACGTGCCCGAAGCCGCCCTCCCGCCTTGACAGGCACGGGGCGGCGTGGTACGATTTCCCTTGATGAACAGGGAGCGGGAACGCACCCTGTTTTTTGTTGCCGATTTCGTAGCGGAATCGGCACGAGACGAACGAAAGTATCCAGCAACCATGGCTATCGCGACCGACACCGTGAAGAGCGAAGACGGGAACAAGGGGTTTAACATCGGGCAGTACCTGTCCGAAGTGCAGATCGAACTCCGCAAGGCCGAGTGGCCTACCCGCGCCGAACTGATCCGCCTGACACAGGTGGTACTAACCCTTATTTTCATCGTCGCCATCTACTGCGGCGGTCTGGACGCCCTGCTGGGTCTGCTCACCAACGGTTTGTTTAACCGGAAACATTAAAGTGGCCGGTGCCACTGGATAATCAACGATGCAACAGCGCAACTGGTACGCGATACATACCTATTCCGGTCACGAGAAAAAAGTCAAGACCAACATCGAGCGGCGGGCGGAGACGATGGGCCTCGGCACCAAGATCTACGAGATACTGGTGCCCGAAGAATCCGAACAGCGCAACCGGGACGGCGTCAAGACCGAGGTCAAGCGCAAAGTCTTCCCCGGCTACGTCCTGATTGACATGATTCTGGATGACACGACCTGGTACCTGGTGAAGTCCACGACTGGCGTCACCGGCTTCGTCTCGTCCGGCAACAAACCGGTCGCCCTGCAACCGCACGAGGTGTACCAGATCAAGGAAGCCCTCGACCCCGCGAATGCGGCGGCGAACCCGAAAAAGATCTGGGAGAAGGGGATGGTCGTGCGCGTGATATCCGGCCCGTTCGAGGATTACACGGGCAAGATAGACGACGTGAACGACCAGAAGTCCACGCTCCGCGTGCTGATCTCGCTCTTCGGGCGCGACACGCCGACCGAACTCGACTTCAACCAGGTCGAGAAACTGTAACCGACGCCGTCCAGCCCCGCCCCGTCTCGATCCACATTCGGACAGGGCGACGGGCGGGACGGCGGGTTTGATTTCCTCCCTATTCGCCCGCGCATTACCCGTACAAACGGAAGACGGTGCCAGGACGCGGGAGGGACGTAGGAGACCCGCCTATCAATTACAACGGGTCGTTAACACTACTTACGCGGGGCGCGAAACCCCGCCGAAGAAAGAAGAAGAACAATGGCAAAGAAAGTCGTCGGCGTCGTCAAACTCGCGATCAACGCGGGTAAAGCGACCCCCGCCCCGCCCGTCGGCCCCGCGCTCGGTGGCTATGGTATCAACATGATGGAGTTCATAAAGGGTTATAACGCTAAAACAGCGGATATGATCGGCTCCATCGTCCCGGTCGTGATCACGATCTATGACGACCGCTCGTTCGTGTTCGTCACCAAGACGCCGCCCGCCTCTGACCTCATTAAAAAGAAACTCGGACTGACGGCGGGTTCCGGCACGCCGAACACGATCAAAGTCGGCACCTTGACCACCGTCCAACTCCGCGAGATCGCCGAGCAGAAAATGCCCGACCTGAATGCCGGGGGGAACGTGGAAGCCGCGATGCGCATCATCGCGGGCACGGCCCGATCAATGGGTGTGGTAATCAAGGACTAGCAATCAGTTTGAAGTGGGAGGGGCGAACCCCGTTAGCACCACGCAAGGTAGTAAACCATGACAAAACAAGACCGAAGGGCGAAGGGCTTATATGTCTCGTCCAAGCGATACAAGGCGGATGCGGCGAAGGTCGAGCAGCGCGAGTACGACCCGACCGAGGCACTCGATCTCGTAAAAGCGACCTCCACGACCAAGTTCGACGGCACGGTTGATCTCGCGGTACGCCTCGGGGTTGACCCCCGGCAGGGCGACCAGGTCGTGCGCGGCACCACTGACCTGCCGCACGGCACCGGCAAGTCGCAACGCGTCGCGGTCTTCGCGCGCGGCGCGAACGCGGAGCTTGCGACGGCGGCGGGCGCGGACGAAGTCGGCGCGGAAGATTTGATCACCAAGATTCAGAACGGCTGGCGCGAGTTCGACGTGCTGGTCGCCACGCCCGACATGATGCCGCTGGTGGGCAAACTCGGTCGTACCCTGGGACCGCGCATGCCGAACCCCAAGTCCGGCACCGTGACCACCGACGTGACCCGCGTCGTGAACGCGATTAAGAAGGCGACCCGCGTCGCCTACCGCGTCGAAAAAGGCGGGATCATCCACGCCCCGATCGGCAAAGCGTCGTTCCCAGTTGAGCAACTGGAGCAGAACATGTACACGCTCCTGAACGCGCTGTTTAAGGCGAAGCCGAGCGGTGCCAAGGGCCGATACATCGAGAAGATAACCGTCTCCGCGACAATGGGACCCGGCATTGACGTCGAACTGCAAAAGACGACGACTACCGCCGAGCGTTTCATGCTGTAGTCGGACTAGAGACTCAATAAGGATGGCCGGGCGGTATATCGCCCGGCCATCCTTATTGAGTCTCTATGGGAACATCGTCACACCCGCCCGGTCATGTTCTCGCGGACGGGTCGGCTCGCGAACCGAGGCAACCTTCCGCCGTTTCTTTAGCCGTGGCGTCGCGCCACGAGCAGGCAGACATCGTCGCGGAACGTCCCGCTGTCGCTGTAAGAGCGTGCCGCGCCCATGATGCCCCGCGCGATGGCGTCCGGGTCGCTTGTTCGTCGGGCGGTGCTCTCGACCTGTTCCGCCACGCCCTCGTTTCCGAAGAAGTCATGCCGCCCGCGCCGCGACTCCGTGATCCCGTCCGTACACAGCACCAGCAGATCGCCCGGCTCCATGCGATGCGGGATCGTGTCGTACTTGCTTTCCTCGTACGCGCCGATTACTAGTCCCCTCGTGCGGATTTCCTCGCACGCGCCCGTGCTCGCGTGCCACCAGAGCGGGAACTCCACGCCGCCGCCCGCGACTTGTAATTCCCCGCTCCCCGTTTCCAGCACCGCGACCGTGATCGCTGCCATCGCGTTGCTATCCTCGCTACCGCCCGCCTGCGGGTCAAGCTCCTCCGCGTCGGTTAAAAGGCGATTCAGCCGCGCCAGCGCGATGCCGGGGTCTGGGTTCTCGCGCAGGAAGGCCCGGAGCGCGTACTTGATCTGGCCCGTGTGCTCCGCCGCCTTCAGCCCCTTGCCGGTCACGTCGCCGACCACGAGCGCGACGCGGCTATTTCGGAGCGCGAAAACGTCGAAGAAGTCGCCGCCGACCTGCGCCTCGTCCAGCGCGGGTTCGTACTCGGTGGACACTATGATGCCGGGGAACGCGTTGCCGGGCGGCGTGCTGAGCAGCGAGCGTTGCAACGTTTCCGCGACGCGGGCCTGCTTCGTCGCGTACTCGGACAGTGCGAACTCGGCCTCCTTGCGGTCCGTGATGTCTGTATGAACCCCCACCCACTCGCGCACCGCCCCGCCCACCGCAGGAACAGGCACGGCGCGAACGGACATGTATCGGTAGGTCTCGTCGGCGTGACGCAGGCGATGCTCCCCGACGAATGACGAGCGAGTGGCGACCGCCTCGCGCCACAGCCGCGTCGTCTCCTCGTGGTCATCCTCGTGTATCGCCTCCAGCCAGCCCAACCCCGCGTACTCGTCATACGATTGACCGGTGAACGCCGCCCATCCGGGTTGCTCGGCGGCGAACGCGCCGCCCGCGTCCGTGGTCCACACGATCTGCGCGGTCGCCGTGGTCAGCGAGCGGAACCGCTCCTCGCTCCGGCGCACCTCCTCCTCGGCGCGGCGCGACTCGGTGACGTCGGTGTTGGTGCCGAACCAGCGCATGATGTTGCCCGCCGCGTCGCGCAGGGGGACCGCGCGGGATAGGAACCAGCGGTACTCGCCGTCCGCGCCGCGCAGGGGGAACGTGTCCTCCCACTCCGCGCCGCGCGCCATGTGATCCGCGAACCGCGCGGTGACCGGCCCCACGTAATCCGGGTGATGCACGGCCCGCCAGCCCCAGCCGCGCATTTCGTCTATCGTGGTGCCGGTATAGTCGAACCAGCGCCGGTTGTACCAGAACAGCGAGCCGTCCCTGTCCCCCATCCACGCCAGTTGCGAGATGTTGTCGGCGAGGGCGCGGAACCGTTCTTCCGACTCGCGCGACAGCCGCTCCGCTTCGCGCCGCTCGGTGTGGTCCTCGAAGTAGGCGTAGACCAGGTACGGCTTCGCCTCGCCGGGGCGGGTCAGCGGCACGGCGGACACCGATAGCCAGCGGTAGCGGTTCTCGTCCGGGTGGAAGACGCCCATCGGCACGTCGCGCACGCTCCGCCCAGTGCGGAGCGCGACCGGCCCCGGGTGCTCGTCGCCGGGAAGATCCGAGCCGTCTTCGCGCACGGTCCTCCAGCGCGGGTCGAACGAGTCACGCCCGGTCATCTGCGCGAGTGTCAGCCCCAGTATCCGTTCGGCGGCGGGGTTCGCGTCCAGAATCCGCGCGTCCCCGTCCTGATAGACGACCCCGCTCGCGACCGTGTTAAACAGGAAGCGGTAATGCTCCTCGCGCGCCGCCAGTTCGTCCGCCGCACGCGTCTTCTCGGTGACGTCGAACGCGACCCCGATGATGCCGTCCGGCTCCCCGTCGTCGTTCATGACCGGGCTACAGCGCATCTCGAACACGATGCCGTTCACCGGCACGTTCCAGGAGACGGATTCGCCGTCCAGGGCGCGGCGCAGGTTAGCGGTCAGTTCCGGGAAATCCGCGTAAACGTCCCACGCCGATCTCCCGACGACCTCGCCCGGCTTCAGACCGATGCTGGCAAGCCCCGCGCCGTCGCTGAACGTGAACATGCCGTCTTTATCCAGCGCGAACGCCGTGATCGGCGCGTTCCCGATCACGGTGCGGAACCGTGACTCCGACTCGCGCAGGGACTCGGCGGATTCACGCAACGCGTCCAGGGTGTTCCGCTCGTCCGTGATGTCGCGGAGCACGCCCACGATCCGGCCCCCGTTATCGCCGCTCCCCGGCAAGCGGGTGCCCAACGCGGACACCCAGCGCACGGTGTGGTCGGCGCGTCGCACCCGGTACTGCTCGGAGTAGACCGTGTCCGGCGCGTCATACGGGGGCAGTTTACGCAGGTAGTCCCCGAACACGGCCACGATCCGCTCCCTGTCCGTCTCGTGGATTCGCTCCCGCCAGTCATTGACCGCGAGCGGTTCGCCGGGCGCGACCTGGAACAGTTCTGACGAGGCGGCGTCCGCGAGGATGCAACTACCCGCCTCATCATACTCCCACATCCCCAGTTTCGCCGACTGAACCGCTATCGCGAGGCGACTTTGCGACTCGCGCAGTTCGTCCAGGATCCTGTGCGAGTCGTCAATATCGGTGCAGGTGCCGATCCACATCCGCACCGCGCCCGTCGCGGCGTCGCGCACCGGCATCGCCCGCCCGACGAACCAGCGGTACACGCCGTCGTGCCGCCGGAACCTGTACTCTATATCGTAGTCCTCGCCCGCTTCCCACGCCTGCCGCCAGCGCGCCAGGGTTCGCTCCAGATCGTCGGGGTGGAGCGGGTTTACGAAGCCGAAACCCAGGCTGTCAGCCTCGGTCATCCCAGTGTACTCATACCAGCGGCGGTTGAAGTAGAAGTGCGAGCCGTCCGCGTCCGTCGCCCAGACGAACTGCGGCATGGCGTCGGCGAGCGTCGAAAAAAGCCCGCTGACGGTGTCCGCGACGGAGTCGGGGGACGGGTTATCCGCTAGTTTTGTGGAGATGTTATCTAGCATGCGCGCGTTTAGGCGGTTATTATACCCAACTATTGGGTGCGACCTACATTATCCGCGCGGCGCGACGCGGGGTTAAGTGGAACTGTGTGACTCCTTTAGATGAATCCTCTATGCACACGGAAGGTTGCGCCTTTATGTTCCGGTATTAGCCTGAATAAGTCAGTCGCCTTCCGAGGGTACGGCGATCCTGATACTGTCTATCTTCTAACGCCGCGTTAGGTGGGTTGGTTCCGGGTATGGCGATTTGAAGGCGCGTGTCAGCCGACGCAGCGACGAAAGCAGACCGCCCCGCTGGATTCTCCGCGGGGCGGTCTACTTTCGCGGCGGGTCAGGTTACGCGACGGTCTTGCGGCGGCGCGCGACGATGACCGCGGCGAGGGCGGGGAGGCAGGCGGCGAGCAGGGCGGGGGTGCCGCTTTCCGGGACGACGGTGATGGACCAGCCGAAGTTCGCGACGGGACTCCCGCTGAAGTTTGAAAAGGTTCCTATCGGGTTGTTCGCCAAAAAGCTACCCGCCGCCGTGGTTCGGAAGAAAGTGTCCTGACTGGTTCCGGCGGTAGGCGGGTTGAAGATCCCCTGACCGAGATTGTTCAACTGCGCGGCGGTTGCCCCTGTCGCTCCTGTGTTGTCATCGAACGTGATTCCTGCCCAGAGCAGATTGTTCGTGATTGGCGCGAGGCTGACATAGTTCGCGGTGGTGAGCGTCGCGGTGAAGGTCGAGACGGTAGTACCCGCCGCGGTACCGGCGGCGAAACTGATGGGGTTGAAACTAAAACCGCCTAGAAACGTGCCGGGGCCGTTGCTCGCGCCATCACCTGCATAGAAGCGGATGCGTGGGCGCGCGGAGACAGCGGTAAGGTTCGCGTTGCCAACCGAGAAGGTAAACGCGGAGATGAACTGGCCCGCGGCGAAAAGGGGCGAGGACAGATCGTCTGCAACCAGGCTAGTGATGGTATTGCCAGCGGTGGGCGTCGCGTTGCCGTTGCTGAACGCCCCGATGAGGGTGGCAGTGTTGCTGTAGGCGACAATCTGGGCGTTCGCGCCCGGAGCGGCGAGTGACAGCACGGCGGCGAGGGCGAGGGCGCGAACGGCGGTGCCCAGGGTATTGAAACGATTCATAAAGATGGCACTGACTCCTAAATCGGTGACGGTCCGGGCACCCTGTCCGGCGCGGCGTAGCGCGGGTCAGGATGCGGGCGGTATATGAGTGGCTAAGGCGCGGAGCGACGGGTCGCCGGGGGCTTGTCTACGTGGGCAGCCACCGCGCGGTAGGGGAAGGTTCGGTCGGCTTCGCCTGTTGGTCAGTATACACCTAAGTCGCTATATTTTCAACCTGTTTGTCATATTTTTTCGCCGATACACAGGAATCCAGAAGTCTCGCGCCGCCATACAGACGTGACGCGCCCGTAGATCGGCTTCCCCCTCGCTTAGAAGAGTCAAACTCGTTCATTCAGACGAGGTCTCACGGCAAAGGCGATAAGTCAAGCTCTGTGAGGAACCGGTTGTACTTCTTTGTTGCCTCAATAATTCTTACTTCAATTTCGAGCAGAGAGGCGTTCACCTCGGCCAGGTCGATCTCTTTCTCGGAGGAAGAGGTGCTGATATAGCGGGAGATATTCAGGTTGTACTCGTTCGCTTCGATCTCTTTGAGGGAGACGCGCCGGGAATAATGCTCCTCTTCGCTGCGGAACTGGTAGGTGGCGACAATCTTTTCTATGTGCTCCGGCAATAGGCGGTTCTGACGTTTGTCTTTTACGAAGTTCCCAGGCCCGGCGGCGTTGATAAAGAGCACATCGTCGAATTTCTTGCACTTTTTCAGCACCAGAATACAGACCGGGATACCCGTCGAGAAGAATAGATTGGCGGGCAGGCCGATCACGGTGTCGATGTGGTTGTCTTTGAGCAGCTTGGTACGAATACGGTCTTCGACGCCCCCCCGGAACAGGACGCCGTGGGGCAGGATAATCGCCATCGTGCCTTCCTGCTTCAGGTAGTGGAAGCCGTGCAGCAGAAAGGCGAAGTCGGCGGCGGACTTGGGTGCGAGGCCGTAATTCTTAAAGCGGACATCGTCGCCGATGGCGTCGGTGGGTTCCCAGCGGTAGCTGAAGGGCGGATTGGCGACCACGGCATCGAACTGGGGCTTTCGCGCCGGGTTGGCTTCGCGCAGCCTGTCCCAATCGTTGGTGAGGGTATCGCCGTGGAATATCTCAAACTCCGAGTCCTTTACGCCGTGCAGCAGCATATTCATGCGGGCGAGGTTGTAGGTGGTGATGTTCTTTTCTTGCCCGTAGATCTTGCCGATGCCGTGGAGTCCCAGCCGGTTGCGAACATTCAGCAGGAGGGAGCCGGAACCGCAGGCAAAATCGAAGACACTTTCCAGGTGCTGCTTCTTACCGGTTGCCGGTTCCTGGCTATCCAGCGTAACGATGGCGGAGAGGATGCTGGAGATCTGTTGCGGGGTGTAGAACTCGCCTGCCTTCTTGCCAGAACCGGCGGCGAACTGCCCGATCAGGTACTCGTAGGCATCGCCCAGGGTGTCAATGTCGGTGGAGAACTGCGCCAGCCCCTCGGCAATCTTGCCGATGATGGCGCAAAGCTTGGCGTTGCGTTCGGTGTAGTTCTTTCCGAGCTTTTCCGAGTTGAGGTTGATTTCGGAGAACAGACCGTTGAACGTGCTGGCGAAGGACTCGTTCTCGATATAATCGAAGCCCTTTTGCAGGGTGTGCGATAGCTCCCCGTTCTGTGTCCGGGCCATCTCCGCGATACTTCCCCAGAGATGGGACGGCTGAATGACATAATGCACCTTACGGCGCATCTGCGCTTCAAATTCCGCCGTATCGTCCGAGTTCTCGTCGTACCAGACGGCGAGGGGGGTGCGCTTGTCTGTCCTGTCCAGCGCGGGATAGTCGTTCCCTAGTTCTTTGCGGGCGGTGGTTTCGTAGTTGTCGGAGAGGTAGCGCAGAAAGAGAAAGGAGAGCATATAGTCGCGGAAGTCGTCCGCGTTCATCGCGCCGCGCAATTGGTCGGCGATAGCCCAGAGGGTGTTACCCAGTTGTTTGTTTGTTTGTTCGTTCACGTTGCGTCTTTTTCGTCGGGGGGGGCAGACTGGAGGAGTTCCTGCGTGGAAATACGAGTGAGTTGCCCATTCTTAACGACTATAAGGTCGGTGCCGGTCTGGATTGCTGTTTTGCGTGCCAGCAAGGCAGCACGTTTCAGCGCACCCAGGGCGGCGCGTATGTCGGGATCTTTGGCTTTGGAAATATCTTCGGGCTTCATTTATTTTCTCCCCATCCGAGCAGGATCGGTTCCTCGCCGTCGTTATCAAACTTAGACCAGGTATCCACCTCGGTCTTGTAGACGTGTTCAAAATTTCGTAACCCGGCGGCAAAGCGGCGGCGTATCGTTTCTTCCGGGATATGGTGCCCCCCTTGACGAACTCGCTCCGCCACCCGGGCGACAGCCGTCTCGACGTTAGACAAAGCCAGAAAAAACAGGCTGACATGATAGCCTTGCAATTGCCATTGCTTGAGTTGTGCCAGGTAGCCCCGTCCGGAGAGCGTCGTCTCAAGAGCAAAACTTTCTCCACGTCGCACGCATGCTGCAATTTCTTCCAGCATCAAGCGTGCCGATTTGATCGCAACCGTTTCCGGCGCAAAGGGCGATAGCCCCGCCGCAATCAGGTCAGCATTGAGGAAGCGCAGTGTCTGCGCTTCTTCCGGCAGGAACGAACGGGCAAACGTCGTTTTCCCTGCGCCATTGGGTCCCGCAATGATGATGACTTTTTTACTCATCCTTATTGCTCTCCTGGCGGGTTTCTTCCAGAGCAAGTTCTGGTATCTTGAACTGGTAACGATCCATGAATGCCTGGAAGATCTTCTGGAAAAGTCGTTTTGTATCTTCTACCATTTCCCTGGGTTCGTACAGGGAGTAGTTTCCATGACTGAGTAGGTTCAAGGCTCTGGCATACAGAACTTCATCGTCCATGCCTTGAAGACAATAGGAAAAATCATCGTGCCCGAAAAAGGTGGCCGTTTTCTCCATAATGCTTCGCAGCATGTTGAAGTGACAGGTATAAAGTGGGCCGTCTTTTGCCGCCTTGTGCAGTTCACTCAGCAACGCGACATGATGAAAAAACGGCGTCGCATCGGTGGCACGCAATACATACTGTTCGGTTGCCGCACTCTTGTGTAAGAAGTATTTTTTATGCTTCCTTTTTCTGAGTTCATTACATACCACATTGAAAAACAGGCCATGATGCGAGGAGATGACCGCTTTTATTTCCGTGGTTTGCCTTAGTAGATCCGCGAGATGACAGGCGACGGCAATAGCATTGTTATCGTCGAGCGAGGAGA
>JAYUUO010000065.1:0-15903 GCA_043754515.1 Armatimonadota bacterium
CCGGCTTCAGCCACTTGAGGTAGAGCGCGGCGAGTTCGCCCCGCCGCTTGGTGCCCTGCGTCTGCGCGAAGCGAACGTCAAAGATCACGTCGAACGGGGCGTCCGGCTCATAAGCATATACGTCGCCGGAGGTCAAAGTCATTGTGCCTCCTGGGCAGTATTCCTTCGCGACGCGTAAGGCACTCTTTGCCGCGTTATGGCTCAGAAACGTATGGCCATTTTCCGTCACGTCCTCGCGCTCGGTGAACAATCGGCCGAGGATTTCGGCATCCCCTTCTCTCCCCGCCACATAGTTACAGGCGAACGGTGATATATCCTGCGCGGTGACGGCGTAGCCCAGGTGCGCTAGCCCCAGCGGTAGGCACGATATGCCGTTCGCCGGGACGAATATCGTCCGGTAGCCGCGCTCGGCGATGAACCCTCTCACATGATTGATGACAGACTCGCTACGTATAACGTACTCCCAGAGGGCCTTTACCTTGTCGGCGAGAGTACGCTCCCAATATCTAATCCCAACCGCGCACATTGTTCTCGTCCCACGGCATCACCGCGTTCTTCTCGGCCCACCTCACCCTTTCCAGCAGTTCTTCGTGCAACACGCCGGGCGCGGACTCCGGCTTTATTGCGGATCCATCGTCCTTTCGACGGAGATACACCGCCCCCCCAGTGACGCGATCAATAGCAAGGTCCGTCCCGCGCCAGCCCGTCTTCAAGGTATGGCAGGTGCCGATCAGCACAAACCGATCGGGGACATTCGTGCGGCGCGGCGCGGCTTCGACATCGTGACGAGAGTATTCCTCCGACAGGCCGATGCCCCGAATCATCAAGTTGCGAAAGAGGCCCCCGCCGCAGTGCGAAAGGATCCAGCGGTAGTCGTCGGGGAAGGCGACGCCCAGTCGTTGCTCGGCGGCGGCTATTTCGGCTTCTC
Source organism: Armatimonadota bacterium (assembly GCA_043754515.1). Taxonomy (GTDB): domain Bacteria; phylum Armatimonadota; class Armatimonadia; order Armatimonadales; family Armatimonadaceae; genus JACMIU01. Next base: position 929 of record JAYUUO010000065.1, read on the forward strand.
CGACGGCTCCAAAGGCGTGGTAGGCGTCTAGGAACGATGGCGTCGCCATCGCGGTGACGAGATAATTTCGCTCCGCCGCGACAACGAACTCGCTTTTGGCGACGACGACCTTGATCACGCCGAGTTTTGGCCACAGTGCCCTTCCTATCTCATATATGCCTCTGCCACACAACACACATAGTACGCCTGTTAATATGGGGGGCAGCATGAGAGTCAGTTCGCCGCTTAGTCGGGGCAATCCTTTGCGGCGGTGTGTTTCGGGCGCGAACCGCCAACGCCGATTGACAGCCACCGTTCCTGCCGTTATCATAAAGTCCTTATGAAAGGCATTGTTCTCGCCGGGGGTAGCGGCACGCGACTATATCCGGTGACGCTCGGGGTGTCCAAGCAACTCCTCCCGATTTACGACAAGCCGATGGTCTATTACCCGCTCGCGACACTGATGCAGGGCGGGATCCGCGACATCCTTCTGATCTCCACGCCGCACGACTTGCCGCAGTTCGAGCGGCTACTCGGTGATGGCTCGCAGTTCGGCGTTTCGATCAGTTATGCCGCGCAAGCCGCGCCCGAAGGTCTCGCGCAGGCGTTTCACATCGGGCGTGACTTCGTCGCGGGCGGTCCGGCGGCACTCGTGCTAGGTGACAACCTGTTCAACGGCGACAAATTATCGGAGCAACTCGCGGACGCGGCAAGCGCGGCGAAGCGCGAGGGCGGCGGCGCGACGGTGTTCGGCTACCGCGTCTCCGACCCCGAGCGGTACGGCGTGGTGGAGTTCGACGCCGCAGGTCGGGCCATTTCGCTTGAGGAAAAGCCGACGAAGCCGAAGTCCTCCTACGCCGTGGTCGGGCTGTATTTCTACGACGCGCGGATTACCGACATCGCCGCGAGCATCGCGCCCTCCCCACGCGGCGAGTACGAGATCACCGACGTCAACAAGGTATACTTGGCGAGCAATCAACTGCACGTGGAACGGCTCGGGCGCGGCACGGCGTGGCTCGACACCGGAACGCACGACTCGCTCCTGGAAGCGTCGAACTATATCGCCGCCATCGAGCACAGGCAGGGCCTCAAGATCGCTTGTTTGGAAGAGATCGCCTACGGGTGCGGGTGGATTGACGCGGATACCGTGGAGCGACAGATCGCCCGCCTCGGCAAGACCGAGTACGCCGCGTACCTACGCCGCCTGCTGAGCGTTCAGGAAGGATAAATTATGCAACCCGCCGAACGCCTCTCCCCCGCCGATCTATCGCAACGCTTCGCGTCGCTGGTCTCCACGCAGGAGTACCCGAAACGCGTCCTGCTCGAAGGGGTTCAGATCATTGACCTGCGTCTCCTGAACGACGACGGCGGCTCGTTCGCGGAGGTCGTTCGCTTCGACGGGAACGGGCGTTTGTTGCAGATCCCGGCGTTCCAGGTGCGGCAATCGTCCTACTCGCAGGTGCTACCGGGCGCGATCAAGGCGTTCCACCTGCACTACAATCAGGAGGACGTCTGGTTCGTGCCGCCGACCGACCGGTTGCTGATCGGGCTGGTGGACGCCCGCGCCGCCTCGCCCACCACGGGGCAGACGATGCGCTTCGTGATGGGCGGCGGCAAGGCGCAACTCCTGTATATTCCGCGCGGGATCGGGCACGGTTGCGCGAACCTGGGCACCGCCGCCGCGACGATTTTGTACTACGTCAATCAGCATTTCGACATTGCGGACCCAGACGAGCGGCGGTTGCCGTGGGATATGCTCGGTGCCGACTTCTGGGAGATAACGCAAGGCTAAAACCTATGGCTACCACCGAAAAATGTCACCATTGCGGCGGCTCCGACCTCGCGGCGGGCACGCTACAGTCCGGGAACGTTGACGCACGGGTCGTTATCGCGGGGCACCCGGACGGCTTTTTAGATGTGATCCCGTACACGAAATCGCCGATCCGCGCCGTCGTCTGCCGGTCGTGCGGCTACACGATGCTGTTTGCGACGCAACTCACCGACCTTCTCGCGATAGAACCGGAAGCACCTAAAAATGTCGGTTTTTGAGGACGAGCCGGACGTATTCGCCGTGCCCGACGACTTCCCCCGCGTGCACTGGAAGCGCGAATGGGCGACGTTCGTGGCGTGCGAGAGCGAGGCGGGCGAGCCGACCGGCATCGCGCGTCCCGCCGCGCTCGTGTTCCCGTTCTACGGAGACCGGGTCGTGCTCGCCGACATTGTGTCGCGGGGCTGGTGCATCCCGTCCGGCCATCTGGAGGCGGGCGAAACGGCGGAGGACGCCGTGCGCCGCGAATCGCTCGAAGAGTCGGGCGCGACGCTCGGCAAGACGGAGTACATCGGTTACTTCGTGCTGACCGACGCGGAAACCGGCGTCGTCCGGCACGCGCCGACATTCATCGCGTCCGTGACGGCCATCGGAGCCATCCCCGACGGGACCGAGAGTCGCGGGTCCCAGCTAGCCGACGTCGAGGACGTCGCGACGCTCTACTTCGCATGGGACGCGCTACTCGCCGCCGTTTTCGCACATGCCTACTCCGAAAAGCAGACACGGCTTCGGGACGGAGTGTCGCTTTCCGACTTCATTACAGGGGGGAACACCGGATGAAGCCGATGACATCTCCGTCAGCATCGCGGACAACAAACAAATCATGAAACGCTTACTCGTTACCGGCGGGGCTGGATTCATCGGCTCGAACTTCGTGCGCTACATGCTCGGGAAGTACCCCGACTACCGCATCACGGTGCTGGACGCGCTCACGTACGCGGGGAACCTGGATAACTTCCACGACATCCAGAACAACCCGAACTTCCAGTTTTTCAAGGGCAATATCGAGGATCCGGTGATCGTGGACAACCTCGCCCGGAACGTTGATTCAGTACTAAATTTTGCGGCCGAATCCCACGTAGACAGAAGCATTGACAACCCCGGCGCGTTTATCGAGACCGACGTGCGCGGCGTCTATGTGCTGCTCGAGGCCGCTAAAAAGTACAATCACGAGCGGTATCTGCAAATATCCTGTTACGACGAAGCAACGCGCGCTCTGACCAAGAATGGACTGAAGCACTACTCGCAAATCAAGCCGGGAGAAATAGTTCTTTCTCTCAATCTAGAAACCAAACTCATCGAAGAAAAAGTCGTCGACGAGGTCATTGTTCAGGATTACGACGGCGATATGGTGCGATTCAAAAGTAGTCGGATTGATCTGATGGTAACGCCAAACCATCGTATGCTCTTCACTACGCCGAGCCTTCCAGGAGTAATACGTACCGAAACCGCCGCGGAACTTTCCGAGCGGTCACTGGCACAGGCACCGCTCGGCGAGTGGCAGGGCAGATCGGAGGGGACGGTTTGCGTCGCTGGTATCGGCGCGGTAGATACAACAGACTTATTCTATCTTTCTGGTTTGTTTATCGGTGATGGATTTACAGCGAAGCAGGAGCAGTTGCGCCCGAACAAAACGGGCTTGACCCGCGCGGAATATATCCGGTCAGGGCGTGATGCGAGCGGCCGCTTCATGCGGACAGGCAAGATTGGAACGGCCGAAACTACGACGATTACCTGTCACCGTATATTTTTCGATATTCCGGTTCATGATAAAGGGCGGAAACGCCTAGAAGAAACATTAAAACGCCTTGGTATTTCGTGGTCGGCGCATTCTGGAAGAGCGGGTGAGCATGTCTACTTTTCCTCCCAATCGTGGAGTGAATATTTTGCCCAGTTTGGGAAAGGGGCTGCAAACAAAACTATCCCTTCTTGGATGCTGTCGTTCGACGTTATTGCCCTCAAAGCATTGTTTGACGGACTTATGGACAGCGACGGCCACTACCCTTTGCTCGGGAATGTCAATCCTCGCTTTTCTACCTCATCGTTCTACCTGATGACTTCGGTTCTAGAACTCGGTTTCAAGTTGGGATACCTGCCACGATTTACGGAGCGGGACAAAAGCGCATTCACAATCCTCAAAACCGGTCGGGTCATTCGACCAACGATGCCTGCCTATATGGTATTTTTTCGCTCTGAGAACGTCGGTCTGAATAAAAACGTCGCTGTCAGGGAATCGTACCGCGGCAAGATATGGTGTCTGCGCGTGCGTGATAACAAAAACTTCATCGTCGAGCGCGGCGGCACGCTGACTTTCTGCGGCAACACCGACGAAGTGTACGGCAGTATTGACACCGGCTCCTTCAAGGAGGGAGACCCGCTGGAGCCGAACTCGCCCTACTCCGCGAGCAAGGCGGGCGGCGAACTGCTGGTACGCGCCTACCACGTCACGTACGGCGTTCCGACCATCGTCACGCGCGGGTCGAACACGTTCGGGCCGTTCCACTATCCCGAGAAACTGATCCCGCTGATGATCACGAACGCCATAGACGACCTACCGCTCCCGGTCTACGGCGACGGCAAGCAGGTGCGCGACTGGATGTATGTGCTGGATCACTGCGCGGGGATTGATCTTGCCCTGCACGCCGGAACACCCGGCGAGATATATAATGTCGGCGGGGGCAACGAGCGGTTCAACATAGACGTCGTGCGGGCGATTCTCGCGCACCTCGGCAAGGGCGAAGACCTTATCCGCTACGTGCGCGACCGTCCAGGACACGACCGCCGTTACGCGATTGACTGCGCGAAACTCGGCGCGCTGGGCTACGCGCCGGAAACCTCTTTTGACGCGCGGCTAGAGGAGACGGTGCGCTGGTACGTAGACAACGAGGCGTGGTGGCGCAAGATCAAAGAAAAGCAGGACGAGTACAAAAAATTTGCCGAACGCTGGTACGCCGACCGGCAGTAGGCGCGGGCCGGAATTCGTGGTCATTGGATCGTGGTCGTCAAGGGGCTATGCCACGCCATCACGGACACCCCCAGCCCACCTACTTGCGGGTCAATCGTTAGCACGTCGCCGACCTGCGTGAACCCGCCCGTGATCATTGCTTCAGCGTTCGTTAGCAGGTGTCCGTCGAGATCGAGGAGCGGCACGATCTTTTCGCCCAGCGCGACCGCCAGATGTAGTGCCGCCCCGATGCCGATGTGGGTCTCCATCATGCAACCGAAAAGGCACACGCCACCCGCTTCGTATGCCGCCCGCGCGATCGCTTCCGCCCCGGATAAGCCGGACTTCGCCAGTTTCAGCACCACCCCGCCGCAAATCCCGTCGCCGATCAGACGCCGCGCGTCCTGCGCGTCGTGGCACGACTCGTCGGCATAGACCGGGATCACCGCCAGGAGGCTTCGATGCACTGTCGCCATCGCCGCGTCATCCCCCGCCGGGGTCGGCTGCTCAAACAGCTCTATGCGCGGGAAAAGGTCTGTCAAGCCGTCGAAGAGCCAGAGCGCGGCGGCCGGGTCGAAAGCCTGGTTCCCGTCAAGTCGGAGGGTGGCGTCGGGTGCCGCTTCCGCGACGGCGCGGACACGCGCGATGTCTTCCGCCATATCGCCGGAACCGACTTTGAGCTTGAGGGCGCGGAACCCCGAACGCGCGGCTTCTGCGGCACGGAGCCCCGCCTCGACCGGCGTCAGTATCGGGAGTGACAGGTCCGTCACGCGCGAGACGAGCGGGTTCGCCACCGCGTCCGGGTTCAGTAGGCGGTAGAGCGGTACCCCTAGGGCGCGTGCCACCGCGTCCCGCACCGCTATCTCGACCGCGCTGCGTGCGCCGGGGAAGTCCGCGAGTTCGTGCAAAGCGCGGGCCAGCACCGCGTCCGGCGACTCCGGCGCGTGGTGTTCGAAGAAGCGGCGTAGCACGTCCACGACCGAGGCCTGCGTTTCGCCGGTGACATAGGTAGCGGGCGCGGACTCACCTAGCCCGATAAACTCTCCGTCTAGCGTGATTGTCATCAGCACGTTGCGCGCGATGGTCGTCAGCCGCTTCGCCGAGCGGTACGGCGAGCGCATCGGCACATCCCACGCGCGGGCACTCCAGTTCGTGATCATCATAGGCGAGTATGGTAGCACGAATGATGCACAAACCGCGCGGAAAGTTTGTCGCCCAGTGTGTCAGGCGAACCAGTCCTTGACACCCGGTAGGCGACGTGGCACAATACGAATCGTTATGCCTAAAGTTACCATCCACGTTATGCCGAAGCCCACGATCCTGGACGCGGAGGGGCGCACCGTGCGCGACGCGCTCCACAGCCTCGGTTTCGCGGGCGCGGACAACGTGCGCATCGGCCGTCACATCGAACTGTCCCTGCCGGACGCGACGGACGCAGAGACAGCGGCGAGCGAGGCGAGGGCGATGTGCGACAAACTGCTGGCGAACCCCGTGATCGAGGATTATCACATCGAGGTCGGGGCTTGAGCGATCCCCTCAAGATCGGCGTCGTCGTGTTCCCCGGGTCGAACTGCGACCGGGACGCCGGATGCGCCTGGGCGTCTGACCTCGCGCTCGGCGAGACGGTATACCTGTGGCACGCGGAGACCCACCTACCCGCTGATCTAGCGGCGGTGATCGTGCCGGGGGGGTTTTCGTACGGGGACGCGCTCCGGGCGGGCGCGATTGCCCGGTTCGCCCCGATCATGGGCGCGGTCGCGGACTTCGCGAAAGACGGCGGGTTCGTGCTGGGAATCTGCAACGGCTTTCAGATTCTGTGCGAAGCGGGGATGTTGCCTGGCGCACTCGTACGTAACGAGCAGATGCGCTTCGTCTGCCGACACGTCAACCTGCGCGTCGAGACGACCCGCTCCCCGTTCACGGCACAATACGCGAAGGGCGAGGTGGTCGCGGTACCCGTGGCGCACGGCGAGGGCCGGTACGTTTGCGACGACGCGACGCTCTCGGCACTCCAAGAAAGCGACTCCATCCTGTTCCGCTACTGCGCGGCGGACGGCAGTATCACCGGCGACGCGAACCCGAACGGTTCGCGCGACAACATCGCGGGGATAGTCGGCGGGGTTCGTCGCAACGTGCTGGGCATGATGCCCCACCCCGAACGCGCGGTGTTGACCCGCCTCGGGAGCGAGGGCGGGACGAAGTTGTTCACCAGCCTGCGCGAGTCGTTGATTATCGCGGACGTCGAACCGGTTATGCTGATCGCCTGAACGCCATCTATCGAAAGGTTTGGCGCGGGACCGCCGACCGCGCTGTCGCATACAAATGTCACTTAATCAAGCCCTCGCGGCGATTCCCCTGTTCTCGGATCTTGCGGAAGAGCAACTCTCGCTGGTCTCCCATTACCTGAAGCGATTCACCTTCGACGAGCGTGAGGTGATCGTTAAGCGCGACTCCCCCGGCGACGCTCTTTTCATCATCGTGGCGGGGAAGGTGAAGGTCTCCTACGTCGAAGAGGAGGACGAGACGATCATCGCGGTGCTTTCCCCCGGCGACTTCTTCGGCGAACTCTCGATCATTGACGGCGAAGGGCGTTCCGCCGACGTCTCGGCCGTGGAGCAGACCGAGGTGCTGATCCTCTCTGCGACGGACTTCAAGCAGTGTCTGGACACCATGCCCGCCATCGCCTTTTCACTCCTGAAGGAGATCGCGGGGCGGCTCCGTCGCTCGACGACCTGGATCCGGGTTCTGTCGTCGCAGGACGTTTACGGTCGGATCGCGCAACAGCTCCTTTCGCTCTCCGACCTACACGGCACCGACATGCCCGATGGCGGGCGCAGGATCAATCTGCGGCTGACGCAGAACGACCTGGCCGGTATCGTCGGCGCGTCTCGCGAGTCCGTCAACAAGGCACTCGGCTATTTCAAGCAGAAGAACTGGGTCACGGTAGACACGTCCTACCACATCACCGTATTCAACCGCGAAGCACTGGCGAAGCGATGTCAGTGAACCAATGAGCGGCGTTTTTCTGACGTTCGAGGGGGGCGAGGGCGCGGGCAAGACGACGCAGATCGCGCGGCTCTCTGGCGCGCTCGTCGCCCGCGGCCACGCGGTGGTGTGTACGCGCGAGCCGGGGGGCGACCCTGTCGGGGAGCGGGTTCGCGCCCTGCTTCTGGACCGGGACGCGGCACCGGTACCCGCCGCCGAACTCCTCCTGTTCGCCGCCGCCCGCGCACAGAACGTCGCGACCGTAGTTCGCCCCGCCCTGGAGAGAGGGCAGGTCGTGCTGTGCGACCGATTCACCGATTCCACGCTCGCGTACCAGGGCCACGGTCGCGGGCTACCCCTCGCGGCGATCCGCGCCGTAAACGAGATCGCGACCGGTGGTCTCATTCCGCTACGTACCTTCCTGTTCGATCTTGATCCGGCGGTCGGGCTTGCCCGCCAATCGCCCGACGCGCAGAATCGTTTAGACCGGGAGCGGCGCGACTTTCACGAGCGGGTTCGGGCGGGGTTTTTAGCGGCGGCGCGCGCCGACCCGGACCGATTCGTGGTTCTGGACGCGACGCGGGACCCCGAAGCGCTGTTCGCCGAACTGCTCGACGCGACGCTGACACTTCTGGCGTGACCGTAGCCCCGCGCGCCGTGTCCAACGTTTGACGCGCTACGCGGCGGCGCGTATACTGCGAGTACACACACTATGGACATTCTGGAACGATTGAACCGCCGCTTCGGCTCGTGGTACGAGGGGCTGTTCGGGGGTGGCGAAACACTCGACACCGAACTGCGCCCGAAGGATATTTTGCGGCGTATTCTGACGGCGATGGAGGACGGGCGGCGCGAGGGTTTGGACGGCCAGGTATATGTGCCGAACGCCTACACGTTGCGCTTCGCCGTGGTCTCCGACGCCGAGCGCGACTACCTACGCGCTTTTCTGAGCGCGGAGGAGCTGGCGACCGCCGTCGCGCGCGCGATTTCCCAGCACGGCTACCGCACCCGAGGGGCATTGCTATTCGTGATTGAGGAGGCGGATGCCGCCGACCCGAACACAGGGCGCGTGTCGGTCGCCTGCCGGTTCGATACCGCCGTGACCTCGCCCCCCGAAGTGACCGGCGAGCAACCGGCGGTGGTCCCCGCCCCGCAGGTCGGGGCTCCTTCCCCTCTGCCGGTTCCCACTCGTGAACCGCGCGTGACTGTCCTGGAGGAGGAGCCGGGCACGGTTCCCGCCGCGTTCGCGCACGGCGGGGCGATTCTCGCTACCCTGTTGGTCCGCTCCGGCGAGGGGCGGTCGCTCGAAGCGTTCCCGCTCACCCCGCGCGGCGTGCTAATCGGGCGTAGCCGACAGGGCGGGAACGACATAGTGCTGAACGACTCACAGATATCGAAGCGGCACGGGCACATCGCGTTCGAGAACGGCGGCTTCGTCTACTATGACGACAAAAGCACGAACGGTAGCCACATGAACGAGGCGCAACTCGCGCCCGGCGTGGCGCACCGCATTGAGTACGGTGGAGTAATCCGTCTCGGCGAGACCACCCTCACGCTCCGCCCAGCGGGAGGCGAACCCGCGCCCGCTGCCCTACCCGCTTCGCGGTTCGCCCCGTCGCAGGGCGTGTCGCTCGTATCCCGGGACGGCGTCGTGGAGCGGCTGGCCTCCGAAATGACGGTGGGCCGTGGCGTGACCGCCGATCTGGTTCTCGCCGGTCCCACCGTTTCCGACAAGCATGCCCGCATTAAAACGTCCGACACCGGGCGGCTCACGGTGGAGGATTTGAACACACCGACCGGGACGTTCGTGAACGCCGAGCGGATCCCACCCCTCTATCCCGTGACGTTGCGCGATGGCGACACGGTAGTTTTTGGTGGCGGTTCGCCTTATACGGTACGGATCGGATAAGATGGAAGCGACGGGGAACGCGAGCCTGATTTTGTTCCTGCGCATTCTGTTCGCGGCTCTGCTGGTGCTGTTCGCCGCTCTGTTACTGTTTCTGAACGCCCGCAACAACGGAACGAACCGCTAAATACCACGCTCCGACAGGATTTTCTCCCGAAGATGACTTCCCCTTCCTCCCACCCCGCTATCCGCCTCGACATCGCCGCCCTCACCGACAAGGGCGTCAAGCGGGCGGCGAACGAGGACGCCTACGGGCTATTCGATCTACCCTCCGTCAGCGCGACTATTGTGGTCGCTGATGGCATGGGCGGTTTGCAGTCAGGGGATGTCGCCTCGGGCGAGGCCGTCTCCGTCATGGAGGCGACGCTAAGGGAGCGGATCGGCGCGGGGGACACGCCGGGCGACGCGTTCGCCGAGTCGTTCGCCCGAGCGAACGAGCGGGTATTCGCCATAGCGGAAGCGGTGCGGCTCCGGTCAGAGGAGACGGCGAAACAGGCGGAGGCAGACATGCCAACCGCGAAGCGCGGCGACTATAGCAAGACGGCACCCGCCCCTAAATCGTCCACGCCGCTGATGGGCACCACGGTGGTCGCCGGAATAATCCGGGGTGACGTTCTTACGGTCGCTCACGCGGGCGACTCGCGCCTGTACCGGCTACGGGGTGGTGTGCTGGCGGCATTGACCTCCGACCATTCGTTCGTGGCCGAGCGGGTGCGGGCGGGTGATATTTCCGAGGAGGAGGCGCGGGTGTCGCGCTTCCGTAACATGATCACGCGCGCCGTGGGCATTGACGCCGCCATCCAGCCGGAAGTGAAGACAGAAACGCTGGAACCCGGCGACACGCTCCTGTTCTGCACCGACGGGCTGAATACGATGATTGACGACGCGGAGATCGGCTCGATTCTAGCCCGCGCCGATTCCGCGAAGGGGGTGATTACCTCCGAGCGGATCGCAACCGCGCTCGTGGACGCGGCGAACCGGCGCGGCGGCTCGGACAACATCACGGTGGTCGTGGTACGCGTGCTCGGCGCGGACAGCGATTCCCCCGCCGCCCCCGTACCACTTGCCCCCGCCGCCGCGAAGAAGCCCGAGCCGCGTCCCGCCCCCGCCATGGAACGCCGCGTGGATAAGCGACCCGAGGTCATGGATATGGAGGCAACCCGCGCACCCGGCAGGAATCGTGGCAGTGTCCCGCCGTTCGTCGCCCTTCTCGCCTTCATCGGCGTACTGACGCTGGGGGTCGGCGCGATCCTCGCCGCTTCCAAAGAAGTACGTCAGAACATCGGCCACGCCCTCGCCCCCCGCCCCGCGCCGGTGTCTCTCGACACGCCGGTCGGCGAGATCCGCGACGGGGTGATACACATCAAAGACTACACGAAGATGACCTACAAGGCACCGGTTCCCTTCGGCGATAGGATATTCTCCGCGCGCGGCGACCTACTTGCCTACTCCCCCCGCGCCGGGATATTTTTCGTGACGGATTCGGGCGGGCAGATGGCTTACCTCTCGAAGGCGGGGCAGGTGATGAAACCCATCGCCTCCTTCGTACCCCAACCACCGCCCCCGAAGCCGGCCCCGGCGTCGCGCGTATTCTTCGCGGCGGATTTACAGGGCAACACGTACATCTCCTATCCGGCGCGTAAACTCATCGAGAAGTACGACCGGAACGGGGTGAAGAGATGCAGGATCACGAGCACGGAGTCGCCGGAGGCATTGGTGGTTGACGAGGACGGCAATCTGTACGTGATCTATGACGGCACCATCAAGAAACTCGAGGCGGTGATGCCGACGGCGGGCACTACTCCAGCGGTCGGCACTCCGACGAAACCAAAAGCGTCGGCGAGTCCGTAGAACGATAAGGGAGGCGAGGCGACAAATGGCAGCGGGTTCCATAGGCAAATACGAGCGTCTGGATGTGCTGGGGCATGGCACGTCCGGCGTCGTTTATCTCGCCTGGGACACACTGCTTCGCCGACAAGTCGCCCTAAAAGAGATCCGCGCCGACGGGCCGGAGATGGAGCGGCTTCTGGACGAGGCGCGCGTATTGGACCGACTACGGCACCCCAATATCGTGCGTATTCATTCGGTGGACGTCGCGCCCGACAACGTGGTTTTGCTTGATATGGAACTGATACGGGGGCGCAACCTCGCGTCGCTGATCAAGGAACGCGCGGGGGTGCCGTTCCCCCCGGATGAGGCGGCGCGGATCGCGCTCCCCGTTCTAGACGCCCTCGGATACGCGCACGAACGGCGGATCATTCACCGCGACGTCAAGCCCGCCAACATCCTACTCGGGGACGACGGCACGGTCAAACTCACCGACTTCGGCCTCGCAGAAGCATTGGGCACCGGCTCGGTCGCGGGCGGTGGCGGCACGTATCCGTACATGGCACCCGAAGATTTCGCCGAGGACGCGGCGAGCGACCGCCGCTCCGATTTGTGGGCAGTCGGAGTACTTCTCTACGAGATGCTCACCGGCAGACGGCCGTTCACCGTCGCGCGGATCAAGGACCCGTTCGCGTGGAAGCGGACGGTCGAGCAGGACGAGCCACCCGTCCCGACCGACGTGAACGCGAGTCTCGCCCCGGCCTGGAACGTGATTCTTTCCCGCGCTCTAGCAAAAAACAAAGAGGAGCGGTGGGGTGCCGCGCGGGAGTTCATGGACGCCGTGTCGCGCGTCAGCGGAGTGTCCACGGAGTCGGCTCCGGCGGCGCAAGAGGAATCCGCCTCGGAGCCGCCCCGGACGCGCCGCTACGAGCCCCCGCCCGTCGTCGGCGTCCCCCGCCCCCCGGCTAGCGTTCCGCGCCCGCCGATGCCCATCTTCGCGCCGCCCGCGCCCGGCATGAGGGGCGGCGCGTTCGTGTTCGCCGCGACGGGCGAGATCGTTTACACGCTGGATGAGCTGCTCGCGATGGCGGCGCGGAACTGGGACGAGTCGCGCCGCGCCTTGCTTGAAGGGCGCGTCGAAGGTTTTTTGCGTGGCATCGGCGAAGTTTATGTCGCGGATCTCGCCGGGGAGATGTTCCAGCGAAGTCACGCGGGCGAGTCGCCGGACCGGCTTTTGAAAGAGTTTCTGGAGCGGGCGCGGGGCGAGGAGTTGGCACCGCAACGCACCACTCCGAAGTTCGCCGAAGCGGAGATGGGAACCGTGGCGGCGCGCCCCGTGCCCCCCGGCGGCGATAACGTTTCGCGAGAACGGGACGCAGGCGTGGACGCGGTCGGGTCGCCACCGGCCTCCTCTCCCGACGATCAGGGGGGGCCGAAGCCGGGAAAATCACCCGGCACCCGGTGGTGGTACTGGCCGGTTCTCGCGCTGTCTTCCGCCTCGCCCGGTGTCGCGGTGCTCGCCCTCGCGCAACCCGGAGCACGGCACGCGGGGGACCCGACCGGTCTGTTGTTGCTGGCGGGCGCGACATCCGGCGTGTTCTGCGTGATGCTGGTGCTGATCGCTATGGGGACGCGCATGGCGTGGTCGGCTCGGCTACTGCCGCTGGTGCCGATGGGTATCGGCGGGCTGTGCATGGGCGGATTGATCGCGCGGTCGAACGCATCCGGCGCGAACTTAACGGCGCGAGACCTCGTCCTGATCGCCTCGCCGGTCGCGTTTCTCGTCTTGCAGGCAGCCACCGCCCGTGTTTTATGGCGCCTGTGGCTCGGTTTCCTAATTGCGGTCGCCGCCGCCACAGTACTGGTTTTCGCATCGGGGCAGTTGAACTTTTAGTGCCGATCCCGGCACACATCGGAACATTATGATGACACCACGTAAGTATATCGGCTGGGGCTTACTCGCCCTGCTCGTCCTGGGCGTCGGCAACTTCGCCGTCGGAAACATCCAGACCAAAGGCTCCTTGGGCAAGATCGCACAGGGCGGCGCGCAGACCGCTGTCGGCGTACGCGAGTTGATGGAGCGGAACGTGCTATTTGACGCGTTACAGGGTGGGGCACCGCCGAAGACGCGTCTCGCCGCTATCGCCGCGCTCAGCGAACTCGCGCGGGATGGTAAAAATTCGGGGGCATTCAAGCAGCTCTTGCAGATGCTGAAGGATCCCGACACGGAGACCACGCAGGACAAAACGCACCCGGTGCGCGACGCCGCGCAGGGCGCGGTGGCGTCGGTCGGCGCGCTCTACCCGGACCTGTTGCTGGACGCTGCCAAAGATCCTGACGGCAACATCCACGATCAGTCGCGCACCGCTTTGAAGACCATCGGCGCGAAGATGCAAACGCAGATGGCCGCGCGTCTGGGTGACGCCGCGCTCCGGGCACCGCTCGGCGAGATACTCGCGGGCATCGGCCCCCAAACGGTACCCCTGGTGACGCCGTATCTCGCGCCCGCCGAACTCGACAAACTCAAGGACAAGCCGGACGATCTGGAGACGGCGAAACTCCAGCTCATCGAGATCCTCGGCAAGTATCAAGTTCAGCCCGCCGCCGAAGCCGTACTACCGTTCGCGAAAGACCCTGATCCCAACGTCCAGCGCGGCGTACTGACCGCTCTCGCCAACATCGCGAGTCCGGTCGGCGAGCCGGTCTTACGCGCCGCGTTGATGAGCCCCCAGACCGACGCCTCCTCGCGTGCCGCCGCCGCCGCGACCCTGGGCGCGTTCGGCACCACGGATGCGAACGACGCGATGGTGTCCGCGCTTTCTGACTTCGACATCGCGGTCGCGGACGCCGCCGCGTCGGGCCTCGCCCGCGCGGCCGTGACGGACGAGGCGACCGCCCGCGTCGCGATCACCCGCGCCCTGTCCTCCCCCGACCCCGCGGTGCGCTCCCGCGCGGCGTCCGCGACCAGAGGCATGTCGCAAGGCGACCTCGCGACGAAGGCGATCACAGACGCGGACCCCAGCGTCCGCGCCGCCGCTGCCGTTTCGCTGGGCGATATTCTCGCCCGGCGGGGCGCGAAATCCCCCGCCCCGACTCAGGGCGAGATAGTGCCGCTCGTGGGCGCGCTACGGGATAAGGAAGGCGTGGTCGCCGACGCCGCGCAGATGGCACTGGCACGGGTGGGAGCCGCCTCCGTGCCGGAAGTGGTAGCATTGCTCGCGGACAAAGAAGACACGGTCGCCTACTACGCCGTTCGCACCCTCGCCCAAATCGGTCTGCCCGCGTTCGATGCGGTGGCGCAAGCCGCGCGGACCGGACAGCCGGGCGCGCGGTGGGCGGCGGTGACGCTGGGCGAACTGGGTGACCCACGCGCGAAGCCGGTGCTGGAGTCGTTGAAGGCGGACACGGACGCACCCACGGCGGCGGCGGCGGTTGACGCACTGGCGAAGATAAGCGGCTAAATCTTGCACGAACGGGAAAAGGGTCGCTCCCCGCGGGTATGGGCG
>JAYUUO010000066.1:0-15848 GCA_043754515.1 Armatimonadota bacterium
TGGAAAGAAATGAAAGCGCATTTACGTCGGGAAGAGTATCGGTACTACGCGACGTTGCGTCCGGGAATTGAGCAAGCCTTGACGGGAGTGACAGCCGAGCAAATGCGAGCGTTTTACGAACATTGTGAATACTCGCGCGAGGAACAACTTTAATTGGATTTGCCATATCACATTTCGGAGTATCACTCCGCCGTCACCGTCCGCGCCCCGCCTTCCACCGCTACTGTATATCGCTTGCCGTGATACCGGACGCCCCGGATCGTGAGCGACTTCCACGACGGCGGGAGCGCGACCGGCGACTTCGTCATCGCGGCCCAGTTATCGAAGTCAACGCCGCCGAAGCCGTAGATCACGCTCTGCAACACGCCGCCCGCGCCGGTCGCGAACTCGCACCGGTCGAGGCTACGCTTCTCCGAGAAGAGCAGGAAAGGACCGCGAACGAACGGGCGGTACGAGTCGTGGAAGTAGGTCTCGGCGTCTTTCGCGCGGCCGAGCCGGGCCGCGATCAGAGCGTGCATGGAGGCGGTCATCGCGGGGCCGGTTTTGATCGGGCGCGGCGCGTGCAGATCAAACGTCTTCTCCGCCGTTGCCGTGTCCATCGCGAGGCGGGCGGGGTAAATTACCAGTTCGCCGTCGGCTTGCTTCGTAGAGCGCAACTCGTCGGCGTCGCGGGCGAGGTACGCGCCCCTCGTTTTGTCGAACGGCAACGCCATGTTTCTAGCGACATCCGCCCACCGCGCGTCCCCCGGTTTGCCGACTATTTTCGCCGCCTTGCCCGCCGCTTCCAGGCAGTATTTGGCCAGCACATTCGTGTACGTGTTGTTGTCCACCTTGCCCCGGTTTTCGTCCGGCCCGAAAACGCCCTTTATCTCGTACTTGCCGGTCGCCGCGTTTCTTTTCGCGCGGGACGCCCAGTGGTCCGCGACCGCCGACAGCACCGAGTAGCCGCGCTCCTTCAGCCACGCGGCGTCGCCCGTCGCCAGGTAGTATTGCCAGACGGCGAACCCGACACCCGCCGTGACGTGCCGCTCGGTCGAAAAGCCGCTCGGCGCGGTCTCCCTGCCGGTCGCCGCCGACTCCCAGGGATAATCTGCCCCCGCGAAGCCTTCGGCGCGGGCGATGGCGCGGGCTTGCTCCAGATGCTTGAAGCGGTAGTCGAGTAGATTCTTCGCCACATCCGGGTACTGCGCGAGTAGCGCGGGGAACATCCAGACGTCGGCATCCCAGAAGATGTGCCCCTTGTAGAAGTCGCCGCTCAACGCCTCGGGCGCGACGGAATCGTCCCCGCCGACGCGCACCGATTGCAAAAGATCGAACGCCAATTTGTGGACGAGTTGTTGCGCCTCGGGGTCGCCGTCAATTGTGATGTCCGCCGCATCCCATCGCCGCGCCCATTCGACTTCGTGCTCTTTGAGCAGGGTGCCGAAGCCGGAGGCGAGTCCGGTCTGTGCCGCGCCGTAGGCCGCTTCTTCGGCGACCGGCCCGGTCGCGCCCTCCGCGACGGCGTGGACCGCCGTGTAGGAGTCGGTCGCTCCGGACTCCGCGCCGAACGCGAACTCGCCGCAGATGTAACGGGTGGGAACGCCTCCCGCGCCGGGTACCGCTTCCGACTTGCCGAGTCGCTCGCCCGCGCTTGGGGTCATTTCGTCTTTGGTGGTGCCTTTGACATGGATGACAACGAGGTTCGGCCTGGCTGCCGACACGAACGCGGTCACTGTGCGCCCGCCGTACTCGGTGATCAGCACGCCGCGCTTGAGATCCAGCGTTTGTCGGTAGGTCTCGCCCGGCTTCGGTTCCGGTAGGCTGAGTACATGCCCGACAAGGAGTTGCTTGAGCGTCTCCCGCTCGTTATAAACCCCGGCGCGGTAGACGACGCTGTTCTTGTCGCCGGTGCCGAGTTTGCCGAAGGTCGCGCCGATAGTCCCGTTCGCGAGGTAGATGCCGTGGTTGCCGCGCACCGCGTTCGTGTCGGTTGTCGTCAGTTGCCACGGGTCGGTGTTCTGGAACGCGCCGGTCGCGGCGAGGTTTTTCACGGGCCTCCCGGCGATACCGGGCGGGCCGCCGCCGTCCGGCGTGTCGGCAGCCAGTGGGTTAGCGCGTGGGCATCCGGCGAGTAAGGGGAGAGTGCAAAGGAGGGCGTGGAGCGCGGCTATTCGGGCGGTTTTCAACATGGTTGTCGCGGGCATTTTATCGCGCCTTGGCGGGGACGGGTAGCGGCTTGCCGACGCTCTATGGCTTTTCGGCGACGAACAGCAACCGGTCCGACTTCGGGCCTGGCGTTCGCTCGCCGTAGTTGCCGTACACAGACACATTGATCAGGCCCGCCTCCGCTAGCATTTCGCGTAGTTCCGTGGTCGTATATGCCCGCTGGAGGTGCGTTTCGTGGAACTGGCGCGCCTCGCCCGTCTGTTCGTCGCGCAGGGTGAACGCCATCTCGACGCGGCAGATGCGCGACTCGCGATCCCAGAACGACTGCCAGACATGACGCAGTGGGCCCGATTCGGCAGTCTGTGTGAACAGGTCGTGGGACAGCGCGTAGAGCGAGTTGACGTCGAACGCGAACACCCCGCCCGGGTGAAGGTGGCGGGCGATTCGCACGAATGCCTGCGCCAGGTCGGCGGGGTCGGTGATGTAGTTGAGCGAGTCGAAAAGGCTGACCGCGAGATCGAAGCGCGCGGCACCCAGGTCCAGAGTCGCCGCGTTTTGCACCGTGTAAGCGATCTCGCCCGCGAACCCGCGCGCGTCCGCTTTAACTCGCGCGATCTGAATCATTGAGGCCGACAGGTCAATCCCGACCACGGGTCGGTAGCCGTGCTGGTACAGGAGTTCGGTCACGATGCCGGTCCCGCACGCGACGTCGAGGGCGGAACGGGGCGTCTTGCCGCGTCGGGCGCATTCTGACTCGATCCGGCGCAACCAGATTTCGTGCGGCACGCCGCTCATCAGCGCATCATAGATCGGGGCGACTTCGAGGTAACTAGGCATTGGTAGAGAACGGCACCGCCGCGTCCCTCTTTCTATCGCATAACGCGCGACGAATCACTCTACTTGTCCCCACGCGCCGCGCCGACCGCCTCGTCGAATGTCATCGCCCGCCCCTCCGCTTCGGCGTGGGCGATCTCGGACGGCGACAGCACCTGACGCCAGCCATTCCCGCCAGCCGTGAGGGCGCGGTCGCGCACTTCCGTGGGCAACAACGGGGCACCGCTTTCGGCAACGATCCGATCCGCGGCGGCGAATAGGCGGACCGCCTGTGTAGCCTGCCCCTTGCGCGCGGCGACCGCCGCGGCGGTCGCGAGGAGGTTGGCAACGAGGCGCGGGTTCTCCATCGGCACGGCGATATCCAGGCCCTCCCGGATACGGACGAGAGCCTGATCCGGCGCGTTCTGCTGGAGCGCGAGCGTCGCCTGATTGAGCAGAATGCAAACCGCGCCGTAGCAGTCTTTTCCCGTAAGTAGCCATGGCAATGCCTCTTCGTAATGGTCGCGTGCTCGGTCGAAGTCGCCCTGCTCGTGGGCTACCGCGCCGAGGTTGAGTAGCGCGGTGCCGACAAATTCGTCCCGGTGCCATTCGCGGGCTAGCGTGAGGGCGCGCAGGAATCGCGCGGACGCGGCGGCGAGATCGCCCCGCTCTAAGGCAACCGTGCCCCGCGTCCCCGCGCACCGCAGGGCTTTGACGCGCTCGCCCAGCGTCTCGAATAGTGCGCCCGCCCCGGCGAGTGCCTCGTCCGCCTCGGCCAGCCGCCCCAGCCGGTATGCCGTAAAACCCGATAGGTACAACGCTTCGGCGAGAACAAGAACCGCCGCGTCATCCCCCGGCACTCCCCCCGCCGTGTCGTGATAGCGTACGATCCCCGCCGCTAATAACTGATTGATCGGTATGTGGAGACCGCGCCAACTCCAATACCCTTCCAGGCAGATCAATATCGTCAGGGCGGCGGTGGCGTTCGCCAGCGCATCCCCACCCGCGTCTCCGATGAGATGCGTAAACGCCGCCACGCAGTTCTCCTCGTCGGCGCGGAAGTGCGCCTGTGCCGCCGCGTCCGTGGCTTTGCCTCGCGCCTCGCGCGTCGCGGCGACGAAAAACGCGGCGTGTCGGTCCGCCGTCTCCCGCCGCGCCCGCGCGTCCTCCGCGAGTTTCTCCAGGCCCCATTCCCGGACCGGCTCAAGTAGGCGAAACCGCGCCGCGCGCTCGTCCGCCGACGGAACCTGCTGCACCAGGGAATGCTCCTGAAGGCGGGCCAGTGCGTCCGCGCTGTCTTCTTCGCCCGTTACCGCCTCCGCGGCCGCGAGCGTCCACCCCCCGCGAAACACCGAGAGTCGGGCGAGAAAGGGGCGTAGTTCCGGTTCCAGCAGTTCCCACCCCCACTCGAGCGCGGCACGCAGGCTACGGTGACGCGCGGGCAGGTCGCGGCGGCGGCTGTGCAGGTCATGGGAGCGACCTTCCAGACGCTCGACGATCTGCGCTGGCGCGAGGGTACGCACCCACGCACCGGCCATTTCGAGCGCGAGCGGCAACCCCTCCAGACTGCGGCAGATCGCGCAAACGGCGGTGGCATTGCCGACTGTTAGCACGAAGTCGGGTCGCACCGAGCGTGCCCGGTCGAGGAACAGGGCAACACTCGACACCTCCTCCAGCGTGCCAATAGCGAGGGAGGAGGGGTGCGCGGGCAATGTGGCGGGCGGCACGGCAAGCGGCGCGAGTGGGAACTCCTGCTCCCCCCCTATGCCGCAAACCCTGCGCGAGGTGGCGACAACCATCAGTCTCGGTAGCCGTTCGAGCAACAGGCGTAGCAACGCGGGAATCCTCCCCCCTTCCGGCGCGCCGCCGACCAGCAAATGCTCCAGATTATCGAGGATCAGAACGCCGTCCGTGCGTAACCGCTCCGCGCCGCTAGTAGGCGTAGACATCGCGAATGGGTCGTCCTCCGCGCCAATGCCGAGTGCCTGCTGGAGTAGCGGAAGGAAAAAACGTCCGTCAGAAACGTCCGCGAGCGGGATGTAAAACAGTTCGCGGCGGGGCTTTGATGTCGCGAGGCGTTCGGCGAGTGCGAGGACGAACCGCGTCTTCCCGACGCCGCCGACCCCGGTGATTGTGATTAATCGGGGGCGGGCGGGCGCGTCGTCCTCCGGGTCGCAGAGCGCGGCGATCCGGTCGAGCTCCGCGTCGCGCCCCCAGAGCCGGTTCAGAGCCGGTGGCACCGGGGGGAACCTTGTCGGCGTCATAGTAATCACCGTTTCCGCCGATGCCTCCGTCGGCGGCGCGGCGGGGTCGGGCACCGCTATCGGTTCGTCACCGCTCTGCCGGGCCATCTCGGGTAGGCGTTCGCGTAGCGCGACCAGGGCGCGCGACGGCCCGCACCCCAGTTCGCGCGTGAGGAGCACGGAGAACTTGTCGAACACCGCCACCGCCGCCGTGACCTGCCCATCCGCCGCGCGTAGTCGCATCTCGGTCTGGTAGGAAGCCTCGTTATACGGGTCCGCCTGCCGCGCCCGTCCTATTGTCGCCAGTGCCGCCGCATCGTCCCCGGCGAGACGTTGCGCCTCGGCGAGCGCGGCGAGAGCGGTGTGACACCGCTCGCCGAGCCGCGCCTGCTCGCCGAGAACCCACTCCTCGTAGATGTCCGGCAAGAGCGGCGCGGGGTACAGCGCGATGGCGGCTTCGAGCGCGGCGCGGCGCGCCGTCGGCATGGGAGAGCGAGCATCGGGCGCATCGAGCAACCGCTCGAACGCCGCCACGTCCACCGACGTCGCGTCCGTATTGAGCCAGACCCCGGCGCGGTCCGCCAGCATGATTTCCGCGGACGTTCCGCCGCACGCCGTGCCTTGAGGCGCGAAATGACGGCGCAGTGACGACAGACAACCGCTCAGGTTGTCGCGCCCCGCGTCGAGGGGCAGATCGGGCCAGAACAGCTCGATCAGGGCCTCGCGCGCATGGCGGCGGGGGAAGAGCGACATATATGCCAGAAGTAGCGCGGTCTTCCGGGTGCGGAAGCGAGTGACTACCGCTCCGTCCGGCGTGGTCACGCGCAAACCGTCGAACAGCGCGATTTGATAGCCGTTGTATTGAGGTCCGGTGGTTCCCGTATAGTCTTTTCTCTCACTCACATCTCTTATTTGCCCGTCGCGGGGCATATTTCCTACCGGATTCGGCCTGAACGGGAAAAAATTGCTCGGAGTGTTGCTCGGAAATCGCTCGGAGTTGCCTCGTATCATGTGCGCGGGGTGTCCGGCGGCAAATCCCGAGCACCGTGTACAACCCGAAGGAGTAACCCATATGACATCACTCGTTTCCCATGCCAGTCCGCGTCTCGTGGTCGCTGTTCTTGCCGTCGCCCTTTCCGCCGCCACCGCGCGGGCGCAGACCACACTGTTCCAAACCGGCTTCGAGGCGACGCAAGGCTTTAGTACCACTGTCGCGAGACCGATCACTATTTACACCGCGACCGGAACTCCCGTCCTGTTCACACCTACCCCCGGAACACTGTACGATCAAGTCGCTCCGAACGATGTTTATGGGTTCTTCTCCCCGAACACGTCGAGTGCCACCTTACAAAGTGCCGTGAATGGCGTCCGCGTCGTCAGTAACTCGGCGGCGAGCGGCACCCAATCCGTGCTATTCGATGGCACCGTTCTCGGCGCGCAGGACGTGCGCTACTCTGAAGGGAAGAGTTACAGCGTCGGGACGAACGGCGTGTTCAACGTCGGAGTGGACATGCGTGTCTCCAACCCCAGCGCGAGCTACGGGCAGTGGGGTATAAACCTGCTTTCGCAGAACACGGGCGGCGGTTTTACCAGTGTCGCATTGGGGTTCGTCGCCGGTAGTATGCTCGCCTCGCCCGACGGCGGTGCCAGCCTGTATGCCGCGCTCAATCCGAACACCGGTGCCCCTATTGCCGCGTCCTACGGCGTCTACAACAACTACGCGATCCAGATGAACTACGCGGCGCGTGTGTTCGGCGCGACCTTCAACGGTGCGCCGGTGGGTTTCGTGCCGGTGGACGCGGGCGGCAATCCCATCGGTAACCCGGTCGCCGCGATCCCGTTTAGCCCCGCCGCCCTGAACCGCATAGATTATGTCTCGTTCGGTCAGGTGCTACCCCGCGGCACGAGCGAGTCCGCCAACTTTGATAACCTGCGCGTGTCCGGTACCAATGTCACTGTCGTTCCCGAGGCGGGAACGCTCGCCCTCGTATTCCCCGCGCTCGGCCTGATCGGTGCCGTAGTCGCCGCCCGACGCCGCGAATAAAGCCGCCCGCGTATTTCTACACCGACATACACAAAGGAAAACCTATGATACTCATCGCTCACCCGATCTTTCGCCGCGTCAAGCACTCCGCTTTCACCCTGATCGAGTTGCTCGTCGTGATCGCCATTATCGCCTTGCTCGCCGCGATTTTATTTCCCGTCTTCGCCCAGGCCCGCGAGAAGGCCCGCCAGACCTCGTGCGGCTCGAATGTTCGCCAGCTCGGAATTGCTACCCTCGCCTATGTGCAGGACTTCGACGAGACATACCCGCTCGCGAATTACACCCCGAACGGTGATATGACCGGTGCCAGCAACGCCACCTGGCAGGTTCTTGTCGATCCGTACATCAAGGCGAACTTCCCCGGTGTTGTCGCCTCCGCCACCCCGGATAAAGTCACCAGCATCTTCGCCTGTCCCAGCATTGACAACTCCGGGCGCGACAACGGCACGCCTAACTACCGCCCCGCGCTTTCTTACGTGGCGAACCGCTATCTGTTCGGTACCTATGCGCTGGATATATCGGACGCCCGGCGTAATCCGTCGCTGACGATTGGCGATGTGAGTGAGGTGACGCGAATGGTGGTGTTCGCTGAATCGCGCGGCAACTGTGTTTACACCGACGGGGTAGACAATGTGACGGACTTCAACGACACATCTCACGGACTGAACCCCGACGCGCAACCCTGCTCGGTGGAATACGTCACCGGGCGCGCCCGGCACAGCGGCGGCACGAACTACGGCTTTGCCGACGCACATGTCAAATGGGTACGGGCACCAGGTAAGAACTTCGACGGCGACGCTAGGGCGACGATCACGCCGGGCAACGCCAGTGATTACGGCGCGATCACGCCGTACCCCAACCCCAAAGGAGTGGTGTACCGCCAGTCGGAGTATCCGGGCGCGGTAGGATTCTTCGTGGAGGACGACGCGAAAGCGGTTCCCTCGCTTGTTGGCATTCCCCTCCTGTGATCGCGGACGCCGCGCTCTGGGCGCGGTTCGCGGCGTGGCCGACTCCGGGCTATGATCGTCTCGGCGAGTCCAGTCACCGGGTCAGGCCGGAACGCCGTCGGGGTGATTCGAGTATCATGAACTGTGGGCGGGAGGATGTGTATTGACTATCCCGCCCGCGTGATTATTTGACCACGGGGCGCGGGGATAAATACGCTATGTAAGCCGTCATCCTACGATAGGCGAATTCGGTGATTTTGCCGTATAGTGTACAGGTATACGAGGGCGGACTGACCTCCGTGGTCGTCTCTCTCTTTTAACCCTGCGAGTGTTTATGACCGATAAGCCTTCTTCCCGACGGAGCGGAATTAAAACGGCCGTTCCCGCGTCCACCGCGACGCGTTCGGCGGGCGCGAGCACGCGCTCCAAGATCGAGCACGAGCGACGTGAGCGTCAAATCTCCGCGCTGTATGAGTTGTGGCGGGCACTGCCACAGACCGAGTCGTCGCGCCTTCTACAGATGGTCGCCGAACGCGCCACGGTGACGATGGACGCCCACACTTGCTCCCTCCTGCTTCGCGAGCGTGGCGGCGACACTCTGCGCGTGGCCGCGTCGGTTGGCCTTCCCGCCGACGTCACGGAATCGGTAACCATGCTCGTCGGCGAGAAGATCGCCGGGCGTGTCGCCGCGTCGGGACAGGGGATTCTCGTCAACAAAGACCCGCGCCAGCACCCGGTTCTGCGCGAGGGCGGCGACGCGCCCGACATTACCCCGCGTCCGAACGTCGAATCCGCGCTCTGTGCCCCGCTCGTCGCCATGGACGGCGGCATCGTCGGCGTCTTATGTCTATCGCGCCACGCACCCGCCCTGCCCTTCACCGAAGGCGATCTGCGCATGTTCTCATTGTTCGCCGCGCAAGCCGGTGCCGTGATCACGCAGACGCGCACCGTGGACGATCTTACCCGCGCGGGGCAAGAGAACGCGGACATGGAGCGCGAGGTGGAGCGGACGGCGAGTCTGGCGGCACTCGGGCAACTCGCCGCCTCGGTCGCGCATGAACTGCGCAACCCGCTGTCCTCGATCAAGGGCGCGGCGCAGTTCCTGCTGGCGGAGTTCGAGGACGAGGCCGCGCCGGTGACGTCGGAGCAGATCGGCACCCTGCGCGATTTCCTGGGGATCGTGGTGGAGGAGGTGGACGGCCTCGGCTCACTGACCACCGATCTGTTAGAGTTCGCGCGCCCGACGCCGCCCGAACGCGTCCGGCGCGACCTACGCGAGATCGTCCAGCACGAGATCGGGTTCCTAACCCCCGAACTGGAGCGGATGGGAGTGTCACGCATCGAGGAAGTGATCGCGCTGACGAACCCGGCGTGGGTCGAGGCGGACGGGGCGCAACTCGGCGGCGTGCTCCGCAACCTGCTCCTGAACGCGGCGCAAGCGATGACGAACTCGAGCGGCGTTTCCAGCAACAATGTCGTCACCGTCACCCTGCAACGCACGGCGGAAGGTGCGCAGGCGATGTACGCCGTGGTGGTCGAGGACAACGGGCCGGGGGTGCCCGCTCCGCTCCTCCCGCATCTATGGGAGCCGTTTTTCACCACGAAAGCCCGCGGGACCGGTCTCGGACTCGCGCAAGTGAAACGCGTCGTGACCGCGCACGGCGGTAGCGTGTCGGTCGAGAACATCCGTACGGGCGGCGCACGGTTTAAGTTCACCCTGCCCGCGATTGATGTCGGCCGCGAACCGCGTCCCGCGCTGTATCCATCCATCGCCGCCGCGCTGTCCGGAAGCGCGCCCGCCCGTTGAAATTACCGTCTTTAATTCCCGCGCGGGTGGGGGATGGCGCAGGTAAACCAGACCACCGTGACGAATAGTAACTCCGTTATGGCAACAGTCCGCTCGACCGCTCCCAGTCCTAGAGAACGAACTCCGGGTGTTACACCGCCCCGCGACAGGCCGTATCCGTTCGCCGCGTCGCCCGCGAAAGCGGCGGAGGAGGACGCCCCCCCGACCGCCCGCGTCGCCCCCGACCCCTTGTCTCCCACGGGTCCGACGGTGATGATAGTGGACGACGAGCCGAACATCCGTCGCGTACTCGCCGCTGTTCTCACCCGCGACGGCTACCAGGTGATCCTCGCCGATGGCGGCAAGGACGCGGTGAAGAAGGCGAAGAACGAGCCGATCCTAGATGTCCTGATTACCGACTTCCTGATGCCAGATATGAACGGGCTGGAAACGCTCGAAGCCGTCCGCAAATACCACGGAGGCATCCGCGTTCTGTTCATCTCGGGCCACGGCACTGTTCGTTCGGCGGTCGAGGCGATGCGCCTCGGCGCGTTCGACTACATCACCAAGCCGTTCGATGTCGAGCAGGTCCGCGACGCGGTGAAGCGTGCGTTGAAGTCCGCGCCGCTCTACGCGCCCGCGCCGATTTCAGTAAAATTGAGTGACTCCACTTCCCCCGCGTCCGAAAGTGACACGCCCGGTGGCGAGGCGGAGGCACCAATTATTCTTCCCACATCTGTGTCCATGATCGGTGCCGCCCCGGCGACGTGCCTCCTGCAACGCCGATTGCTCGCCGCCGCCGCCTCCCGCGCCACGGTGCTACTGCTGGGGGAGTCGGGCACTGGCAAAGAGGTCGCGGCGAAGCTGATCCATGAGGCGTCGCCGCGTCGCCGGGGTCCGTTCATCGCGGTCTCGTGCGCCGCGCTCCCCGAAACCCTGCTGGAGTCCGAGCTATTCGGGCATGAGAAGTCCGCGTTCACCGGCGCGGCGAGTGCCAAGCCGGGCCGCTTCGAGCTTGCGGACGGCGGCACACTGTTCCTCGACGAAATCGGCGATATCCCGCACATCACCCAGGTCAAACTGCTCCGCGCCCTCCAGGAGCGGGAAATATCGCGCATCGGCGGGGTGAAAACGATCCGCGTTGACGTGCGCGTGGTCGCGGCGACGAACCGCGATCTGTGGCAGGCGGTGCAGGAAGGTTCGTTCCGCCTCGACCTGTACTACCGGCTGCACGTCGTCCCTGTCACCCTCCCGCCGTTACGTGACCGTGCGGACGACATCCCCGCGCTAGCCGCGTTCTTCCTGAATTGCTCGGCGAAAGAGAACGATCGCGTGTTCCCTGGCGGCGTTTCCCCCGAGGCACTCGCCGTGCTCCGGGCGCACGACTGGCAGGGTAACATCCGCGAGCTACAGAATGCGCTCGAATACGCCGTGGTCATGTCGCCGCCGCGACGCCGCGCCATCGAGGCCGACGCGCTCCCCGACCGCGTCGCCGGACGATAAGCCCGTGGCGCGGAATCCCTTTTCAAAACTATGCTTGAAGGGGAACCCGAGCACGCCGGACGCGGCTAATCACCGCTCCCACATCGTCCGTGGGGACGCCGCCGCGCCAGGGTGAACACGGTCGGTTGAACGATGGTCTCGATACCAAGGGGATTTAACGGGATCGGGGCTTTTGCACGGTCGGAGCACCGTGCGTGTTCCCCGCCCGCCGCGGCGAGTCGCGGCGGGCGGGGTTCGATCTGTCAGGGAGCTATCCGTAGTGCGCTGCCGTCGGCAACGAAACTCGGCTTCCGGACGGGAGCCGCGAAGACTACGGTGGTCCCCCCGGCGAGCGACAACTTGGTTCGCGCGATGCGCACACGCAGGTCGCGCCATACCTTCACGATGGCACCCGCGACGGCTGCCGATCCGATAGGGACCGGTCCGAGCACCAGCGTGTCCGTTCGCGCGTCGCGCGTTAGCACCAGCAGATCGCCCTCCCGAAATCCGGACTGCTCGATCAGGTTGCGTGGCACCGCGAGCGCGCCGTCGCGCCGGAACGCGCCCCGCGTCCGCGCCGGGGACGGCTTCCCCCACGCGGTCGCGCCGCTCCCGCCGATAACAGCCGCGCCGACCATGCCCTGTAGCGCGGCTCCCGCGAGAGGGGACAGCGGCATCCCGGCGGGCACCACGTCGTCGAGCGGGCGGGCGCGATCCGTCGGCACCGGGGGCAGGGCGTTCTGCGCGTCCCCGACGTAGTCCGACGCCGTTTGCCCGATTTGTCGGTACAGGTACGCCTGCGCGGAGCCGTCGGGGGTGGAAACGGCGATCAGCTCGCGGGCGTAGCCGAACGCGGTCATGCCGCCGCCCGCGTATAGGCCGCGCACCACGGCGGATACTTCGCGGTGCCGCACGGGGAAACTCTTCGCCTTGAGCGTGTTGCTGATGTCGAGCGCGGTGAACGACTCGCCCGTGTTCATTTTCGACTCCATCGCGCTGGTGGCGAGTGTCAGAATCGCTTCGGATTCGGTCATGGTTCGTACGGTATACGGGTTCATAAAAGATAGCCTCTTGTAAGGTTTCGGTTACCAGAAGACTACGCCCGCGCGGGCGTGAGCGGAAAAGGTTCCTTCGAGAAAATCGTGATATAAGCAGTTGCCTGATGATTGAGGGCGACGACCGATATGACCGAACCACTCCCGACCACAGACGACCGGATACGCCTCACCCGCCGCCCGGAAAACTCACCGGTGGTGATGCGGCAGGACTGGCGCGATTTGCTGTTCCTGCATTGGCGCGTGTCACAGGACGCCGTGCAAGCACTTCTGCCGCCGAACCTTTCCGTTGACACATTCGGCGGCGACGCCTACATCGGCCTGGTGCCGTTCACGATGCGGAACGTACGTCCCACTGGTTTCCCCGCCGTGCCGTGGCTGTCGCACTTCCACGAGATCAATGTCCGGACGTATGTTCACGTAAATGGCGAACCGGGCGTCTGGTTCTTCTCGCTGGACGCCGCGAACCCGATCGCAGTCGCCATCGCCCGCGTGCTGTTCCACCTGCCGTACTACCAGGCGGCCATGCGACTTTTCCGGGGCGGAAACGAAATACGGTACGTCTCACAGCGGCGGCACCCCGGCGAGCGGAATGCCGAGAGTGTCATCCGATACACGCCGACCGGAACCGTGCGCCCCGCGACACCCGGCACGCTCGACTATTTTCTGTGCGAGCGGTACCTGCTCTACTCGGGGAACGGTGACCGGCTCTTCTCCGGGCGCGTCCATCACACCCCCTATCCGCTCCGCGCCGCTTCAATACATGACCTTTCCGACACCCTGATCGCGGCGGCTGGCTTCCCCGGCTCAGCCGATTCGCAACCCGCGCACATCGCCTACGCGAGCCATGTCTCCGTCGAGATTTTCCCCTTGGAGCTTGTGGTAACATAAACGCGCTATGTCGCAAGAGCCACAGAACATCTATGATGACCCGGTTTTCTTCGCCGGGTACGCGGAGTTACGGCAGAACCCGCTCTCCTGGAACATTATGGTGGTTGACCCGGCGCGGGACGCCCTGTTGCCACCGCTTGCCGGGAAGCGCGTCGCAGATCTGGGGTGCGGCACCGGCGGGTTCTGCCGCAAAGCGGTCGCTGATGGCGCGGCGGACGTGATCGGCGTGGACATATCCGAACGGATGCTGGACGCGGCACGCGCGGCCCCGGTCAACCCCGATAATACCCCCCGGCTCCGTTATGTCCGCGCTTCGCTCGATGCATGGGTTGCGCCCGCCGAAACCGCCGATGTCATAGTCTCAACCCTCGCGCTCCACTACTTGCAAGACATAACACCGGCTTTCGCTACCGTCGCGCACGTACTCGCCCCCGGTGGGGTATTTCTGTTCTGCGTGGAGCATCCCATCGTCACCGCGCGGCACGGGGACGCGAGCGGCTGGATCCGGGACGAGGCGCATGTCAAGGTCTACTGGGCTTTGGACGACTACGCGGACGAAGGCGAACGTGTCGGGGAGTGGTTTGTGCCAGGGATGCGAACCTACCACCGGACCTTAGCCACTTACCTGAACGCGGCCCCCGAAGTAGGACTGACAGTCACCCGCGTCGCGGAACCGCTCCCCGATGACGCCACAATAGCCGTCTATCCTGCTTTCGCCGACTTACGACGTCGCCCCGCCTACCTCTTTGTCCGCGCCATAAAAGCCTAAACGCCGGGAAGATCAGCATCCCCGTCGTCGCCCGGGATCGCATTATGTAAAGTCGGCACTACCGCCGTGTGCATTATCCGGTAGAACGACGCCGCGTGTGGCAGATCGCCGTTCTCGATGATCGGCGCATCCTCCCGTAGTGCTACCGATTCCGGTACGAACGAGCGTGCCTCCTCGACAACTGCGTTATAAGTGCGAATCTGCTCCGGCGTAAGTAACGTGAGCGGGTTGGCATTCGCCAGTGACTCCAACGACTTCTCCAAATTGCCCGCGCGTTTGTACAGCGCGGCGAGCGGCGTGCCCGCGTTCTCCTCGACGCTCTGGTCTTTAATCAGTCCGAATAACATAGTCTGTTTCCTTATCTGATGTTTTGTTACCCACAACTGACCACGTTTGAAAATCATCCGCCGCGATACAATGGTTCCACCATGATTCTGGTTTTAGATAATTACGACTCATTCACCTACAACATCGTGCAATACCTGGGCGAGATGGGCGAAACGCTCTCGGTACACCGGAATGACCGGATTACCACGGATGAGATCGCCGCGCTCCGCCCCGACCGAATTGTGATCTCGCCGGGTCCTTGCTCACCGACCGAGGCAGGCATCTCCCTTGAGGTCGTCACCCGGTTCGCGGGGGAGATACCGATCCTCGGGGTGTGTCTGGGACATCAGGCGATCGGGCACGCGTTCGGGGGGCGCGTCGTGCGCGCGGGACGGCTGATGCACGGCAAAGTCTCGCCGATCTTGCACGACGGCAAGGGCGTGTTCGCGGGGATGCCGCGCCCGTTCCGCGCGACCCGGTACCACTCCTTGCTCGTCGAGCGCGACTCGCTCCCTGACTGCCTGGAGATCACGGCGGAAACGGCGGAGGGCGAGATTATGGGACTACGGCACAAGACGTTCGCGGTGGAAGGGGTGCAGTTCCACCCCGAGTCGGTTCTGACAGAGGACGGCAGGCGTCTGCTGGAGAACTTCACGCGCGGAGGAAACAGGCCATGAGAGGCGAGAACGAGGCATATGCGTCCCTGCTCTGCGGGCACCTGCGCCTGATGGAGCGGCGGCTACGCCAGATCCCGGCGGACAAGTTCGACTACGCCCTGACCCCGCCCGCGCCGACACCGCGTATACTGGCGGTTCACGCGTGGCAATGGCTGATCTGCGACCGATACCACATCTCCGAGCCGGACGCCGCGAAGCATTCCCGCGTCCCCGAGCCGCCGACCGACCAGGCCGCCCTCTGCGACGCGTTCGCCGCCGAGACGCAAGAGTGGCACACGCTCCTCCTCTCGCTGACACCGGAGCAGCTTGATACGGTACGGCACCAGTTCAACAGGCCAGACGCCGAAATGACCGTGCGCGGCTTCGTCTGCCACATGATCCAGCACTGCGTCTACAAGAGCGGGGAATTGGCGACGATCTACTTCGCCCTCGGATTGGACGGCGACGCGCCGTTCACCGCGCCGTTCCCGAACCCGATCTACGAGGAACTGTTCGGGTAGGCGCGGCGAGCCTATAGGATGCTTTTCCCATCGGCCTCCAATCGCTCCGTTAAAAGTTTGGTCGCCATATCTCGTTCGCGCACGCGGCTGTTGGCGCGGAGCGCATCGGTGAGCGCGAGTAGTTTATATAGACGCGGGTTTTGCAGTGCCGCTTTCGGCGCGGCGG
>JAYUUO010000067.1:0-5214 GCA_043754515.1 Armatimonadota bacterium
CATTTTTGCAGTCTACCATAGTGACAAAGACCAACCTAAACCCCATATGTAGTAGATCGCAACGGTTACACCGCACTACATATGGGCTGAATAGTTACATTAAAGCAATCCTCCAGTAAAATCTTACCCTGCGGCGTTACTAATGTTCGTGGAGACTCTCACAACTTCCCTACTTGATAACACAACCACTCTAATTTCATCGCCTGTCATCATGTTTCCTCATCAGTGGTGAGTATATCCGGCCCATCAGGGTGTTCTTTGGCTCGATTCAGTGTTTCCGTGCCCGGCGACGCGCGGTGTCGCTACCCCGTCACTGTCATCGGGATGCCGCCCTGCCGCGCGGACTCCTTGACGGCCGCGATGAGGCGGATGCCGTCGAGTCCTTCGCGTGCCGGGGCGAACTCGGGGGCGGTGCCCCGTAGCACGGCGAGGAACCGCGCCGCCTGAAGGAGGTAAGGGTCCTCAGACTCGGTGAACTCTGATGCTTCGAAGTCGGTTGCCATCGGCCCGGCGTGGGTGAACAGGGTCGCCGTGTCTTTGTCGCGCCAGTCGCCGGTCGCGCGGTATTCCAGGGTCGCCCGCTCGCACACCACGCGCCAATCGGCGACGAATCGGTTCGGCACGGCGGCGTTGCTCCCCGCAATGCTCGCCGCCGCCCCGCTCGCGAAGCGCACCATTCCGAGGCTGGTGTCCTCAACCGTGTACGAAGGGTTGCCGCCATGGACGAGGTTCGCGACGAAGCCGGATGCCGACTCCGCCGCGCCGAACAGGTGCAACGCGAGGTCATAAATGTGGATGACTTGCTCGTGAATCTGGCCGCCCGAGCGCGCCCCGTCCGCCCACCACTCGGGTCCGCGAAAATTGGTGTAGAATCGCCCGGTGAACAACGCGGGCCACCCCGCCGCGCCGGACACCATCAACTCTTTGAGGCGGCGCACCGACGCCCGGAACCGCATGTGGTAGCCGACCTGAGACAGGACGCCCGCCGTCTCCACGGCGGCGACGATCGCCTCCGCGCCCGCGACATCGAGCGCGATCGGCTTCTCCAGGAACAGCGCGATGCCCGCCTCGGCGGCGCGGACACAGTAGGGGACGGGCGCGTCCGGCGGGAGGCAGACGAAAAGCGCGTCGGGGCGGGTTTCCAGAAGCGCGTCGAACCGCTCGAAATGGGGGATCGGGCCGTGGGTCGGGTCTTCCGCCTGTATCTTTGCGGCGACGGCGGACGCCCGATCCGCGCTACGGGCGTGGATGCCGACGATGCGCAGGCGTTCGTCCGCGTCACGCCGAAGACGTAGCAACCGTTGCCCGTGGGTGGCGACCATGCCGCCCGACCCGACGAAGCCTATTTTCAGTTCGCGCATTTCCCGTTCCTTCCGCGCCGTCAGCGATTCGGCAACTTTTTCGCATCGTCGCGTGCTCCGGTGACCCCGCGCCATGCCGAGCGTGCGAACGCGAACCCCGCGCCGCCCGTGACCAGAAACACGAACACCATCGGGATGCCGCCCAGCCCTTTCGCCGCCCGCGTCAGGTAGAACGCCAGGCAACAAAACGCCGCCGCCGACAGCGTATCGGTGAGCCAGCGGAAGGGTGAGGAGCGTTCGCGTGGAGACATTATAATTTATTCTATCGCCATCGGGAACAAAATGGAACGGCTTAACGCTAATGGATGTTAGCGCGGCGAATCTTTCGTCGGCACATCTACCCTAAACAGGAGAATTATTCATGACCCGTTCGATCCGTTTGTTCGCCGCCTCCGTCGCGGTGCTTTGTTCGCTGTCTGGTGCCACCGTGTTCGCGCAGACTGGTGCCCCGGCCCCCGGCGCGTCCCCCGCCGGTAAGATGATGGGTGGCAAGATGGCTGGTAAGCCCGGCAAGATGGCTGGCAAAATGGGCAAGGGCAAGATGTCCGGCAAAATGGGCAAGGGCAAGATGTCCGGTAAAATGGGTGGCAAGATGAGCACCAAGAAGATGCCGCCGCGCGACCCGAAAACCGGCCGCTTCATGAAGGCTTCGCCCGCCGCTCCGGTTGCTCCTACCGCGCCGAAGATGTAGTCTATTCGAGTGCCCCGGACCGATCCGTCGGTCCGGGGCACCCAATGACCCCCCCGTTTATTGCCAGAATTTTGCCTTCTTTACGATGCTCGCGGAGACCTGAGGTGCGTCCCTGCTATTTGATCCCCCTGAAGGGCCGAAACTATCTTTTCAGAGGGTAGTGATTCCAATCGCATCTGGTCCCGACACATCCCATCTGTAGGCCGTGCGCATCTCGATCGTCGCCTCTCGTCGTTTAATTGGTCATGCGGGTAAATCCGCGACCTTCACGAACGAATCCCACCTGCGTGGGGTACTGAATTAGATGATGTGCCGTCTTCCTTTCACCGCCTCTCGCCTGTTCTCTCCGCGTGGTATACTACGCGGCATAAACCCGTGCTCTCGGTGCCGCCCCCGCGGCCGATTAGTCCGACCGAGGCACCCCGAAGGACACGTTTTTGGAAATCTCCGCGAAAGAACTGCTGGACATTCTGCCGCACCGCTACCCCTTTCTTTTGATTGACCGCGTCCTGTCCGTGGAACCCGGCGTCCGCGCCACGGGCCTGAAGAACGCGTCGTTCGGCGAGCCGTACTTCGTCGGCCATTTCCCCGGCCACCCGATCATGCCCGGCGTTCTGATCATCGAAATGATGGCGCAGGTCGGCGGCGTGATGCTCCTCACCCTGCCCGAACATGCCGGGAAACTTGCCTACCTGGCCGGGGTGGAGAAGGCCCGATTCCGCAAGCCGGTGTTACCTGGTGATACCGTGATTACAGAAGTGTCGCTGATGCGAGCGCGCGGCACCATCGGCTTCGTCAAGGCCGAAGCGAAGGTGGACGGCGCGCTCGTGTGCGCGGCGGAACTCATGTTCGCGTTGCAGTCGCGCGGCGGCGAGGACAAGACCGCCGCCTGACGGTGCGTCTGTTCGCGGGCGCGGAGCCTAGACAAGATCGGCTCAGTGCCCGCGAACGACAGGGAAGAAACACAGCATGGAAAGCAACATTCACCCCACCGCCGTCATCGCCCCGGACGTCCGCCTCGGCGAAGGCGTCACGGTCGGTGCCTACTCCGTGATCTGCGCGAACTGCGTGGTCGGAGACGGCACGGTGATCGGGCCGCATGTCGTTTTGGAAGAGCACACCCACATCGGGTGCGAATGCACGATCCGCTCCGGGGCGGTGCTAGGCGGGTTGCCTCAAGACCTGAAATTCAAGGGCGAGAAGTCGTACGTCCGCATCGGCGACCGCAATATGGTGCGCGAGTTCGTCACCATCCACCGCGCGACTGGCACGGAAGCGGCGACCACGGTCGGCGACGACAACCTGATCATGGCGTATGTCCACATCGGACACAACTGCGCCATCGGGAGCCGCACCATGATCTCGTCGTACGCCGGGCTGTCCGGGCACATCCTGGTC
Source organism: Armatimonadota bacterium (assembly GCA_043754515.1). Taxonomy (GTDB): domain Bacteria; phylum Armatimonadota; class Armatimonadia; order Armatimonadales; family Armatimonadaceae; genus JACMIU01. The sequence continues at coordinate 3,451 of JAYUUO010000067.1, forward strand.
GAGGACGGCGTGGTGATTGGCGGCATGGTCGGCGTGCATCAGTTTGTGCGCATCGGCAAGCTCGCGATGTTGGGCGGCTACAGCAAGGTCGTGCAGGACGTCCCACCGTTCATGCTGGCCGACGGACGCCCCGCCGACATCCTGGAACTCAACGTGCGCGGGTTGCGCCGCTCCGGGCTGAACGCCGGGAGCCGCGCCAACCTAAAACAGGCTTACAAACTGTTATACCGCTCGAACCTGAACCAGTCGCAGGCACTCGAAGCCATTGAGGAGGAGATCGAGCCGGAGGAGGCGATCACGTATCTCGTGGACTTCGTGAAAAACATCAGTAACGGCTCCTTCGGGCGGCAACTCGACCGCCCGCGCCGCTAACACGCGGAACGGGTATCCTATTGTCGTGACTACCACGCCACGTCCCGTCTCCATCGCGCTCGTCACCGGGGAAGCCTCCGGTGACCGCGTCGGGGCGCAACTAGCCCGCGAGATATACCGCCTGCGCCCCGACTGGCGACTCTTCGGCACGGGCGGCAAGTACCTGCGCGAAGCCGGGGTCGAGCTACTGGTGGACAGTTCGCGCTGGGGCGTTGTCGGAGTCGCGCAGGGACTCGCGCTCCTGCCGCGCATCCTCGCCGCGTCCTCGGGGCTTAAGCGGGAACTGCTCCGGCGCAAGCCGGTTCTGCTGATCCCCGTAGATGCGGGTGCGTTCAATCTCGGCTTCGCCGGGGTGCAAGGCTTGTGCCCCTGGGCGCGCCAGAATCTGCCGGACACGCGCATCCTTTATTACTTCCCACCCGGCTCGTGGCGGCGGACGCTGAAGCACACGTCGCTACGCGAGAACGCCGATCTAGTAGCGACACCGTTCCCCTGGTCTGCCGACGAACTCACGCGGCTCGGGGTTAACGCCCGGTTCGTCGGACACCCGCTTTTAGACCTCGTTAGGCCGTCCGAGCCGACTGTGGCGTTCGCCGACCGGCTCGGGATCGAGACGGAGCACCCGGTGGTCGGCCTGTTCCCGGGCAGTCGCCGGGCCGAGATCGAGCACAACCTGCCCGTGCAACTGATGGCGGCGGAGACGATCCGGCGGCGCGTGCCCGGCGTGCAGTTCCTGATCGCGCTCGCGTCCACGGTGGACCGGGAAGCAGTTTCTCGTCAGGTGGAGCGGTATCAGGCTTTTTTGCAAGGGCGGCAGGGCGAAGGCGCGGGGCAGAGCAAGATCGAACGGCGGCTACGCGAGTGGGAAGAGGCGGCGGGCCTCGGCGGCGGGCGTGTCCCCGTGTCGGCGGGCGGGCGATTCGGCGTTCCGGAGGATCTGGCGCGGCGGCAGAAGGCGTGGATACAGAAGGCGTCCGGACTACCCGAGCCGGAAGGCCCCCTGCCGCTGGTGCTGGTCGAGGACAAATCGTACGACGTCATGGCGGCGTCCGACGTGCTGATGGTCGCGAGCGGTACCGCTACCCTGGAAGCGGCGATTTTGGGGAAGCCGATGGTGATCCTCTACAAAATGAGCTGCTGGAACAAACCGCAATACTGGCTGGCGCGGAAGTCACTGCCGCCGTATATCGGACTGCCCAACCTGCTGGCGAACCGGCGCGTGGTGCCGGAGTTCGTGCAGGATGACGCGACGCCGGACGCGCTAGCGGAGTGCGTCATTGACTACCTTCTGGAGCCGGATCGGATGCTACGAACGCGCGAGGATCTGGGGGCGGTCCGCGCCCTGCTCGGGGAGCCGGGCGGCGCGGCGCGGACGGCGCGACTCGCGGTCGA
>JAYUUO010000068.1:0-51516 GCA_043754515.1 Armatimonadota bacterium
TTCGCCTGACTAGCCCCGCTGGGGGATCGCCCGCCATCTACAAGCCGCCTTCGCGGTGTTTTTGGTCTCCCTCTGCGTCCTGTCCCACGCGCTGTCGGCTCTCGCCGCGCCGTTCGCGGTGACGGTCAAGTTCCAGCCGAGCGGCGGCACCGTGCCGTTGGGCTTCCTCGCGGACGGCGGCCAGACCAACGCCGACCGGGGCAACGGCTTCACCTACGGCTGGTCGGGCGGCACGCCCGCTATGTCCTCCCGCGACGCGACCGGCACCTCCGACCTCCGCGCCACCGGCGCGAACGCCGCCTTGTATCTCTCGGAGGCTGAGTTCGCAAGTCCGGTCAGCTGGAGCATCGACCTCCCGAACGGCACCTACACCATCAAGGTCGTCTGCGGCGACGCCGCCGTGTTCGGGACCTACGGCGTCTACACCTACCAGGACCAGGGTAACGCAGTCGGCCCGGTGAGCCTCGCGGGCGGCACGACCACCGCCGCCAACTCCTGGGTCGAGCAGACGAGCATTGTCAGCGTCACGAGCGGGGTGCTGACGCTCGCGCCCGGCTCGCCTGGCCCAGGCGGGCAGGGCCGGCTCAACTGGGTCGAGATCACGCAGATAGCACCGGCGGACGTCTTCGTCAACTTCCAGTCGGCGGACGCGCTGGGCATGCTCGGCCCGCAGTGGAGGAAGGACACCTCCGGTGCCCGCGACGCGAGCGTCGGAAGTATCCCCCTACAACTTCGTCTGGTCGTCGAGTGACTCCAGCGGGTTCAGCGTGGCCCCGGACGCCGTGGTCTCGCCCGTGTCGCCTTACAACGGGTTCGTGTACACGACCGACTACAACGGGTTCGTGTACACGACCGGGGTTGTCGCGGGGGCACGCACCTGGTCCATCGGGTTGCGGAACAGTGCCTACAGCGTCCACCTGGTCGCGGGCGACGCGTCCGGCGTCAACGTGAGGCACTACCAGTGCGCGGCGCAGGGCGTCACCGTGCTGGACGCGGTACTTTCCGCCGGCACCGCCGCGAGCCACTTCGCCGACGTTACCTTCGCCGCTTGGTCAACTCCGTGCGGGACGCATATGCACAGGGCGACCTGCGAATCCAGAGCGCGTTCAGCTACGGCGCGGCGGGACTTGCCCAGCAGTGGGACCTAGATTCCACGGTAACGGGCCAGACGCGGAACTTCTTCGGGAACATCGAGTCGTTCGTCTACGACCCGTCGGGGAGCACGGTCAGCAGTGTGTTCTCGCCCCTGACCAATCCCAGCCGGGTGGCGGGAGGGGCCGACCTGCCGAACGACAAGCCGTGGAAGGTGTACGCGTTCGACGCGTACGGCAGGCGGCAGGTGGAGCGGGAGGTGTTCTACCAGCCGAGCAACACCCCCGCGGACGGAGTCTTCTACGCGCGCGTGGTGGGGTTCGGCGGTCAGTGGGGCTACTACACGGATCAGTTGCTCGACGTACAGGCGTACGACTACTCGTATGCCAGCGACTTCGCGAACCCGGGGCTTATCTACTGCCGCACGCGGTACCACGACAGCGTGAACGCGCGGTGGCTCTCGCGCGACCCGGCGGGCTACGACGGCGGCATCAACGTCTACGCCTACTGCAGTGGCAACCCCGTCATGGGTATGGACCCGAGTGGACTATGGACGCTGTGGAAGTGGCTATATACCGGGCACGGAGATAGTAACGATGAGATCTATTATAAATCGCTTGATCAAGGAGCGAAATCTTACATGGATTGGCAGGGCTTTTGTGGATGATCACAAGAATGTTGGCACCTACGTCTTGATGGCATGTGTAGGAACAGCTTCAACATTCCCCATGTGGCCAGATGTCAAAAGCATATCGGAAATCAGTCGTAGTGCGAACGCCCGTCCGCTTAGCTCCATCGCGCGGCGAATTTCATTGAAAGCCTTGAGTAATTTCCGGCCAAATCAAGGAAGTAGTACCTTTGGACGCTTGGTGTCAAAGCGGGCACCAAATATTGCTAAATGGATAGTGCGCAACACTAAAAGCGAATCGGAACTCGTCAAGGACACCTTGCTCAAGAACCTGGGAAAATCACGGGTAGGCGGAACCACTGTGAATAGATTGGGTGTAGCAAGATTGTCCCTCAGATACGGCCTGGTCGGAGCGTTGTACCTGGAGGCAGGCGTGAGTTGGCACGCCGCAATAAAGGCTATGAACGAACCTCTAGTTGAGGATGATCCGTAGTGGTTCGGGGTGGTGACAACAGATTGTCATCACCCTTGCCTGGCAGAAGCATCATGACCTACGAACAAATCATTCATAATCTCAACGACGAATCATGCGGCGAAGAGTGGGACGAGTCATGGGAGACGCTTCTGACACTCGATGCGAAAGACTCGAGTTTTCTCCCCCTGTTGACGAAAGTAGTTGCAGAAAAATATTATAATACAACAAGCAAATACTATGCGTTAGAAGCCATTTCGATAATTGATCCACAACTATCGCGGAGCGTCGACTCGGTGTTGGAGGCTTTAGATGACGAGCACTTCGAGGTGCAGGGTCGGGCAGCGCGGTTATTAAAACAATACAAAGGAGGCGATGTGGACAAAGTCGCTAAGGCTCTTTCCAAAACGGTCAGAAAAAAAGATGTGGTTGGAGTCAAAAAAGACGCCATGGTTAGCTTGATTAGCCTGGTGGGATTCAAGGATGCGTGGAGTAGCTTGTTGGCAAATCGTTGAACGATGCCGAGTGCCTCGCTCGAAGACACCAAAGTGCCCAAAAGGTTGTCATGAAGAGCAACTACAAAGTGAGCGGCCTGATGAAGCCTGTCCACGGCCGACCCCCGCTAGGTATGTAACTGCCCTACTTCACCAGAGCGGATGCCGGTGCCGTCAGGTCGCGTACCACGGCGGCGATACCCTCTGCCCTGCCGAGAGCAGGTCACGTGTTTCGGTAAGCAGCACCTCCTGCGGGGTCGGGGCGGGCGCGGCGGTCGGCGCGGGGTCGAGGCGTGGCGCAGTTTGTTGAACGCCTTCACAATCAGGAACACCACGAACGCCAGGATGAGGTGCAGGCGTGCGACTACTCGTTCGCCAGCGACTTCGCGAACCCGGGGCTCGTCTACTGCCGCGCCCGGTACTACGACAGCGTGAACGCGCGGTGGCTCTTGCGCGACCCCATCGGCTATGACGGCGGCATAAACCTCTACGCCTACTGCGACGGCAACCCCGTCATGCGGACTGACCCAAGTGGATTGCAGGATCAGGACATCAACTTCGTCCGCGGCGAGATCATAAAATGGCAACACGAAAAAGGCATGTGGGATGCAAAAAACAATCATGGAGCGAACGGTGCATTTGACTACAAAGTCAAGTTCCCGACAGGCCGCTTCCCTGTCCACGGTATGTTGCTCAGTTCGTCCCAATTCGGGCAATACGCGGTCGGCTACGCAGCTTATTACAACAGCGATCCCAGCTGGTTCGGCTTATGGGGTGCGCAAATGGGAGGTCACTTGTTAGAGGCACTGGAAGATAACTACAGAGATGACCGCGAAGTAGGATGGTACGGAGACGACGGCAAAGTAGACAAAGAGATCATTATGCTGGGTGCGGTGGACGCGTACATGGACTTGAGGAAGGCGAAGAAGGAGAAGCCTTCGTGGTACGGCTGGCAGAAGTACCCTGGTTCTAATAAGCAACTGTCCCTTAAATACATCAGGAACTACAACATGGGCAGGACGGGAACCGTGAACAACCGCGCCGACAGCCTGTATAATCAACCACAGAACTCGCGAGCGGATAAGAACAAACGTAGCAGACCGTAGAGGGGCACTATGAAACGCATTTTCACGGCGGTCATGATTCTCGCGGGTATATTCTCAGGGCTTTTCGTCACCGTCCTAGCCCTGATCGCGATCTCGGTTGAGTATACGACCGTGACGAACACACGGGCGATGGAGCAGAAAGCGAGGAACGGTGATGCCGATAGCCAGAGGATCTTGGCCTCCGGCTATGATTGGGGCAACCAGCGGTCGAACAGTTGGGGGAGGATCTCTCGGGACGAGAACAAAGCCATCTACTGGTACACCCGATCTGCCGATGGGGGTAACTCCGATGCGAGTTGCTTCCTCGCGGAGTTATACGAGCGCAAACACCAGCCGGCGACGGACGCGCTCGCCTTCTCCTGGTTCGTCAGGTCGGCGAAATCCGGGAACAGTCGGGCAGCGCAGAGACTATCGGTGGTGTACAAGCAGGGACTCCTCGGCCAGAAGAGGAGCCTAGCTGAGTCGGAACACTGGGCAAATAAAAGCCGGAAAGGAACCATCATAAACTGACGTTCCAAGGCACGGTGCCCAAGCTGAGCACGCTGACGAGCAACAGCAGCGCGAACGGTCTGAAGGCGTGGGGCTACGGCTGGTCCTTGATGCAATACGACGCAGCGGGGAACCGGACGGCGGAAATGGGGGGCTTGTCGCGCCCTCCGTGTTCGGCGGGGGCGTCGAGTTGGGATACCCGGTCGGCAGGTACGGCACCCCCTCGCGCTCCGCGCTCGACTTCGACCCGTACCTCGGTTTCGCGGCCCAGCACGGCTACTGGACGGACCACCTGACGGGCCTGATACTGTGTACCTACCGCTGATACGACTCGAACACCGCCACCTGGATGACGCGCGACCCCATCGGCTACGACGGCGGCATAAACCTCTACGCCTACTGCGATGGCAACCCCGTCATGAGTGCTGACCCGAGCGGGTTAGACGATGAAATGAGCGACGATGACATCGAGCACGGTCGTAATAGATCTGTAATGCCGGGGAAAAGTCGTGGCACGCCGCGTTCTAACTGGGCACAGGGGATGCGCCGTAAGTATCAGAGAGTCGGATCATTCCTCGCAGGACTCAACCCGATCGCGAACGCGATCACTGCCAAGACTGGCAAAGATGCGGCGACGAACGAGAAAGTTAGCACCACAGGAAGGGTACTGGCCGCAGTAGGGGCGATACCGGGCGTGTCGCTTGAAAGCGAGGTCGTATCCGAGGTGGGTACGGCGACGCGGTACGGAGTCCACTGGACATCATATGGAGGGGCAGAGGGGATACTCACAAGTAACAGAATCAACGCTACAAGTGGCAACACAAAGAACCTCCTGTACTTCGAGGTTGCGGATTCCCTTAGCAAATTGAGAAAAATTCTTGATGCCGGTGGTAAAACGACGGGGGCAGATGGCCAAGAAGTTGCGATCATCTTCAATGCGACGGGTCTACCCATCCGAAGCTTTAAAGGTGGTGCAAACGTTAATCACGCGATAGATTTGGGTGGCAGATATAAATATGTATCCCATTACACGCCGAAATATCACTCGGTGAAACAAATCATGGGAATGGTGAGACGCATGATGGGTATGTAGTAATGAGCAATGTAGATAAAACCGAGGCGGTGTTGACAATCCTGTCTAATTTTCATAGGGAGGTACTCGAATCATCTGGCCTGACCACCCCGAGATTCGAGACGTTAACAAAGGATTCAGCCTTCAATGAGGCGGTGTACTCGTTCGCCCGCGCCAACTCAGATGTCATAGACGCCTTAGCCAGCCGCGCGGAACTATCGTCGGAGGACGAACTGGACGATCTATTCTGTCAGGTTCAGGATATGACTAACATATACAAGCGCGACATTCTCCCCGATGAGGCGCGAGACAGATCCGCCCAAGGCAATCTCAGCCACCCGTATTACGAGAACAGAAGGATCTTCATCAGCGGTCTGATAAAGTCGCCGTAGCCGGCCGTCTCCGTTGCGGACAAGGGGCGCGGCGCGGTTCAATAGCGGCATGAACAATCCTGACTCTCCCCTCCCCCGCGTCGGCTTCGTCGGCCTCGGCTTGATGGGGCGGCCCATGGCCCGCAACATCGCCCGTGCGGGCTTCCCGCTCACCGTTTACAACCGCACCCGTGCTAAAGCGGACGCGCTCGCGGGCGAGGTGGCTTGCGCCGTAGCCGACACGCCCCGCGCCGTCGCCGAGTTATCCGACATCGTGATCACGATGGTCGCCGATGTGCCGGACGTCGAAGCGGTGTACCTGGCTCCCGACACGGGGATATTGCACGCCGCGCGTGCCGGGATGGTCTGCGTGGACATGGGCACCGTCGGCGTCGCGTGTGTGCGCGGGGTGGCGGAGCGGCTCGCCGGGGCGGGCAGTAGATTTGTGGACGCGCCGGTGTCGGGCGGCTCGTGGGGCGCGGAGCAGGGCACGCTCTCGATCATGGCAGGTGGGAGCCGCGCCGACTTCGACGTCGCGCATCCGGTGTTTCAGGCAATGGGACAAAAGATCGTGCATTGCGGCGAAACCGTCGGCGACGGCCAGAAGGTCAAGCTCGTCAACCAGATCAACATCGCGCTCTGCGTGGAAGCGGTCGCGGAAGGACTGATGTTCGCCATCAAGACCGGCGCGAATGTGCCCGCCGCATTGGAGGCGGTCGGGGCGGGCGCGGGTGCGTCCTGGTCGTGGAACAATCTCGGCGCACGAATGGCGGGCGGTGATTACGCGCCTGGCTTCAAGATTGAGCATCTGATCAAGGACCTGCGGCTCGCGCTGGAAGCCGCGGACGCCGTGGGCCTCGCGCTTCCGGGGGTGCGGCTGGTGCTTTCGCACTACGAAGAACTCGTTCGGAAGCAGGTAGGGAACGGTTCATTGGGAACACAAGCACTGATAGAGGCATTGAAATAGGCATGCGCAACCGGTCCGCTTCCGGCGTGTCCGATAAACAAGGATAAGCCCTCAACTGGCTGTTATTTCACACCACGAGTCGGCGCGGAACGTAAGCCGTGATCGGCGCGTATACCGAAGCGACATACTACCATTTCGGGCGACCCGCGATACAATAGCCGCATTATTCGTGGAAGGGTTTGCCCGCTCCCGGCAGGAAGCGCAACCGTCCCCAGCGTACGAATGACGCGCCCCGCCCGACGGGGAAGGAAAAGATACAACCGATGCTCAAGCGATTCTGGAACTACATCAAAGCCCTGCTTTCCGGCGGTCTCGACACGCTGGAGAACCCCGACCTCCTGCTCGAACAAGCCGCGCGGGATATGCAGGAAGTCCACGCCCGCAACCGCGAACGCGCGGTGCAAGCCATCACGCAGAAGAACAACCTGCAACAGATGGTGGACGATCTGCAAAAAAAGACGACGCAGTTGGAAGCCAAAGCGGAACTCGCTGTCAAACGCGGCGACAAGGACCTCGCCCTGCAACTTCTGAAGGAGAAGGAGTCCTACAGCGTCAGCCTGACAACCACGAAGGCGAGTCTTGAGCAAGCCATCGAGACGTCGGAGTCGGTCAAGGTCGCGATCAAGCGCGAGGAAGAGCGTATTCGCCAGAAGACCGCCGAAGCCCTCGCGCTGAAGGCGCAGTGGAAGAACGCGCAGATTCAGAACGCGATCAACAAGGCACTCGACGGCATCGGCACGATGGAGGATTCTACCCAGGCGTTCACTAGGGCGCAGGGGAAGATCCGCAATGCGCAGTCCGAAGCCGGGGCGCGCGCGGAAATGGCGAAAACGCGGGTTGATAACCGCCTCGCCGATCTCGATGTGGCCGAGTCAGACATCGCGGCGGAGAACGCACTGGCGGCGATGGAGGCCAAACTCGGTATGAACGCGACGACCAACACGGCGAAGCCAGCGATAGTCACGGCGACTACCGACTCGGATCTCGAGGCGCAACTCCGCGCCCTGGAGCAGAAGGTCGGCTCCGCGAACGGCTAGTAGGTAGGCTCCGCGAACGGCTAGTAGGTAGGCACAAGCGGATGGCGAATGAGGAAGGGCGGGTGATCGTGTTCCCACGATCATCCGCCCTTTCTAATTGCGCCCCAGTCGCTACTTGGCGATGGCTTTGATCGTGTAGGCGGTGGTGCCGCCCGGCGTCCGCACCGTGATCTTATCGCCGACTCGCTTGCCCATTAATGCCTGGCCGACGGGCGACAGGTCGGAGATACGCTCCTTGTCGGGATCCGCTTCGTAAGCGGAAACCATCGTCATCGTCCACTCGTCGTCGAACTGCTCGTCGAGCACCGTGACGATGGAACCGAGACCTACGCGGTCGGTGGGCACTTCGGACTCGATAAGTATCCGCGCGCTACCGAGTATCCGCTTCAAATCCATGATGCGCCCTTCGATAAACGCCTGCGCATTTTTGGCTGCCTCGTACTCCGCGTTCTCGGTCAGATCCCCGTAATCCTTCGCGTCGCGGATCCGGTCCGCGACCTCATGACGATCCACGGTTACTAGCCGCTGGAGTTCGTCTTCGATACTGCGCCGCCCGTTGGACGTCAGTATTATCTCTTCATCTTGTTGTTCAGTCACGCCCTGCACAGTTTGTTCCTGCCTCCATGCCGTTGTTCAGGTGGTAGGGGCGAATAAACGCGCGTTTGCGTCCTCCGCGAATCCCCAATTTGCTCATGCTACCGACGGTTCCTCTTAGTACGGCTTAGAATGCGCAAAGTTCCCGCATGACGACAATCGCGCGGTTATTTTAGTCGCGTGTACAGACAAGACTTTAAGATAGGCTTTTACGAGACGGGTGTGTCGCCAAAATGGTTTCGGAAGCGATAAACTGGGGTGTACTCAGAAAGCATCGAAAACGACATGAGCGATTTTGCAAAACTGGTAGTCGGTGTACTTATTCTCCTTGTTGCGATCTGGCTTGTCGGACAGATATTCACCTACGCGCTCGGATATTTCTTTATCGCATTAATTGTCGGCGTCATCATTGCTCTAACGGTTGCGCTGGTTCGTGCCTGGGGCCGCCCTAAGTCCGGGCTGCTCGACGTCCTGCCGGACAAAGCGCATAAGGCGGCGGCGAAGCAGCTCGAACAAATCCAGCGCAAGACGGACGCGGATCGCCTTAAGCACTGAGTGGTAGGCGAAAAAGGGCTGATCAGATGGGGCCACGGGAGAACGCGGCACTCGAATCCCGCTCCCGGTGGTTCGATGAGCACGTGACGGTGCTGGAACATAACTCGACCCGCGTCGGTGAGAGCGACGGAGTGTACCGTTGTCCCTGTTGCGGGTACGCGACTCTCGGCGAGCGCGGCGGGTTCGGAATCTGCGACGTCTGCTACTGGGAAGACGACGGGCAGGATGACCGGGACGCGGATCGTGTCCGGGGCGGTCCGAACGGATCGCTCAGTCTCTCGCGGGCGCGCGCAAACTACCAGGACTTCGGCGCGTGCGAGATAACGAAGCTTAAGTTCGTCCGGCGACCTCTTCCCGACGAGTTGTAGCACCTGGCCCGCATTCCGCTCGGGTGAGCAAAACAGACTCGGGACTTCGCGTGGGAGGAATCCCCGACCCCACCGTCGAACAAAAACGCCATTCCCCGAAACGGAATGACACGCAGGAGCGTACACAGAACACAGGCATGGCAACGCAACCCCTTCACGAAGACATGGAACAGGTACTTTTCAGCGCGGATCAGATTCAGGAACGGATCACGACGCTGGGCGCGGAAATCGCCCGCGATTACGCGGAAAAGGAACCCCACCTCATCACGATTTTGAAAGGCTCGATCCCGTTCATAGCGGACCTCATGCGGGCGATGGACGTGCCGATGACGCTCGACGTACTCGGCGTGTCGTCCTACGCCGGAACGCAATCGTCCGGGGAAGTGCGACTGACCAAAGATTTAGACGACGCTATCGAGGGTCGGCACGTGGTCGTAATCGAGGACATCATTGACACCGGATTGACCCTCTCATATGTCTTGCGCAACCTGCGCCAGCGAATGCCCGCCTCGGTCAAAGTCGTGACGTTCCTGGACAAGCCGTCCGGGCGTGGCACCCAGATCGAAGCGGATTATGTCGGCTTCACCATCCCCGGCGGCTTCGTCGTCGGCTACGGCCTAGACTGGAACCAGCGATACCGCAACCTGCCCTATGTTGGCATCCTGAAGCGCGAAGTGTATGCAGGCCCATTTTAAGAAGGAGTTCCGCCCGTGATTGATTTTGCCGAACCGCGTGTCATCCGCCCCGCGACCGAAAACGACCTCGAACCGTTGCAAAAGAGCGTGCCCAAAGACGACCCGAAACGGCACGCCGAGCACTATGCCGCTCAGAAGAACGGCGACGGGGTGTATTTAATAGCCATCCAGGGCGAGGTGCCTGTCGGGCACGCGCTACTACGCTGGGGCGGTACTACCGAGGAGACGGTAAAGGCGCATGTCTCCGAACCGACGCCCGACGTCGAGGACCTGTTCGTCCACGAGAAACACCGCAACCGGAAGGTGGGTTCGCGCCTCCTAGAGATGGCCGAAAAACTCGCCCGCGAACGCGAATTCAAGCAAATCGGCCTGTCTTGTGGTGCCGAAAACAAAGAGGCGGCCGCGTTATACGCGGAGCGCGGGTACCGAGATAGCGGCGTATTGCCTTACACCCTATCCGGGAAGTATACCGACGCCGACGGCAAGGAGCAGAAATGGACCAAGCGTGACTGCTCCTACCTGATTCGGCCGCTCTCCGGCGCGGGTGAAATACTCGCATTAGAAACGAATATGGAAAACAACGAAATTAACACGGCGGCACAAACGCCCGACGGCGGCGTGTCGCAACCGATGGCCCCCGCCACGACAGAACCGTCGAAACAGTCCGAGCGTCCGGTATCCGAGCAGGTAGTGGACTTCGCGTTCGGAGTCGCGCTGACAGCGGCGGAAGCCCTGGAACGAGCGGTTACGGTGCTGGGCGAGCGGGCGAAAGTAGCGCAACAGGAAGCACCGGCGGTATGGGAGGCTTTGCAACAGAAGGGACGGCCCGCCCGTGAAAAATTAGTGCAGTCGCTCCGGGATGAGACCCGTGAGGAAACCGAAGCCGCCACGCAGGGAAAGACAGAAACCCCACCGCCTGCTGGTGACGGCGAGACCCCGCCGCCGCCGACTACTGTCAGCCCGGATGATCCGGGGCCTATCGCTCTCGCGCCGGTGAAGCAGACACCGATCAAGCCCGCCCCGCGCCCGTTCGGGTTCGGGCGTTCCAGCAACGTCAGCGCGGAGGACGAAATCAAGGCACTCGAAGATCGGGTTCGGACGCTGGAGCGGGAGGTAGTCAGCCCCCCCGCGCTCATCACCGCGCCGACGGTCACGGACAACCAGGTGAATCCCATGGAGCCGACGCCCGCCGAAACCGGCACGTCACTGGTTGATTTTTCGCCGGAGACGACCACGAGCAACGCGCTGACGAACTCGCCCTACGCGATCACAGACGACGAGGAGCGGGCCTCGGTGCCGTCCAATGTCGGGGAGCCGGAACAACTGACCGATATGGCGCAAGCCGCGATGACCCCGGCAGAGCCGGAGTCACCCGACGCGGTCGCCGCGCTGGTGGACGGCGCGGGTTCGCCCGCGCCGGTGGCGGCCACCGACCCGGAGGCGCAACCCGCCCCGGCAAAGAGCAAGCGAGCACGCAAGGGTGCTGGGGCCGACGCGGACGACGCCAGCGCGATGTCCGTGGAGGAGTTAGAGGCGTAGTGACAGAGGCTTCCGGGCGGTCCCTGTGGCTCGCGTCCGCGTCGCCGCGCCGCCGCGAGCTACTCGCGCTTCTGGGAGTACGCTTCTCTGTAGTTGTGTCGCGTTTCGATGAAGCGTCACTCCAGCACCTGACCGACCCGGCGGAGTATGTCCGCGCCGCCGCTACGGGTAAAGCCGAAGAGGTAGCGGCGCGGTGCGCGGGGATCACGATCGGTTGCGATACCGACGTCGTGTCGCCGGACGGCGTCATTCTCGGCAAGCCGATGGGCGCGGACGACGCGGAGCGGATGCTCCGGTCACTGTCCGGCAAAACCCACTCGGTCTTTTCGGGCGTCACCCTGCTCGAAAGCGACGGGACTGGTCCGGGGGGCATTACGCGCCGCGCGACTCAAGTTGTGAAAACCCGGGTCACCTTCGACGACTTATCCCCCGCCGCGATCCAGGCCTACGTCGCGACCGGCGATCCGCTGGATAAGGCCGGTGCGTATGGTATCCAGAGCGGCGCGTTAGCGTTCGTCCGCCGCGTGGACGGCGACCTGTCCAGCGTGATCGGGCTACCGCTCCCGACCCTGCGCGGGATGCTGGAGGAGTTCGGCGTGCCGCTCTGGGAGTCCAAGGGGGGATAAGACAATGATCAAGACCGATTGGGGGAATGGCAGGGCGACTACCCGCGACTTCATGAAACGGGTAGTAGCTTTGCTACCCTTGTTGGAGATACCCGTCGTATTGAACGGGGTCATCTACCGGCTCTTCGGCCAGGCTGTCCTGGCCGAAAGGGTTCTGGCGGAGGGAGTCTTCTACTGCCCCAGCGCGGATCTTTTTTTGAGACGGCATTCGCGTCCAAGGTACCGGTAGAATTCATAAAACTGATGGGTTTCATCTACTCTGGCTACCCATGGGATAACTACAGAGATTGCTTTACGGACGAACTCATATGCAGTCTGATGTTCCCCGAGGAGTTCAGGAGACGGCTCAGCGGCTCGGTCTACATATGGAACAAGTGGGAAGGTCGGCGGATGACGGAACCTAACATCGTACGGGAGCCCTACCTGATAGAGTGGAGCGAGCTAACCGAGTTCATAAACTGGCACAATGAGGCGTATGGAACCGTCTTTGACGGCGACGTGATTTTCCTGTTCGAGGGGCGCGACATGATCACCGTACTCCATCACGAGGGGTGGTTCAGCCACCTGTACCCCAGCAAATCGCCTTTCGCGGCGGTCGGGTCCGTTGCTAAGTGGGTAGCATTATGAGAGAGGGCTACTGAACCGGGCGCGCCCGCGACCGGGGCAGGTTCAGTGTGAACCGCGACGCGACGGCAACGATCAGAATCGCCTGCACGACCGCGATGATCTGCTTCGGGATTCCGGCGTTGAAGTCCATCTCCTCCGCGCCCGCGCCGAGTCCGCCGAACAAGAGCGCGGCGGGAAGAACGCCCCATGGAGAGCCGCCCGCGAGGAGGGCGATCGCGAGGCCGTCGAAGCCGTAGCCCGCGCCGTAGAAGTCGGCGGAAAACGACCGAAAGGGCATGACCCCTAGCACCATCACCGCGCCCGCCAGCCCGCACAGCGCACCCGAGACCAGCATGGCGCGAATCCGCACCGCGCCGACCGCTATGCCCGCCGCTTGCGCCGCGCCCGCGCCCGCCCCGACCATCCGCGTCTCATAGCCCCACACCGTGCGCTGGAGAAGCACCGCGACCAGTATCACGACGGCGACGGCAATCACCAACCCCCAATGAACGTCGTAGCCGGGCACGATTCGCGGCAGCGTCGCCAGCACCTCGGGCGTGCGCAGGTTGCCACTCGAAGCGGGATCTTTCAGCGGGTTCGACACCAGGTAGCGCGTCACGTTCTGCGCCACGTAGTTGAGCAGGATCGCCGTTATCACCTCGTGCGCGCCGCGCTTCTCTTTTAAGTAGGCGGGCAGGAACGCCCATGCCGCACCGCCGACCGCCGCCGCCGCGAACGCGAGGAGCAGAATCAGCGGGCCGGGCAAGCCTTTCGCGGCATAGCCGACCACCGCGCCTGCCAGCCCGCCGATCGCGAGCTGTCCCTCCGCGCCGATGTTAAACAGCCCGGCGGCGAGCGCGACCGACACCCCGACCCCGGTGAGCAGGAGCGGCATGGTGCGCGACAGGGTGTTCGACCAGGCGAGCGGCGAGCCGACCGCGCCGGCACACAACGCCCCAAACGCTTGAAACGGCGCGTGCCAGTCTTTCTGCGCGACGGCGATCACCACCCCACCGAGGATGATGGCGACGAGCAAGGCAAGCACGGCGCGGAGCAGGTTCGTGAGCTTCAACGGGTAGCCGCCCCCGTCATCAACGCACCGACACGCTCCTCGGTGGCTTCCGCCCGGTCCAGAACCGCGACGATTCGCCCCGCCAGCATGACGGCGACACGGTCGGAAAGGGCGAGTACCTCGGCCAGGTCGAGCGATTGTACCAACACCGCCGCGCCGCGATCCCGCTCCCGCCTGAGCGCGTCGTGTACGAAGGCGGTCGCGCCGAAGTCCAGCCCCCGCGTCGGTTGCGAGGCGAGAAGTAGCACCGGGTCGCGCGACAACTCCCGCGCCAGCACCAGTTTTTGCTGATTGCCCCCGGAAAGTGACCGCGCCGCGTTGCCCGCCGAAACGCCGCGCACGTCGAACGCGGCGGTTTTGTCGGCGAGGAATGTCCGCATCGCGCCGGTTTTGAGGAATCCCAACGCCCCCGCGAATGCCGGTTCCCGTTGCCGTCCCAGAACGGCGTTCTCCTCCAGCGACAGCGGCAATACCAACGCCTGGTGGTGACGATCTTCCGGCACATAACCGATCCCGACCGCGCGCCGCCGCGCGACCGAGAGGCGGTTCAATTCCGTGTCCCGAAGCGTGATCGTCCCGCCGGAGATCCGCCGCAGCCCGACGATGGCCTCGATCAGATCCACCTGCCCCGAACCGTCAATGCCAGCCAGTCCGACGATCTCGCCGGGGTACACGTCGAGCGATACTCCAGCGACCACCGTCTCGCCGCGTGCGCCCAGAACGGTCAGGTTTGTCACCTTCAGCCCTGCCGCGTCGGCCCTGCCGGCGTCGTCGGCCCTCTCCCCCGGCCCCTCTCCCTCCGAAGGGAGAGGGGGGACCGGAAGCGCGACACTACGAGCGTATCCCTCTGACTCCCCTCTCCCTTCGGAGGGAGAGGGGCCGGGGGAGAGGGCCGACGACGCCGGCAGGGCCGACACCGGCGTAACCACGCTCTCCCCCACCATCGCGCGCGCAAGCTCCGCCGGATTCGTTTCGCTGACCGGCTTAGTGAGAACGTGACGGCCTCGTCGTAGCACGGTAACGGTGTCGGCGTGCGCTATGACGTCCTCTAGCTTGTGCGTAATAAATACTACCGTCGTTCCCGCCTCCGATAGCCGGTGTGTCGCCGCCCACAGTTCACGGGCTTCGGACGGGGCGAGTGTCGCGGTCGGCTCGTCGAGGATCAGCACGCGCGCCTCGCGGAACAGGGATTTGAGGATTTCCGTGCGCTGTCGCGCCGCGACGGAGAGCGTTTCGACGCGGGCGGCGGGGTTGATCGGCAAGCCGCTCCGCTCCGCCAGTTCGCCGACGATCCGCTCCGCCCCGGCGCGGTCGAGCATGACGCGTCCTGGTCCATTCCCGTTGATCTCCGCGCCCAACACGACGTTTTCGGCGACCGTGAACGGCGGGATCAGCTCAAAATGCTGGTGTACCATGCCGATACCGGCGCGAATGGCATCGCGGGGCGAGCCGAACACGACCGGCTTATCGTTCAGCAGGACCGCGCCGCTGTCGGGCCGCAGACCGCCGAACAGGATCTTCATCAACGTGGACTTGCCCGCGCCGTTCTCGCCGACAATCGCGTGGCGCGAGCCGGGCGCGAGCGTGACCGAAACGTCGTCGAGCGCGACCACACTATTGCCGAATGTTTTACCAATACCGCGTAGCGAAACGGAGGGAGTGTCGGGTGTTGCCATGAGCGCGGGCGCGACGAGGGCTGAATCCTCCTCGATTCATCCGTGGCCGGTTGCGCTGATTATAGCCCCGCGCGGGCGCGGTGTCAAACCCCGATGCGACCGTAAGCGGGGGTGATTATGACATACGACGGCGCGAATACTTGGCGAGGGGGATCAGGGCCGTGAGCAATATGAAGGGAAGTGTCCCCGATTCGGGAACGGCGGTTGCCGTAAAGGATAAATCGTCCACGGCTACGTCATTCCCATTCGATTCCAGGTTGTTGTCACGCAGCCGAAGCGACACCGAAGTGCTCGAACCGGAGTTCCAGTTGCCGCTGAAAAAAGCCCAGGTACCCGGCGTGATGATGATAGGGTTGATCGTTCCGAGCGAGACCGTCCCGGCGAAAAACTCGATGGCGGGCGCATTTACATTGTACGCGGAGGAGATCCAGCCCGAGAAAAGGTAGTTGCGACTAGGAGTAACGGCAACAGTTTGCGACCAGATCGTCACATCCGGCGTCGTAGAGCCGTTGGCGACCAGCATGTTACGGGAGCCAGTGGCGTTGTTTGTGTGGTCCGCGAATGAGAACAAGCTCGGGTTCCAGTTCTTCGGATCAGTCACGACGCCATACTCGGACACCGCGATGTTGGTTGTGACGAACGAATACCCGGAAGAGAACCCTGTATTGCCCGCAGTGAAATCACCATTGGTGATCAAGTTTTGCGCATGCGCGACCGAGGAGGCGCAAGCCGATATATAAAGAGCGAGCAGGAGCTTATGGGTGGAATGGTTGTGCGACATTTTGAGTACCTTCTATTTGATTCGGGCGGGCAAGCCCGCCGCGCACATTGTCCCACAAATATGCGCGGGTGAAACCCCGATACGCCGCGTCCTGCTTTTTCTGCGTATGGGATACAGAACATGATTGACTCCCGATCCCACTCCCACCTGGTCAAGGCATTCGCCCTGGAGGCGGGCTTCGACGCGGCGCGGGTCACCACGCCCGACGCGCCCGCGCACGGCTCGCATGTTGACGCCTGGATCGCCGCCGGGATGAACGCGGACATGGGCTGGCTCGAAACCCGCGCCGACCTGCGCGGGGGACGGCTAAACGATGAGCGCCTACTCGCCGGGGCGCGGTCGGTAGTGGTGCTGGCGGCGAGTTATGACACGCCCGAAGCGGAGAACGCCAGCGAGGGAGAATCCGTCCCGCCCGCCGATCCCCCGCGAAGTGTTGGCACGGTCGCGCGGTACGCCCGCGCGGCGACGGATTACCATCTCGTTCTGCGCGAGATGTTGAACTCCTTGACTACGCGGATAGAAACGGACTTTCCCGGTGAGCGGTGTCGCGGGTTCGTGGACTCCGGCCCCATCCGCGAGCGGGAACTGGCGGCGCGTGCTGGTCTCGGCTGGCAGGGGAAGCACACCAACTTGATCTCGCTCGACCTCGGCAACTTCTTCTTTTTAGCGGCACTGCTGACCACGCTCGAACTCGCGCCCGACCCGCCGTTCGTGGGGAACCACTGCGGCACCTGTACCCGCTGCATCGCCGCGTGCCCGACCGGTGCCATCCTCGCGCCGATGGTGCTGGACGCCCGCCGCTGTGTGTCTTACCTGACTATCGAGCATCGCGGGGCCATTCCGCTTGAACTGCGCCCGCTGATGGGTGACCGCATCTTCGGGTGCGACGATTGCCTCGCCGCATGCCCCTGGAATGACAGGGCGCGGGCGGGGCGCGAGGCGCGGCTAGCGGGGCGGGGCGGCGAACGCGCGCGTCCGGATCTGCTCCGCCTTCTCGCCGACCTCGCGACCGAGGAGGGGTTCCGCGCCCGCTTCCGTGGCACGCCGCTCCTACGCCCGAAGCGTGAGGGGTTGCGCCGCAATGTCTGCATCGCGCTCGGGAATGTGGGTGCCGAGGACTCGCTCGCTCCGCTCGGTGATGTCGGGGCGACCGACCCGTCGGGCGTCGTGCGCGAGGCGGCGGACTGGGCCATCGGACGGATCCACTCGCGGGCGGCGGCGGCGGGCACGGTATAATGACCGCATCATCGTGACACGTTTTACGCCGCGCTACCTTCCGCAGTTGTCCGTGCTTTGCTGTCTGCTTTGCGCGTCCTGCGCCGACCGCTCCGACACCGCCGTGGCGGTCGCGCCTGGTGTTGCTTTCGACCGTAGCGGTGCGCCGGGCGACGGCTTCCAGACGATCACCGTGGATTTGGCGAAGGCGGACTTCCGACCGGTAGTGGTCGCGAGCAATGTGTCGCGGCAGGGGGATGCTTTCGTCGGCGACGCGTTTGTGGTGCGCGATTGGTGCGAAAAAAAGGGTGCTATCGGCGGCATGAACGGCGGCTATTTCGGCAAGACTTACGACGAGACCGGTAGCCGCAAACAGATAATTCAGCTAGCCGTGGTCGAGGGCAGGGTCGTCGCGCCTGGGAGTGACATGGCGTCCTCGCGCACACCGGGTGAGCGGTACCTGCGCTCTGCGATCGGGTTCGACGCCGACGGCACGCCCGAGATCGCGTGGGCGACCGGCACCGTGAAGAACGTGGTTCGCGCCTACGGTTCGCCGACAAACCCGGACCAGCGCAAGTCGTGGGGCAAGGTCCGTTACGCCGTCGCCTGCGGGCCGCGTCTATATGCGGGCGGCGTGGAACGTATCACGGACAAGGAGGAGCGCCTCGTCAGCGGTGCGCGGACCATACGCGCTTTCGTCGCCTACGATGCGGATGATGACGGCAAGCCGCTCCACTTCGTAATGGGGCGCGCCGACGCCGCCACGTACACCGAGGTCGCGAGCTTTCTCAGCCGCTTCTTCGCCGCGCGGTATCAGACCAGGCCGCAAGAGGCGATGTGTCTGGACGGGGGATCGTCGAGCCAACTGGTCTACCGGGGGGCGAAGGGTCTGGTGGACGCGGAGCCGACCGGCGTCCGTGTACCGACCGCTCTGTTATTGCTCCCGAAAGCGGAGTAGTGCCGGGAGGATTGGCTCCGGGATACACCCTCGCAGGAGACCAAGGAATCGCCGGTGAATGTGCTATCACAAATCGGACGAACGCAAATGGGCGGATCCGACCATAATCAAATCATGAATACAAAATACACACTGCTACGCTCCCCACACGGGATCCCGCTACTGTCCGCGATGTTTCTTCTACTCAGTGGGTTCGGCTGTCCTGGAACGGGGTTGACGACACCACCGACGCTAGTCCTTCCCGCCCTGGTGCCCGTCGCCACGTCTCAGGGACTCGCAGACAGTGGCAAGAAGCCGATTCCCGAACACGGAACGCCGATGATCCCCGGCGATGCCACGGCGAGCCTGATGTTTAGCGGCACGGCCGCGCAGGGCGGTGCCCAAATCGTCACCGTGGTCAGGCAACCGTTCACGAAAGCGGCGCGCCTCACCTCGCTGGAAAAACCGACGAACATTTGGGATCTGCAAGCCATGGCGGACTGCACCGGGCCGTTGAATAAAGGGGACGTGTTACTCGTTGCGTTCTACATGCGTTGTGTCGAGGGGCAGAAGGAGACAGGCGAGGCGCGTACGGAGTTCGTCTGGGAGCAACGCGGCGCTCCTTGGACTAAGTTCGGTGAGCAGGAAGTCAGCGCGGGTAAAGAGTGGAAACAGGTGCTGATTCCGTTTGAGATGCGCGCGGACGCTCCCGCCGCTGGAACCCACGTCAGTTTCCGCATGGGCTACGGTAAGCAGATCTTCGAGGTTGCCGACTTTCAGCTACTCAACTTCGGCTCGTCCGTTAAGATTGACGATCTGCCGCGCACCCGAGCCGTTTATGTTGGTATTGAGGAGAACGCCGCGTGGCGCAAGGCCGCGAATGCCCGCATCGAGAAGATCCGCAAAGGCGACGTGTCCGTGATTGTAAAGGACGCGTCCGGCAAGGTGGTGCCGAATGCCAATGTCACGCTCCGAATGACGCGCCACGCCTTCGGGTTCGGCTCGGCGGTCGCGGATCATATGATCGCGGCGCAAACCACTGACGGCGATAAATACCGCGAGTGGGTTACGAAATACTGCTCGAAGGTGGTGATCGAGAACGACCTGAAGTGGCCTAACTTCGAGAGCGACCCGGTAGCGGCGGATCGCGTCGTCGGATGGCTGAACGCCCATGATGTTCCGGTGAAGGGGCATAACCTGGTCTGGCCGTCCTACCGAAACTCGCCGGACGATCTGCAAGCTATCGGCACGGACAAAGTGAAGTTGGCGAAGCGGGTAGATGATCACATCACCCGAGAAGTCACCGCGATGAAAGGACGACTCGTCGAGTGGGACGTAGTAAACGAACCGTTCGATAATCACGACATCACCGATATACTCGGCGGAGGTTCTTCGGGCGGTGGCAAGGTTTTGGCGCACTGGTTCAGTCTCACGCGATCACTCGACGCCGGGCCGCGTCTGGTGCTAAATGATTACCCGCCGCTGGACGGTTCGCTGACCGACAACGTCCACCTGAATAACTTCTACGACAACCTGTCCGCGCTGAAAAAGGCGAACGCGCCGCTCCAGGCCATCGGGTTCCAATGCCACTTCGGTGGCACTATGATCGCTCCGGAGAGTGTGTTGAAAGGTCTCGATCGGTTCAGCAGGCTCGGGCTTCCCATTACAGTGACCGAGTTCGACATGAACACCCGCGACGCGCCGCTCCAGGCCGCCTACATGCGTGACTTTATGACCGCCGTGTTCTCGCACCCATCCGTGGACACGTTCCTGATGTGGGGGTTCTGGGAGGGGGCGCACTGGCTACCCGACGCCGCGTTGTACAACCGCGACTGGACGATCCGTCCGCAGGGGCAAGTGTTCCAGGATCTGGTCGCGAAGACTTGGTGGACGAACGCGGGCGGCGTGACGGATGACAAAGGCGCGTGGAAGAGTCGCGGCTTCTACGGCGACTACACGGTGACGGTCACGCCGCGTATCGGATCGCCAAAAACGATACCCACGAAGATCGTCAAGGGCGCGAAGAACGTGATCGTCGTGACCTTGTAGGGCGACTCGCGGAACCGGCTAAAGCGGGGCGGCGACGCCCTGGTTGGCCAGTTTGTCCGCTAAAGCGTTCTGCTCGCGCAATACATGCACTACTTTAGCGGCCGAAAACCGCGCCAGTAACCCTTTCGCCAGCGCGTAGAGCGGCAGGATATGCGGCGCGGAGACCTTGTACCGCCCGTTGATCTGGTGCGCCATTAGCTCGGAGTCGGTGCGTACTTCCACCTTTTCGACGCCGCGTAGCAGGGCTTCCTGCAGTCCGCGCAGGAGTGCCGAATACTCCGCGACGTTGTTGGTGGTGTTCGGGATGCGCTCGGCGAGCGTGTGCGCGGGTTCGCTAGCACCCGGCTTGTACAGCGCGACCCCGATGCCAGACGGGCCGGGATTGCCTTTGCACGCGCCGTCGGTATGTAGTATCCAAACGTCAGAAGCCATACGCACACTGTACGGCGTCGTGGGGGTGGGTGCCACCGGGATTGCGCGGGTCAGGTGGGGGCGGGGATCGTTGATCCTCCGGTTCGCACACTTGCAAACCGGAGGATCAACGATCCCCGCTCGCGCAGGAAGTTGCCCGCCCACGGCGAACTACATGGTATGGAAACCACCCCCGAAGACATCGCCGCCGCCGAACGGCTGGCTGGCCGCCCCGAGACCACGACCGCGCATCGCGAACTGCTTTTGAAGTCCCTGCCCGGTCTGCGTGACCGACAACAGGCGTTGCGCGCCACCCCGCTCGCGGATGATCTATCGCCCGCGACCGCGTTCCGGTTGCCTCCCCTTCAGGGTTCGACTGATAACTATGGCGTCGTGCTTCCCGCCGCCACGACGCAGGTGGCGTGGGACGGCGACCCCGCCGTGCTCGCGTTCGCGCCGGTGACGCTGCTCGGCGAGCTGATCCGCGCCCGCCGCGTCACCGCGCGGCAACTCGCCGAGTCGTGCCTGTCGCGCATGGATCATTTCGGGCCAGATCTGCATTGCCTGGTCTCGCGGGTGCCTGCCGAAGCCGCCCTCGATGAGGCTGACCGCGCGGACGCCGAGATCGCGGGCGGGCACTACCTCGGGCCGCTCCACGGGATCCCATTCGGGGTGAAAGATTCGTTCGCGACCATTGATCTGCCAACTTCGGACGGGGCGCGGCGGTGGGCGGATCGGCGGTTCGGCTACGACGCCGTCGCGGTGAAACGACTGCGGGGTGCCGGGGCGATACTGCTCGCTACCCTATCCATGGGCGAACTGGCGATGGACGACGAGTGGTACGGCGGCGTGACGCGCAACCCGTGGTCGCCCGAAACGGGGGCGAGCGGCTCGTCGGCGGGGTCGGCGTCGGCGGTGGCGGCGGGGCTACTACCGTTCGCGCTCGGCGGTGAGACGTGGGGCAGTATTATCTCCCCCTGTTCGGTCTGCGGCGTGACCGGACTGCGCCCGACGTTCGGACGGCTACCGCGAACGGGCGTTTCCCCCCTTTCGTGGAGCATGGACAAAATCGGCCCGATGGCGCGGGGCGTCGCCGACTGCGCCCTGATCGTGGACATCCTGCGCGGCGCGGACGCAGGCGACATTTCGAGCGTGGACGCGCCCTTCGCGTGCGACCTGTCCGCGCCGCTCGCCGGTTTGCGTGTCGGCTACGACGTCGCGGGCTGGGCGACGGTCGTGGGCGAGAGCGGCAGGCCGGAGCTATCGGGGCATTTCGACGCGGCGAAAGAGACCGTGGAGCGGCTACTGGGCGCGCCGCTAATCCCGGTGCATCTTCCCATTATGACGCCGGAGTACGAGGCACTTTCGATGCTCATTATCGGGGCTGAGGGCGCGGCGTCCTACGCGGCGTTTATCGCCGACAACGGATTGGACGAACTGGCGCGGCAGGGCGAGCACGACTGGCCGAATATTTTCCGCGCCGCCCAGATGGTGCCCGCGACCGAATATATCCAGGCGCAAAGGGTCCGTTCGGGGCTACAAAGGGCGATGGACACGGCACTCTCCGGCGTGGACGCCTACCTCACGCCCTCCGGCCACGGGCCGTCGCTCCGCTATACGAACCTGACGGGTCACCCCGAGGCGATTACCCGGTGCGGATTTACGGAGGGCGGCTTGCCGGTAGCCGTGTCGGTGGTCGGTAATCTGTGGGAAGACGCCGCCGCGCTACGGATCGCCCACGCCTACGAACGGGAGGCGTGCTACCAGGACAGAACGCCGACCGGTTTCTGAGCGGGGACCGCCCTCGTTCACACAATTTTCAGAATCGGGCGGTACGGTACAATCCATAATGCGTCTACTACTCGTCGAGGATGAGCCAGAACTCGCCGCCGTCGTGCGCGCCGGACTAACGGCATCTGGATACGCGGTGGACTGGACCGAGCGCGGTTCGGACGCGCTGGAACGGCTCGGGGCGGGCGGCTACGCCCTCGTACTACTCGACGTGATGCTCCCCGACACCGACGGCTGGCGCGTCTGCGAGATCTTGCGGCGACGGCATGACCCCATCCCGGTGCTGATGCTCACCGCCCGCGACAGCGTGGAAGATCGGGTGCGCGGCCTGGAATCGGGCGCGGACGATTACCTGCCCAAGCCGTTCGATTTCCGGGAACTGCGGGCGCGGGTGCGGGCACTGCTCCGCCGCGAGCGCACCAACAAAGGCAAGGTGATCGAGATCGGCGATCTGACCATCAACACCGAACGCAAACAGGTGCGCCGTGGTGACCGCGAGATCCCACTCTCTCAGCGCGAGTACACTCTGCTGGAAGCACTCGCGGCGCGGGAAGGCACCACCGTTTCGCGGGAGACGATTTTGGAACGGGTGTGGGAAGACACGGACGCGGCGTCTAACACGGTCGAGGTGTACATATCCGCGCTACGGCGCAAAATAGACGGCGACGGTGACGTCAAACTGATCCGCACAATCCACGGGCAGGGGTACCGCATGGATCGCCCCGTCACGGCGTCAACGGAGGCGGCACCGTGAACCGTTTTTCCGTCCGCGCCCGCCTGACGCTATGGAACGTCGGCGTGGTCGCGGTGATACTGATCGCGCTGGGTTTCGGGGTCCGCGCCATCGTCCGCGCCTACCTGACGGCGGGGATTGACCGGGAACTCACCGAACGTGCCGACCGCGTCCGGGACGAGTTCGCCCGCCGTATCCGGTTCGAGAGCGGCAAGTTCTACTTCGTTCGTCGCCCGCGCCACGACCGTTTAGAGCGCAGATACCCGCTCGATGCGGGAGGCGTGGTGCCGCGCCCCGACGAACGTCCGCGGTTCGTCCCCCCCGCCGATGCGCAGAGCCATGGCGGCGACATGCCGCCGGTACCACCCGCCTCTGACACGATCACGCCGCGTCTTCTCGGCGCGGGCGGCGAGCCGCTCCCGATACCGTTCTTCCGCCCCCCCGCCCTGGCCTGGGACAAATCCGGGGTGATCGCGGCGCGGGCACGGCGCGGGAGCGTGCTGAGGACGGTGACGGTGGAGGGTGAATCGTACCGTGTCGTCACGACGCCGGTTCCGGTCAAGGGCGCGGGCGATTCCGAACCGGCCTTTGTACAGGTCGCGTTCCGCCTGACCGACATCCGGCGGGGCTTATCCGCTCTTGATAACGCACTCCTCACCCTGCTCCCCCTCTCGCTTCTAGTGTCGGGGCTGGGTGGCGCGTGGCTGACGGGGCGTGCGCTCCGCCCGGTGCGCGAGATCACGCTCGCGACGGATCGCATCGCCGCCGAAAGTTTGTCGGGGCGGTTGCCGGTCTCCGGGAATGACGAATTTTCCGAACTGTCGCGCCGCTTCAACCAGATGCTGGAGCGTCTTGAGTCGTCATTCGAGCGGCAACGCCGCTTCGTCGCGGACGCCTCGCACGAGTTGCGCACCCCGCTGGCCATCGTGACCGCGAACACGAGCCTCGCCCTAGATGACGAAACGGCGCAAACGCCGGAGAGTTCGCGGCTCGCGTTTACCGCGATTCACGGGGCCGTGCTCCGAATGAGCCGCATAGTGGGCGACCTGCTCCTGCTCGCGCGGACGGACGGCGGCGCGTTGCCGCGCGAGCACAAGCCGGTGCCGTTACGCGACGTGCTACAGACCGCCGTGGAAGAAGCGCGCGCCGTATGCCGCGAGCGCACGGGGCAACCCGGCGCGGCGGTCACTCTGTCCACCCCGGACGCGATAACGGCCAAGGACGCCGACAATTATTACCTGATCCGGCTTTTCGTCAACCTGATCGAGAACGCCCTGCGCTACACGCCCCCGGATGGCGGCATCGCGATCACGGCGCGGTTGAGCGGCGACTTCGCCCACATCCAGATCGCCGACTCGGGGGTGGGCATCGCGCCGGAGCACCTGCCACACCTATTCGACCGGTTTTACCGCGCGGACGCGGGGCGGGACCGGGGGCGCGGCGGCACCGGGCTGGGACTGGCCATCGTGCAAACGATAGCGCGGGCGCACGGCGGCGCGGTGACCATCAGCAGTGAGCCGGGTCGCGGCACCGTGGTGTTCGTCTCCCTACCCGCGCAATGAACAGCGCGTCGGTAGCCGCCTCCCCGCCACAAATAACGCGGCCATCTTCAGGTATTTTTAAGAACCGCCCGCTATTCTAGTAAACGTGTCCCGCTTTGTAATTCGTCGCGGGATGGACGGCAGACCCGACAGGAAACAAATCGTTATGAACTCGACCTCCAAACTATTCATCCCTACCCTCTTGCTGGGTTCGCTCCTCGCCGGAGCGTCGGCGAACGCAGACACGACCCTGACATTCGACCGCGAAACGACCGGCAGTCTGCGCGGCGGGCGACCGGGCGGATTCGGCGGGCCGAGCGGCAACGCGGCGCGGCCGGGCACGAACGCGAAGCAAATCGTCACCGTGCGAATGAAGGGCACGAAGGCGCGGGTCGAGTTCCGCAACCAGGGAGCCGCCCCCGAGACGCCGCCGACCGCCGTTCTCCTGTATGACGGCACGGCGCAAAAAGTTTATACCCTGGACATGACGGCGAGGACATTCTATGTCCAGAGTTTCCGCGAGGCGATTGACGGCGAACGCCGACAGGCCGACCCCAACGCGGGCGGGCTTATGGGCGGCATGACGATGACCGCTTCGGTGGACATCAAGGCGGCGCGTGAGCGGAACGAGTTCGTTTCTAAAGAGGTCGCGGGGGTCGCAAGCCGCCAGTACTTCGTCGGCGGCACGGTCGCGATGCAATTCAACGCGCCCGCCGCCGACACCGTCGTCGCTGATCCCCCTATTCCCCCCGACTCGAACGTCGCCGCTGGCGGCGGGGCGATGGGTAGCGTGAACACCACGGTGCAGGCGGCACCGCCGAGCAGCGTGACCGGTCCCGCACCGGGGCCGGGGCAAGGGCGGCGACGCTGGCAGGGCGGCGGTGGTCCGGGCGGGGCGGGGTTTACGCCGCCGTCGCTCGCCGTGGACGGCGAGGTATGGTCCACGGACGGTGCCGCGCTCTTCACGACGGGACGAGAAACCCCCGTCGCCGCGATCTACCGGCTGATGATCCCGGACAACGCGGGCCTGTTCGGCGGCTCTCTCACCAAGCCGCTTGTCGCGCGCCTAAAGAGCATGAAGTCGCTCCCGCGCGAAAGCACTATATCGCTCCGTATGAGTTTCAACTTCGGCGGCAACAATGCCGACCCGAACAGCGCGTCTGCACCCGCCGCCGATCCGCTGACGACGCACCTGACGATCAAAGAGATGAAGACCGACGCCGCGCTCGACGACGCCCTCTTCGCGCCGCCCGCCGACTATAAGCAGGCAGAGGCACCGACTCCCGGCTTCGGAGGTCGTGGCGGCGGGGGATGGGGCGGACGTGGAGGTCAGGGCGGGCGTGGCCAGCGGGGAACGCGCGGCCAGTCCCCGACGGCACCGGACGTGAAAGGAACCCAGCAACCGTGAGCACCACCGACATCGCGACACCGGCGAAAAAACCGGTGCGCCGCAAGCAGAACCGGGCCGGGGCGATCGTAGCCGCGATCCTCGCTGTCGCTGCCGTCGGGGGCGGCTACGCCTACTCTAGAGTGCGCGGCGCGGCGACGTCCGAGGCGACGATGACGCAGTACAAGACCGCGGCGGTCGCGATCGGCACGGTCAAGAAGACCGTCTCCGCGACCGGCACGCTGAAGCCCTGGCGCACCGTGGATATCAAGTCGCGCGCCGGAGGCGAGGTGAAAGTTCTCGCGGTAGAGGTCGGGAACGTGGTCAAGAACGGACAGATCATCGCCCGCATTGATCCGACTGACTCCTCGACCACTTTTCGGCAGGCGCAAGCGGATCTCGATTCGGCGGTCGCCCGAAAGGATCAATCGGCCGAGACGTACCAGCTCCAACTCCGCCAAACACAGACCGGCATCCAGAACGCCGAGGCGGATCTCGCTTCCACTCGGGCGAGCGAGGCGCAAGCCGAAGCGCGACTGCTGACAGCGCGTACTCAGGCGGCGACCCAGCCCGCGCTCACCTCCGCGGCCATCGCGCAGGCGAAAGCCTCCTATGATCAGGCGGTGAAACAGCGCAAGCAACTCGACGCGACCAACCCGCAGGCCGTGGCGTCCGCGAAAGCCGCGTACGAACAGGCGGCGGCGAACCTCAGCAATGCAAGGACGAGCTATGACCGGCAGAATTCGCTGGTCAGAAGAGGGTTCGTTTCGCAGTCCGCCGTGGATCAGGCGCAGGCGACACTTTCGGTCAATCAGGCGCAAGTCGGTTCCGCGAAGGCGAAACTGGACACCGTCGGTGCCGAACTTTCGGCGAACGTCGAGAACGCCGACGCCCGCGTCGCGCAAGCCAAAGCCGCGCTCGACGCCGCGAAGCAGAACGCGGTCGCAGTGAGCAATCAGCGCAATAGCCTGGTCGAGTCTCAGGCGGCGGTGCTCCAGGCGAAGGCACTTGTACAACGCTCCATAGAGTCGCTCGCCCAGGCGCGGGCGAACGCGAAGAACAACAAGATACGCGGCTTCGATGTGGTCTCCGCGCAAGCGACCATCGCCCGGTCCGAGGCTTCCAAAACCAACGCCGAGACGATCCTGCGGCAGACCGTGGTTCGCGCCCCGTCCGGCGGTGTCGTGCTCCAGAAGTATGTCGAGCAGGGCACGATCATCACATCGGGCCTGTCGCTCAACTCCACCGGTACCAGCATCGTACAACTCGGGAACATCGAGCGGATGTATGTTGACGTCACCGTAGACGAGACCGACATAGCGAACGTGGACGACGGCCAAAAGGTCGAGGTCTCGTTCGAGGGCTACCCCGGCGTGCCGTTCGAGGGCAAGGTCGCCCGTATTGATCCGCAAGCCCTGGTCGAGCAGAACGTCACCAGCATCCACGTACGCGTCGAGGTGGATAACTCCTCGCCGACGTTCCGCTTGCTCAAGCCCGGCATGAACGCGACGTGTCTTTTCGTGCTGAACGAAAAGTCGGACGTGGTTTCTGTACCCGGCGAGGCGGTTCATGAGGACGACAAGGGCAAGTATGTCGAGATCGCGTCCGGTGGTAAGCCCACTAAGGACGACCCCGGCTCGTTCGTCAATGTGAAGCGAACCCGCGTCGCCGTGGAGACCGGTCTGGAAGGCAACGACCTGATCGAGATAACCTCGGGCTTGAAGGGCGGCGAGACCGTTGTCACGCAGACGATTGACCCGACTCCCGCAACCGCGCCGGGTGGCGCGCTGGGCGGATCCCCGTTCGGCGGCGGAAACCGCGGCTTCGGCGGCGGCGGTAGCGGCGGACGGGGGGGGCGCTAGCCATGAGCGCGCCCACGATCCGATCCGGCACCGGGACCCTGTTCAACAGCGGGGCCGACGGGGAAGACGATGACGTCCCCTACGTTGCCCCCTGGTGGGGGCCGGCCTACGTCACGGTGGTCATGTCGCTACGGGGCCTGGTCGCCAACAAGCTTCGCGCCGCATTAACGATGCTCGGCGTCATCATCGGTGTCGCGGCTGTGATCGTCGCCATCGCGATTGGACAAGGCTCCAAGGCGGCGGTGCAGGCGAGTCTACAACGCCTGGGGACGAACGTACTAACGGTGCGCCCCGGCGTACAGAAGAAAGGGAACATCTCCTTCGGCTTCGGATCGCGTTCCACCCTGAAGCCGTCGGACGCGGAGGCGGTTCTGAAGGGGGCACCGTCCGTGGGCCGCGTTTCGCCGGAGGTGAACGGCAACCGTCAGGTCAAATACGGCAACAAGAACACTAGCGTCTCGGTCAACGGCACCGGTGAGTTCTACCCGCTGATCTCGAACCACCCGGTGCAGATCGGGCGTTACATCACGCCGAGCGACATCCGATCGCTCAGCCGCGTTGCCGTTCTGGGAAGCTCGACCGCGAAAGAGTTGTTCGACCGCGCCTCTCCGATGAACAAGACGATCCGCGTCGGCGATAACAACTTCAAGGTGGTCGGCGTTCTGAAGCCGAAAGGTGGGCAGGGTTTCCGCAACCCGGACGACGGCGTGTACATTCCGTACACGACCGGACTGCGCCGGGTACTGGGCCAGCAGTTCCTGGGCACGATTAGTGTGCAGGCGCGCTCGTTCGACCTGATGCGCAAGGCGCAGACCGAAGTCGAGACGATCCTGCGCAAACAACATAAGCTGACGGGCGACGCGGCGTCGGACTTCATCATATTCAACCAGGCGGATCTGTCCGAGGCGCAGAACGCGCAGCAGGACACGTTCGGATCGCTGATCACCTACCTGGCCGTGGTATCGCTGGTGGTAGGCGGCATCGGGATCATGAACATCATGCTGGTGTCCGTGACCGAGCGGACGCGCGAGATCGGGGTGCGCAAGGCCATCGGGGCGCGCAAAGCGGACGTACTGGGGCAGTTCCTGTGCGAGTCACTGTTTCTGTCTCTGGTCGGCGGCCTGATCGGCGTGATAGTCGGCATCATCGGCTCGAACGCAATCGGGAACGCGAACGGCTGGCTGGTAGTCATCTCGCCGACGTCTATCGTGCTCGCGTTCGGCGTGTCGGCGTTCGTCGGCATATTTTTCGGCTTCTACCCCGCGCTCAAGGCGTCGAACCTGCGCCCGATAGAGGCACTCCGGTACGAATAAACGTTCGGTGACGGGGCGGTCCGAAACCGTCCTGTCCATTTCAAAGGAACAAACATGAAGATAACCCCGGCTTCCTCGCAAGCCACCCGTCTTGTACGTATTTTAGCGGTTTGTCTGCCGCTCGTTCTTGCCCCGCTTGCGGCGTTCGCGCAGGGTCCCGGCGGTGGAGGCGGCGGGTTCGACCCGGCGAACATGCCCCCGGCAATGCGGGCGAACATGGAAAAGATGAAGAAGTTCCGCGATGAGAACAAGCAAGTTTTCGCGCTCAGCCAGACACTCCGCGCGTTCGGTGACATGGACAAGGACCCCCGCACGAAGTTCACGCCCCCGCAGGCTAAGACGATTCTTGGCGTGATCAACAAATGGAAGACAAAGCCCTCGCTGACGAACGAGCAGGCGACGCAGATAAACAAGGAGTTGACCCGGTCGCTGACGATCCCTCAGATTAAGCAGCTCGCTGTCGCGGCAAGCCAGCGCGGGGGCTGGGGTGGCGGAGGCGGGGGCGGCGGTCGTCCCGGCGGCGGCGGGCAGAGCGGCGGTGGTGGTCGCCCCGGCGGAGGCGGACAGGGTGGACCCGGCGGTGGTGGCTGGAAGATGCCGGAGCTTAAGCCGTTCAACCCGCTGAACCCGGAAACTACCTTCTCCCGGAACAAGGAGATGGCGAAGCGACGCATGTCTGAGATGACTACCATGCTCGCCGCGCGGGCGAACGGGAAGTAGCGACACGCCGCCGCGCCCTCTCCCTCCCGTTGCGACGCGGGAGGGAGAGGGCGCGGCGTCTAGGCAGGCAACACACATGGACCCACTGATCACCGCTACCGACCTGACCAAGACGTACCAGATGGGCACGAACACCGTTCGCGCCCTGCGCGGCGTCTCCCTCTCCATCGGGCGCGGGGAGTTCGTCGCCATCATGGGGCCGTCCGGGTCGGGTAAGTCAACGTTCATGAACATGGTCGGGTGCCTCGACTCGCCTTCGGAAGGCTCGTACCTGCTGGACGGCGAGGAGATCGCGGGGCTGACGGATGACGAACTGGCGCGAATACGCTCGCGCCGCATCGGGTTCGTGTTCCAGACGTTCAACCTGCTCCCGCGCACGTCCGCCCTACACAATGTCGAACTGCCGCTTCTCTACAACCTGGGCGCGACACGGAACAGGGCGGTACGCGCCGAAAAAGCGTTGAGCATGGTCGGGCTGTTGGACCGTTCGGACCACACCCCGGCGCAACTTTCGGGGGGACAGCAGCAACGCGTCGCCATCGCCCGCGCCCTGGTGAACGATCCCGCGCTCCTGCTCGCCGACGAGCCGACCGGCGCGCTCGACACGCGCACGGGCGAAGAGATCATGGCGATCTTCCAGCGATTGCACCGGATGGGCAAGACCGTGATCGTGGTGACGCACGAGCCGGATATCGCGCGGCACGCGGAACGGGTGATCCGCTTCAAAGACGGGCGGATCGTCAGCGACCTGAAGGTGACAGACCCGGTAGACGCGGTGACCGCGCTCGCGGCGATGGGCGACGAGTTGGACGAGGGGTAGGTTGGGCGTGGGGAATGGCGGTGGAAGAAGGCAGGAAACGTTGTTCCTCCGGTTCGCAAGTGTGCGAACGTGGTGGAAGCGTGCCGCTTGGTGTTCCGTTGGAACGCGGGTCGGTTCGTGATACCGTGAGCCATCCGACTCCCGGTTCCAACGGAGAACCAAGCCGCGAGGCTTCCACCAGACGATCCCCAAGCCCACGCACCTTCACGAAGCCGCCGCGACAGTCTCAGTCTCCCTCGCAAGTTTGCCGAGCGCGTCGTACGTCGCGTATTTGTACGTTTCGGCGAGCGTCGGGTAGTTGTAGCACGTCTGCAAGAACAGGTCGGCTCCCTGGCCCGCCAGCATCGCGGTCAGGCCGATATGCACGAGTTCGGACGCCTGCTCGCCGATAATGTGGCACCCGATCAGCGTCATGTCCGGCTTCCGGAAGACCAGTTTCAGAAAGCCGTGTTGCTCGCCGATGATCTCGCCGCGCGCGTTCTCGGCGAAGTAGGCCCGCCCGACCACCACGGGTATCCCTTTCGCTAGGGCGTCCTTCTCCGTCTCGCCCGCCGCCGATGCCTCGGGAATGGTATATACGCCGTACGGCAGAATCGGCGGCATGGCCTGTTTGTAGCCGAGGTGGAACGCGTGGCACATGGCGAGCCGCCCCTGCTCCATCGCCGCCGACGCAAGCGCGGGGATTCCGATCACATCGCCCGCCGCGAAGATGTGCATGAGACTGGTTCGGAACTGCGCGTCCACGGGGATCTGCCCCCGCTTGTTGACCGCGACCCCGATACCGTCCAGCCCCAGCGTCGCCGTGTTGCCCTGCCGCCCCGCCGCGATCAGGATCGTCTCGCCCTCGATCATGTTGCCCGACGATAACTGGAGCGTGTAGCCGCCTTCCACCTTGCAGTTCGCGCTCCCGATCACCGCGCTGATCGTCTCACCCAGCGCGAACACGATGCCGAGTGCCTCCATCCGCGCTTTAAGCACCGCGACGATCTCGTCGTCGAGGAATGTCAACATCTCCGGGCGTGTTTCGAGTATGGTCACGCGGGTCCCAAGGGCGGCGAAGATGCAGGCGTACTCGCAACCGATCACGCCCGCGCCGACCACGATCAGGCTCGTCGGGATCCGTTCCAGCGACAGGATCTCGTCCGAATCGTAGATGCACTCGTCCTCGAACGGGTAGATCGGCGGGTGGAACGGGTAGCTGCCGGTCGCGATCAGGAAAAAGTCGGCGGTGAGCGTCGTGCCGTCGGTGCCGACCGTGATGGTATGTGAGTCGGTGAATGTCGCCGCCCCCGTGAAAACATCAATGTTGTGCCGCTCCAGGTTCGCCGCGATCCGGTTGCGTTCGTTGCCCGACACGGCGCGTTCGCGCCGCAGAAAGTCCTGCACCGTCGCGCGTTCGCGCAGGTTGGCTTCGATGCCGTAAAGCCCGCGCTGGATAAAGCCGGACAGGTACAACGCGGTTTCGCGCAGTGTCTTCGACGGAAGCGTGCCGGTGTTCGCGGCGGCACCGCCGAGGTACGGCTCCTTTTCTACAAGGGCGACCCGCTTGCCGAAGTACGCCGCCTGCGCCGCGCCCTTCTCACCCGCCGGGCCGGAGCCGATCACGATCAGGTCGTAGTGTGTGTCAACCGTCTGATTTTCCATGAGTTCCTAGTCACCTTCGTAGCCCGCCCTTAAGCGAGCCGCTCGCGCAAATACCGCATCGTCGCTGGGGGGGCCGTTATCAACGTCGCGTCGCAGTCGGGACCATTCGCGAGGTGCGCCATCGGGCTGTATGTTCCGCCGGATTCCAGCCAGACGGATTCCGCGCCGACCTCCCGCGCGAGACAGATCCCCGCCGCTAGGTCATAGAGCGACGTACACGCGCACTGGCAACCCTTCGCCTGGCCCGCCGCGACGTAACACAGATCCAGCGCGGCGGAGCCGAGTATCCGCAACTTCGCCGTCAGCCGCCCGAAGTCCATGCGGCGCACCGACGTCGAGCAGATGATATACACCTCCTCGCTCGCCAGTACATCGCCTTCGCCTAGCCCCGGCAGGGATACCCCGTTGCGGGCCGCGCCGTGGCCCCGCGCGGCGGCGTAGACCTCGTTCAGCATTGGAGCGTTTACCACCCCGGCAACCGCGTGCCCCTCGTGTACCACCCCGATACTGATGCACCAGAGCGGCAAACCGTTCGCGAGGTTCGTGGTGCCGTCCACCGGGTCGAGGCACCAGAGCGGCACGTCCGGCGACACATCTCCGGTCTGCCCGAACTCCTCGCCCAGGATCGCGTGATCCGGGTAGGTCGCGCCGATCCGCTCGCGCAGGAACCGCTCGATGGCGTGATCCACGTCGGTCACCACGGTGCCGTTCGCCTTGAGGTCGGCGGTGATACCAGAGCGGACCATCTCCTTCGCCCGGCTCGCAGCTTCGTCCGCGAGCCGAACGGCGAAGTCGCGCCAGTTGGTGTAAAGGGATTCGTTTTGTTGCATAAGGGGTTCCGGGTCTGGTATAGCCTTTTTTATGGCATCGCGTACCGATCTAATGGTTACTACGGCGGCGGAGGAAACTCCTGCTTTATGGGAGCGTGCGCTGGCACTCGCGGCGGAACTCGGTTGCCTCGCGGTCGCGCGGCGCGGGAGCGGAATGCCGAAACTGTTCGAGGCGTACCCCGGGGTCGAGCGGGCCGTCGTGGTGCAGACGCGGCGGTTACTACTCGCTGACCGCGCCGGGAACTCGTTCTTCCAACACCCCAACATGGGCTACCTTCGCTTCGGGCACCTGCTCGCCGGGGGGCATGACACTCTCCTCGAAGCGACCGAAGCCGCGCCGGGCGACTCCGTCCTCGATTGTACCCTCGGATACGCGGCGGAGGCCACGTTACTCGCGTACGCGGTCGGGGATGGCGGCGAAATTCACGGCGTCGAGGCGGTTCCCGAACTGGGCGTCGTGGTGCGGGACGGGTTGCAGACCGTTACCACGGCGCGACCGGGACTAAATGAGGCGATGCGCCGGGTGCGCGTCGTCCACCTCGGCTTGAATGAGGAGTATCTGCGCTCCTGCCCCGATGGCCGCTACGATGTGGTCTACTTCGACCCGTTCTTCGAGGACACGCTCGCGGACTCCACGCCGTTCGCCCCGATTCGGCTGTTCGGCGACCACGCCCGCCTGACGCGCGAGACGGTGGCGGAAGCGGTACGGGTCGCCCGTCGCCGCGTCGTGATCAAGGCGACGCGCTGGAGCGAGACGTTCGCCGACCTTGGCATCACAGAGCAGGTGGCATCGCGGAATGGTAGAGTCGCTTACGGGATAGTTCGCGCCTAAGCCTCACTCCCGCTGTTTTCGCGCGAACTATCCCGCGCCGTTTGTGTACCGTCTTTGCCGGGGCGTCGCGCTTCGTGCTAGACTGGCGTTGGCTAACCCCGTAGTACACGCCCCGAAGGACGGTCATCACCGACAAGATGTTTGCACGAATCCGCGAAGATATACAAACCGTGTTCCGCAAGGACCCGGCAGCACGCAACGTGTGGGAGGTTCTCTCCTACGCGGGACTGTGGGCGGTGATGTCGCACCGCGCCGCGCACTGGCTGTGGACGCATCATGCTAAGACGCTGGCGCGGCTCCTCTCGCAGTGGACGCGTTTCTGCACCGGAGTCGAGATCCACCCCGGCGCGACTATCGGGCGGCGCTTCTTTATTGACCACGGGATGGGCGTTGTGATCGGCGAGACGGCGGAGATCGGCGACGACGTGCTGATGTACCATGCGGTGACGCTCGGCGGCACGTCGCTTCATAAGGAGAAGCGGCACCCGACTATCGGGAATAATGTGCTGATCGGGATGGGCGCGAAGGTTATCGGGGCGATAACGGTCGGCGATAACGCCCGCATCGGCGCGAACGCGGTGGTCACGAAAAACGTCCCGCCGGAAGCCACGGTAGTAGGGATCCCCGGCAAGGTGGTCAAAATGGGCGACACTTATGTGCAAGCCAGCACGCCCCAGCCCAAGCCGATACCGCTACCGCCTACGCATCCGATGGTGATGGACGCCGAACTGAACGCGCTCGACCCACAAGGCGAACTGATCCAGCGGCTACTGATCGAGATCGCGGAGCTCAAGTCGCGCGTCGCCGCCGTGGAAGGCAAGCCGAACGCGTCGCCTGTCCCCCACGCTCCGCACGATGGGTGGGAGCCGGACGACATTGAGGCCGCGACTCCGTGAGCGGGGGAGCACCAGCGCGGGGACGATTCCGACACCTCTTGCAGGTATAATTTCGTTATGAATACACCACCTCCGGTCACATTACCGGGTTCGCGCGCGGTCTCCGAACTCGGGGCGCATCTCGGCGCATTGACCACGATCACTCTCTGGCACGACATTCTGTGCCCCTGGTGCTACGTCGCGCTTTTTCAGGCGCACAAGCTGACCGCTGAGTTTGGCGTGATGTTTGACTGGCGCGGCGCGGAACTGTTCCCCCCGGCTCTCAACTATCAGCCCAGCCCGCCGCGTCCGGTTGATCCGAACGCTCCGCCCGCGTCGAAAAGCCGGTTCGACCTTTTCGCGGAAGCCGAGGGCGTCGAGATGCCGTCGCCGCGCCCCGCGTTCACCAGCATGCACCCCGCGCTCCTGGCTCTGGAGTACGCGACCGTGAAGGAAGGGCCGACGAAAGGCGACGCGCTCAACACCGCGCTGTACCGCGCGTTTTGGGAGCAACAGACCGATATCGCGGATCACGCCGCGCTCGCACGCATCGCGGAATCGGTCGGCATCGTGTCCGCTCCCCTTTTGGAGTCGGTCGCGGGCGAGGAGTTCGCGGCCAACATCGTCGGTTTCGACGACGACGCGTATGCCGCCGGGATCCGCCACGTGCCGACGTTCGTTTTCGGGGGCGAGGAGCGTCTCGCCGAAGCACCCTACGCCGACCTCGCCCGCGCTACGGATCGTTTTTTAATCCGCGCCGAGAAGTACAGGGGGCAGTGAAATGAAGCTAGCCAACGCGCTCGTGAACGGCGTCCCGACGCCAGTCTACGCCCATTCGGACGGCCTGTTATACGATCTGCCGCGCCTACTCGCGCTTTCCGGCGGGGGCGTTACTCCGCCGCGCACGCTACTGGAAGCGGCGGGCGGGGGCACGGCTCTCGCGCTCGCGACGGCGAACGCGGTGGCGTCGCTCGACGTAGCGGGAGACGCGGACGAAGCGGTGATCCCCGCCGAAACGCCGCTACTCGCCCCCCTGCCGCGCCCGAACCGTATCCTCGCCATCGGCCGCAACTACGCCGAACACGCGAAGGAGCAGGGCGCGAGCGTCACCGAGGAGCCTATCGTTTTCCTAAAATCGGCGCAGAGCGTGATCGCGCCCGGCTGGGCGATTCAGATCCCCGAGGGCATCGGGCGTGTGGACTACGAGGCGGAACTTATGGTCGTGATCGGCACGGGCGGGAAGAACATCGCCGAGTCGGACGCCATCGGCCATGTAGCGGGCTACACGATTTTCAATGATGTGACAGCGCGGGATATGCAAAAGAAGGCGCAGTCATCCAACCACCCGTGGTTCCTGTCGAAATCGCTGGACACGTTCGGGC
Organism: Armatimonadota bacterium; assembly: GCA_043754515.1. Taxonomy (GTDB): domain Bacteria; phylum Armatimonadota; class Armatimonadia; order Armatimonadales; family Armatimonadaceae; genus JACMIU01. The sequence goes on from JAYUUO010000068.1 coordinate 36,583, forward strand.
CGATGGGGCCGTACCTCGTTACCCCCGACGAGATCACCGACCCGCACGCCCTGCGAATCTCGCTCACGGTAAACGGCGAACTGCGGCAGGACGACACCACGGCCAGCATGGTCTTCAAGATACCGGCCCTGATCGCCTATCTGTCCCGCTGGTTCGCACTCGAACCGGGAGACGTCATCGCGACCGGCACGCCGTCGGGCATCGGTCCTATCGTCCCCGGCGACGCCGTCGCGGTCACCGTAGAGGGGATCGGTACGCTGATAAACCCGGTAGTCGCGGGGTAGCGGCTATCTTAACCGCGCCTGCTTAATAGCCAGCGTGGCGACCGGAGCGCGGCCGCGCCTTCGCCGTATAAACCTATGAGTGATTGTGTTTCTATAGTACCGTACCGGGGCGAATACCGGGCCGCATTCGACCGTCTAAACCGCGCGTGGGTGTCGGAGCATTTCGTCGTTGAGCCTGGCGATGAGGCGGAACTGACCGATCCGTATGGCTACTTCGTCCTGAGCGGTGGGCAGGTCCTTTTTCTGGTCACGGCCGGCGGGGAGGTGGTCGGTTCGGTCGCGCTGTTGAAGCACGGGACGCTGTTCGAGGTGGCGAAGATGACGGTTGACGAGCGGTTTCGCGGCAGGGGCTTTGGCGACCGGCTCATGGAAGCCGCCGCCGCCTACGCCCGCGCGGAAGGCGCGACCGTGCTGGAACTGGTCTCCAACACGAAACTGGAAGCCGCGATCCGCTTGTACCGCAAGCACGGGTTTATCGAGGTTCCGCTCGGACCCCGAGAGCAGTACGCGCGGGCGAACATCCGAATGCGCTACGAGGTTGCTCCCGCTGATTGAGATCGCGTTATGACACCGGAACAGATCGCCCCCGCCCTGGATTCGGTTCGCGCCGCCGTCACCCCGTATCCCCCTGCCGCGCTTTTTCAACTGGCGGGCGAGGGGTATAGCTCGCTTTTTGAGGTGCTCGTCGCGTGCGTCGTCTCGGTGCGGACGCTGGAGGAGAACACGCTCGCCGTATCGCGCCGCCTCTTCGCGGGGGCGCGAACCCCCGCCGCCGTCGCCGCGCTCGGTGATGACGAACTGCTCACGCTCCTATCCGGCACGACGTTCCCGGAGCTGAAGGTGAGTCAGATCAAAGGGATCGCGGGGCGCGCCCTCGCGGATCACGCGGGGGGCTTACCCGCCGATTACGAAACGCTACTGGCCCTACCCGGAGTCGGGCCGAAGTGCGCATCGCTCGCCCTCGGCGTGTCAACCGGTGCCACGCCACACACGCCGGTTGACACGCACGTCCACCGCGTAGCTAACCGCTGGGGCGTCGTCGCGACCATGAACCCGGAGAAAACGATGGTCGCACTGGACACTATTCTGTCACCCGCCGAACGCATCGCGATCAATCGCCTCCTGGTGCCGTTCGGGAAATACATATGCACCGGCGGAACGTTGCCGCCGCGTTGCTCTATCTGCCCCTTATCTTCCGTATGCGACCGGGTCGGGGTGGTCAAAAACAGGTAGACGAGAGCAGATGTCATCGTCGTCGCCCCATTTGACAGTGCGCTCGTTTATCGGGTAGTGTGCGCCCACCGGTTGATAGCGACAATACCGTCGCGCCTAACTATGATGCAATCGCCCTACCCTAACGGCATGGGCAGGCGGTAGTGCTGTGTCAAATTACGAGAAGATCGCAGAAGGCGGCAATGGCGCGAGCGGTTTTACTTTCCGCAATGTCGGTCAGGCAATCGTCAACAGCTCGGGACGTGTTGCGTTCTCGGATGTTCAGTTCGGCACGGGTCTTTATAGCACCCCTGGCGCGAACATAGCGTACACAACGATACTCGATCCAGCGGCATCCGGCAAAAACAATCTAACACTCGATAGTATGAATGCGTCTGGTACCATTGTCTTCTCTATTAATGATACCCCTAGTAACTAGAGTAGGGTCTACTCAGGCGATGGCGGACCACTGACAGGGGTTTCTAACCCGACGACGACACCTGCCTATCCTAACTTCCAGCCTTATGGGCGTTATGCAAGCATCAATGATGTCGGCTCGGTAGCCTTTGGTGAGACTTCTTACACCGCCGTTCCAGGGTCAGACACGTTCTATGTCGGCATTACGCAAAACAATGTTTTCACTCCGGCGGAACAGCGACAGTCATCGCGGGACTTTCATGGGATCTCCTTCGGCGGCTTTAACGATGCGCGTCTGAACAATAATTGTCAGGTCGCTTTAATGGTCAACTCCAGCTCAAACAAGGGGTACGTATATCGTCACAACACGGATGGAAGCCTGACGACGATCGCATCGGAGATTCAGCCGACGACGCTCGTTGGAATCAATGATCTGGGCTTCGTCGGCTACTTCGGCTTGAATAACACCAGCCTGCTTTTAAGCGACGGGATTACGACAAAGACGATCGGTTCCCCAACGACCGTTGACCCGATCAGCGGATTGCACCTGGCAACTTATGGTTTCAATCTGAGCATCAACAACCTCAATCAGGTCGCTTTTACCGCAGGGGGGGTGAATGCCGGGGCACCTATCGGTGTTTACGTCAGCGACGGGTCCAACGTAGTTACTGTCACGCGTGTCGGCGATACTTTGTTCGGCTCGCGGATAACAGCCCTTGATATGACAGATCAGTCCATCAACGACATAGGGCAAGTCGTCTTTACCGTAACCCTTGCCAACGGTCGAACGGCGATTGTGCGCGGTACATTGCCGGGAACGGTTGCCGTTCCTGAATCCGGAACGCTCACTCTTACTTTGTCATCGCTTGGTATAATTGGTACCCTTATTTCTCGGCGGCGCATGATATGGGGTTTACATTTTTATTGAGAGTGAAGGCGCCCATACTGTGATGTTGCGGGTATGTGAAGTGTCTTTTTGCTGTTCCGTAGCAAGGATTGCACGCATCAGGTCGAACTGAGGAGGGGGTGAGTATGGCGTCTCCGCTCCTTCAGACACGATGAGAGTTGGGACGCCGAAGAGGGCATGGGGTTTCCCGCAGGGCATGTGGCCACGATTACCCCCCTGACCGGCGTAGCCGATCAACCGTGCGCTATGTCTTAGATCGTCCCCTTGTATTGCCCCCGGCAACACCGCTAGAAAGCCGGTTTGTAAACGCGCAAGGCGATTATTGCGGGCGGCTTCCCGCCGTCCGCGATCAATTCCAGCCGGTGTGGCCCGTTCGTCAAGCCCGACGCGAGTAGGACAGCGTTCTCGCGGGTCTTGTCGGCGGGCGGTACAGGGCTATAGATGTCGGTGCCCTGAAGGTAAGCCCGCCAGGTGATCACGTGCCCCGCTTTGAGTTCGGGCGAGAAGCCCCGGAAGAACGATTCCGGCTCGATCTTTACGCGCCCGGAGGGCGACGTGAACACGGCGTCGCTCCGGCCCGAGCTGTCCACGCCGGTGCGCGAGCCACGCACCGAGTAGGCCCACGTCGCGGACTTCGGATCGCTCCCTGTCACAGAATCCACCGTCAGTGTCCAGTCCTCCGCGATCAGCGGCGCGGTGTTGTCTACCCGCGAGAGGGACAGCGGCGACGCCCACGGGTTCGGTTGGGGGCGAGTCACCGCGAAGCATTCCGGGTGCGCCGAGACCGGCTTGCCGTCTATGAGAACGCGCACGCTACCCGCGTTCGTCGCGGGGACAGGAAGTAGCTCAACACGGTTGCCGGAGAAGTCTAGCGTCAGCCGACTTTTCGCCCACTTCGCATCCGTTCCTGTTCGGTAATCCCGCGCGAGAACGGCACCCGACGCGGGCAACTCCGGGCGGTAGATGAGTGACTGCTCCACGATCTTCGCCATCACGAAACAGCCGCGCCCGTTCAGGTGGACGCCGTCCCTGAGAAGCACTTGCTGCTTGAGTTGGTTTTTTTGCAGGTAGTGGAGCCATTCGCCGCGCACATCCGCAAGCCCGCAACCGTACTTCGCGGCGATCTCGGGGAGGCGTGTGTTGTTCATGTAGTTGTCCCACCACTGGCCTTTGTTCGTGTTCGGGGTTGCGTTCGGGTCCACTCCGCTTGCCGCCACGTGATCGCGTTGCATCAGCACCTCGGCGGCGGTGCGGGAGCGAATGCGATGGATGATTTCCTCGTACTCCTGATCGGCACCGTAGACATGGAAAATCACCAGGTCGGGATAAAAAGGGTACACGTCGTGTTCGGCGGGGCGGATCAGAAGTTGCGACGCGAATCCCCCTATGGCGCGGTTCTCGATCTCAAGGTCCGCGTTCGGGAACCGCTTGCGCAGATCATCGGCGACGAGATCCGTCCACTTTTGCTCGGTGATGGACTGACCGTAAAAAAGTATCCGTACATGATTGCGGCGCGCAGGCGTGCTGGTCGCTAATAGCCGCATGGTCCGCTGGATACCGCGTCCGAGAGTATCCGGGTGGGCAGGCGGTTCGGGAGCGGTCCACGAAGGGTCTGTCAGGTTGCCGGTTTGGGGCGCGGGTTCGGGCCTAGGGGTGATGGCTTGCGGGAGTGTGTCGCGCTGAGGCGTCGCGGCCTGGGTCATGTCCCCGGCGAGAAGAAAGGGTGCGGCGGCAATCGCCATAAAAAGGTACAACGGTGTCAAGTACATGTGCCGTATTATCACACGAAATCGGGCTACAATGGGTACATGTGGGTATTGTATCGAAACTATTTCTGGCTGGTTACTCTTCCCAAACTACACTCATGGCCTCACTGCTCACACCCTTAGAAGCTACCCTATTCGTGCATATCGCCGCCGGGCTGGGGGCGTTGGCGGCGGCTACGATCGTGACAATCAGGCGGCCAAAAGGCGGGGAGTTCCACAAGAAGGCGGGGCGATGGTTTCTCTGGCTCGTACTTGTCGTCGCGCTAACGGCCGGGCTACTCCTGATCGTGCGCCCGAACCCTTTTTTCTTCGCCCTGTCTGTGTTCTCTTTCTACCTGGCGTTTTCGGGCTGGCGGGTGTTGCGGCGTAAGAGTTCGCACGCCGACCCGCATCAAAGGGCGTGGCTGATAGACTGGCTCGCCGCGCTCGTCACCGTAGCGGTCGGGGTCGCCTCGGTGTTCTGGTACCAGGACGGGCGGTTCGGCGCGGCGAGTGGTCAGGCCGCTGTCGTGCTCGACACGCTGGCGTTCGCCGCCGTTGCCGCGCTTTACGATTTATGGCGGTTCGCCGCGCCGACCGCGATTGCCCGCGTCTCGTTTGTCCCAGCAGGGAACGTTTGGCTTCTAGAACATATAACTAAACTTTCGGGGGCTTATATCGCGCTCGCCTGCGCGTTCTCCGGCACGGTGCTGTCTGGAGAACGGCTACTCCCCGCTGCCATCGCACAGACGCTACCGGCCGTGATCGGTACGCCTATCCTGCTTTATGTCGCGAACCGCTACTGGCGCACGATGAACACCCGTCGCGGGAAAGTTTGACACTCGCACGTTGCGAGTGGTAGTATCGGGTCGTCTCGTTGGTCAGAATCGTTCCGCGCCGGATTAGCCCGGTGCCTGAACGATTGTGGGGAAGTCGGTGACGAGGGGGAATCCCCTTCCATTCCGGCACTGTCGCGCAACCGTGGAACCTGCTATTGGCGGGTGAGTCGGGTCACCAACCGCGAGGCGCAGTGGTTCGCTTCGGCGTTCCGCTACCCAAATCGGCACCCACGTCTCGCGCCTCTCACCGCGACGACGTACGACGACCTGCGCGAAACAGGCGACGGCGACCGGGACGTACTTCTTTGCGCGTCCTCGTTTTCCTTTCATCCTCGCGTTTGTCCGCCCGTTGCTGGTCCGGCATCGGGATCTATTCCTATGTGAGAAAAAAGGACAACCTGTATGCGATTCATCCTGTTCAACCGCGCCGCGCTCGTCGCCGCGTCGCTCTCGCTGGTGTCACTGGCACACGCCGACCCGCTGATCTCCGCCTTCATCGGCACGCCCACCGCGACATCGAAGACCGCCTATTTCGTGATGGATTTCAACGATCCGGGACCGAAGCCAGAGGCGTATACGTTCAAATGGAACTACGAGGGGGCAAAGACCGCGCAAGATTTCCCCGTCGCGCTCGCCTCGGCACTGACCGGGGCGAAGGGGTTCCAGCAGACCGGCGCGGCAGCGAACTTCATCACGAGCATGGGCTTCAACGGGCGGACGCTGTTCAACGACTTCGCGGGAAACAACTCCGGCGACCCCAACGGCTACTGGAACCTGTGGCTTGGCTTCGACGGCGCGAACTGGACCAACTCCCAATTCGGCATCGCCACGATTAATCTCAGCAACACGCCCTCATACACATTTAACTCGTTCACGCAACAGAACGAACTGTCGTCGGCGTCATGGATAGGGTTCCGCTGGGCCTCCGGCACTGCGGCCGCGCCGCGCGTGCCGCAGGCCGTCACCGCCGTGCCGGAGACGGGGACGCTCGTCTTGGCGTTCGGGGGCGCGTGTCTCTTACTCGGCGGCATAGTAGCCCGACGGCGGTTCTGTATCGCCGCCTAGCGATGCTCCCGGAGCCTCGCCCGTCGGGCGAAGTTCCGGGACACCTACGCTCGCCTAATCCTCGTCCCATACCCAACCGAGACGTCGCAGTAGATATGCGAACGGTAGTGCCAGCGCGGCATTCCACAGTGCATTCATCCCGCCGAAGCGCAGTGCCGCGAGGAGCGCGTCCACCGAGAGCGGGGGGTTACACAGCAGATACACGAGATCGGCGGTCACGGAACCGGCGAGAACCGCCGATACCACGACTAGCGGGTTGGAGCGCACGAATCGCCCGGAGAATCCGCCCGCGACGTAGCCCGCGACCGTGCGCGACACGAGTAGCGAGCCGACGGTTTGCCCCGCCAGTGCTGATGTCACCAGCCCCGCGCCGAAGCCCCACCCGCACCCACCCGCCGCGTCTGATAAAAGCGCGGGCAGGAGGCAGAGCGTAAGGACGAAATCTGGGCGTCCCGTTAACCGCGCGTCAGGCAGAAAAAGCGTGATGTTCGCCTGGAACCCGGCCACGACGCAAAGCAGGAGCAGGAACAGCGCGAAGCGCACGGCGGGTACGGCGGAGAGGTACTGTGTCATCGCGTCGGTTCACGGGGAATATCCCGTGCCTTGTTGATCAAAAATACTTCGCGCAATGTTCCCGGTAATGGCGCGAACGGCGCGATGCGCGCGGATTTCACGAACCCGGTTTTCGCCAGTACTATGTCAGTCACAACCCCTACTGGAATACCCGCCGGAATGACGCCGCCGAACCCGGAGGAAATGACCAGATCACCGCGCCGTATGTCGTCCTCGCGACGCAGATACTCCACGGACGGTTGCTGGCCGCGCCCACGGCCGCGCACCACCCCGACGGCTTTGTCTACCATGACGCCCGTACCTTGCGTACGCCGTTGCACAAGCACTCCGACGCCCGAGGAGGGATCGGAGACGAGAAGAACCTGCGCCGTATTGCTCCCCAACTCAGTGACCTGACCGAGTAGTCCGTCCGCGGTACGTGCCACCGACCCGACCCGCGCTCCGTCGCGTGTCCCGCGCGACACCAGTATCGTCTCGGCGGTGGCCGACGGGAGTAAAGCGATGATTTCGGCGGGAAGGAGCGGCAACTTCTGCTTTTCGGCGAAATGCAGTTCCCGGCGTAGGCGCGTTGCGTCTATGTCGGCATTGCGGAGCCGCTCGTTTTCGAGTTTGAGTTGTGTATTTTCGGTCGAAAGACGCGCTATATCATCGGCGTCGCGCTTACCGGGGAGGATGTAATCCCACAGGGTTTTCGTGGCGCGCGAGGCGCGCGAGGTTCCGACGGCGAACGGCGCGGCGACGGTGCGCACGCCGTTGAGGACCGGGTCGGTGCGTCCGGCAGCGGCGAGCCGGTTGTGCAAAACGCCATAGAGCGCGCCGATGAGCAGGAGGACCGCGAGCGCGATCCCCGCGATGCGACCAGTACGGGGCGCGGCGGCACCGCCGCGCGTCATTCCCCCGCCGAGGAGCGGCGACCCGCTCGCGCCGCCGCGATACGGCGTGACGCGGCCGAGTGTTTCGAGTTTAGCCCGTTCGGAGCGGCGGGTGGACGGAGGCATAGTTCGCTACCGGAGAACGAAATCGTTCTCCTTGTTTGTTCCGCGAGAACGCCCGTCTAGCTCAACTGGTGATGCGACAGGAGCGCGTTCCGCAAGTTCGGGTTGATGCGGATCGCGTCCAGAACCTCGCCAGCGCCGAGCGCGACACACGAGAGCGGATCTTTGGCGATATGCACCGGCATCAGCGTTTCGGCGGCGATGAGTTGATCCAGGCCGCGCAGGAGAGCACCGCCGCCTGCAAGGTATATTCCCTGATCCATTATGTCGGCCGCGAGTTCCGGCGGGGCGGATTCCAGCGCGACCTTCACGGCATCTACGATCTGGTTCACCGGGTCCGCTATCGCCTCGCGCACCTCCTCGGAGGTAATCGTGGTCGCGCGCGGCAGGCCGGTAATCAGATTGCGCCCGCGAACGGTCATAGAAAGTTCCTGTTCGAGCGGGTACGCCGATCCGATGTTTATTTTAACATCTTCGGCGGTTCTGTCGCCGATATACAGGTTATAGGCACGCCGAATATAGGCGGTAATCGCCTCATCAATCTCATCGCCCGCCGTGCGGATCGAGCGCGAGGTGACGATACCGCCGAGCGAGATGACCGCGACCTCAGTGGTGCCGCCGCCGATGTCCACGATCATCGAGCCGGTCGGCTCGGCGACGGGAAGCCCCGCGCCGATGGCGGCCGCCATCGGTTCCTCAATCAGGTACGCCTGCCGCGCCCCGGCCTTGCGCGTCGCGTCCAGGACGGCGCGCCGCTCCACCTCGGTAACACCGGACGGGATGCCGACCACGACTTCGGGTAGCGACCAGATGCGCTTTTTGTTCACCTTCTCGATGAAGTGCCGGAGCATCTTCTCGGTCTGCTCGAAGTCCGCGATCACGCCGTCCTTGAGGGGACGGACGGCGACGATGTGGCCAGGGGTGCGCCCGAGCATCCGTTTCGCCTCCTCGCCCACCTTGAGAACTTCGCGGGTATGTACGTTGAGAGCGACGACGCTTGGCTCGCGGATAAGTATCCCGCGCCCGCGTACATAGACCAGTGTGTTCGCGGTGCCAAGATCAATGCCCATATTGCGGGAGAAACGACTGAAGATATGGCTTAAAAAGCGCATGGGTAAAGGGGTCTGGCTTTCGGCAAACGAGTACGTTAGAGTATATCACGTGCGCCCAAATCGGTTAGAATCAGCGGAGCAAGCGGAAGACGCTCCGGATGCGGGCTACTTCCTCGGGCGTGAGTGGGAACTCGCCGCCTGCGAACGGACATTTCGGCTCGATGATCCCCTACCCCGATCCCATTCCCATGCCCCCCTTATATTCCATACGCCCCTTGTTTAGGGCACGGGCGAACTCGATCTCACATGTGTTTTCCTGTCAACGCGCGGTCAACAGGTAGTGCTTACCGGTAGACGCTACGGATGCGGGCCACTTCCTCAGGGACGGGCGGTGCCGCGCCGTCGGCGAACAGGGCGTTGTAGTGGGAGGGGATGCCGCTCCCCCGGATGTTGACGGCGCAACGCGGGTTAGCGACCGCGAATGCGCGGAGGGCGAGACGGCTTTCCCGATCGCCAAATGCGTTCGCGGTGCCGCGCAATGCCCGCGTGGAACGCGCGTAGCTGAGGTCAACTGACCGCAGGGCGGGATGAGACATGGCCGCGCCGAGCACAGCGCACAGCCCGTCCGTGCCCAGCCCGTTCGAGGCGAGACCCAGTTCGCGAAGCGTGGTATTCCCCCGCAGACCCTCCGCGAGCACCGACGCGCCGGTGTCGCCTAGCGCGTTAACGTTGAGCTGCAACGCCTTGAGGCAGGTGTTATGTCGCAACAAATCGCCCAAGAGTGGTGCGCTACCCGGCCCGAGACCGTTCCCGCCGAGGTAAAGCCGCTCCACACCCGCCCCCGTCCCGGCCTCCGTCAGTGTGGAGAGGATAGCGGTCAGGCCGTCCGCGCCGAAGCCCGTATTGACCAGATCAAGTACCCGCAACGTGGTGTTGCGCCGGAGCATGGCGGCGAGCGCGAATGCCCCCTCGTCTCTCAGCGGGTTGCGTTTCAGCCAGAGTCCGGTCACGGCGCGGTTCTCCGACACGGCGTCCGCGAGCCGCGCCGCGCCCTCCCCGCCGATCCAGTTGCAACCCAGATAAACCGTGGTAAGCAACTCGGAGCGTTCGAGAAGATCCGCGACAACGCCCGCGCCGGTATCCCCGATGCCATCGGTGCCCAGTAGCAGACATTTCACGTGCGGGTTGCACCGTAGCGCGGATGTCACGTCGCGGCACCCGTCCACGCCGATGCTCTGCTTGCAGAGATCCAGCCGCCCGTCCGGCGTCATCGTGCCGCGCGGGAAGGCAGTGACGTCACCCACGGGATCACCCGCCCAGAGGTGGCGCAAGAGCGGGGTGAGTTCCTCCAGCGGGCACGGCGTGAACGGCGTGTCGGCACCGTGCGGCGGCGGAATCGGGCAGATGATCGGGTTCGTCGTTACCACGGGTATTGTTTGTAATCCTTGAAAAAGACGCCGTGCGGCAGGGCGAAATGGTTCAAGCCCTGCGCGATGGGGTCATAGATACGCGCCACGCCGTCCAAAATGTCGAGCGGCGGGTAGAACTCTCGCTCGTCACGGAGCCGATCCCGCTTCGGGAGCGGGTTCTCGTCCGTGATCCAGCCGGTGTCCACGCTATTCATGTAGATGTTGCTCTCGGCGTAGTCCTGAGCCGCCGTGCGCGTCAGCATATTCGACGCCGCCTTTGCCATGTTTGTGTGCGGGTGCGCGGCGGTCTTCGACGGGCGCGTGAACTGCCCTTCCATCGCGGAGACGTTCACAATAAACCGGTGCTGGAACGGCGAACGGAGCATCAGTCGTTTCAACCGCCCGCGTTTCAACCGCCCGTTCAGCACGAACGGCGCGACGGCGTTTACCAATAGCACCTCAAGCAACTCCACGGTCGGGACGTCGGGCAGACGCATCGTCCAGCTATTTTCGGGGCGGGCGTCCACGGGTTGTCCGTCGCCATCAAATGTACGCGGCGGAAAGTAGGCCGCCAGATCCGCCCCGCCCGGCAACACCGGGTAGTCGGGGTGTGCTTCCAATAGCGGCGACGATTGGAAAAAGGGTGACGCGGAGAGCAGGACACGCGCGTCCGCCGCAAGCGCGGCGGGCGGTTCCCCTTCCCCGTCCAGCAGGGTACGGTACCACTCCAGTGGGCGCTTGATCGTCTGCGCCGCGTTGTTGATCACAATATCGAGGTGCGGCAGGGTGTCTGTCAGGTAGTCCGCGAACGATTCCACATCCGTCGGACGGCGCAGGTCCAACGCGCATAGCGTCAGCCGGTCGCGCCAGTCGGCGAAGTCGGATTCTCGAGCGTAGCGGCGGGCGGCGTCGCGCGGGAACCGTGTCGTCGCCACCACCCTCGCGCCGTCTCGAAGTAGCCGGAGGACCGTCTGGTAGCCGATTTTAACTCGCCCCCCGGTGACGAGCGCAATACGCCCGGTCAGATCAACCGCTTGCGTGCGCTTGGCATAATTGAGCCGAGCACAATCCGGGCAGAGCAGATGGTAATAGAAATGGAGCCGGTTGTAGTGCTTCTTGCATATGTAGCACTGCACCCAGCGGTTTAGCGGTTCGGAGAGTTCCTCCCCGGCTGTCACGGGTGCGAGGGCTTCAAACAGGCGCAAATAGTCGGTGGTCGGCGGCGCGATGTCGCCGGAATCATCTGCCGAATCGGGGGTAGTAAACGTTTCCGCCTGGGCGGTTTGCGTCTGCACCATGCCGGTCGCGAGTCGTATTTCGGAATCGAGAGCGCGTCGTCGCTCCTCCAGCGCGATCCGCTCGCTTTTCCGCCCTCGCTTGTTTACTCTGGCGACCAGTCCTTTGAACCGCTCGTTGTCATCGGCGAGCGACGGCTCGTCGGAAACCGCCTGCAAGACACGCAAGCAGGCATCCCATTCGGCTGGGGTCGGGAGGGGGTTCAAAAGTTCGCTTTTTGGCATCGGTCTTTCCTGGTTTAGCGACACGCGCGTTCGTTATTTGCAACTGGGGAGGCGTCGGGATTCGCCCCGGTAGCGTCGGCACTTCCGGGGCAGGTTTCTGACGCTTGCCGTGCTTTCGTCCCTGCTTGGCGATCTTCGCTATCAGCGTTTTGATGACGGGTTCCTGGTCGAGCACCGAAACGTCGCGGGCGAGGCGGGTTAAAACCACGGTGAGCGTCTCCCGCTCCCCGTCGGTCAATGGCGGTGATGGTTCCGGCATAATCATTCTCCTGACGGCATCTTGCGGCGGGTTTTGGAAGCCGGACGGACTCGAACCGCCACCCTTCCGAGTCAAGAGCCGGGCGGGCGAACCCGGACGGACTAGCGACATCGAGTGGACGCTCTTCCCTTTGAGCTACGGCTTCCACGATCGTCGGGTATGGAAGCCGGGCGGAATCGAACCGCCAACCTTCCCCCTGAAAAAGGGACGCGCTTCCGTTGCGCTACGACTTCCCCGGCATTTGAGGCGGACGGGGCTCGAACCCGTAACCTCCCGCGTGACAGGCGGGTGCTCTTCCGATTCTTGAACTACCGCCTTCGGATCAGGATTCGGGGTGTGACTCGCATTCTCCTTCACGACAAGTCGCGCGGCTTCAACGCGCGGCAGGAGAACGAGGTTCACGATGCGAATGTCAGACTCGGGCAGGTATTCTCTAAACTATGGCGGAAATATACGCGTGAGAATGCTAGCAGTAGAAGGGCACTGAAATATGAGTGAGTCACGGTGTGGGACGCTGTGTACAGGGGTAGTAGCCACGGTAATCTGCGCTTGCGGATTGATCGGACTCACCCCGGCGTGGGCACAACGTTCAGTACCGCTACCATCACCGCCGCTTCTTCTGCGATTACCGACACTGATGTCATCGCATCGTCGCGAACCCATGCCAACGCCAATTCCTCCTCGACGTAGCGCGACCCTTGCCATCCGACTCGATCCGCGCTCGAACCATGTGGACGTAGATCTCTATGTACTCGCCCCCCGCCAGCTTTCAACCGACCCCGCCACCGGCGAGCGGGAGGCGCGGGAGGCACTACGATCGGCGTTCGGGGGGAATGGCGATCTACCGACCAATTATCGAACATCCCCTTACGAAGCCGACCTTTACACCGGTGACGGTGACGATCCATACGGCACACAATCTACAAAGTTGCCTACTGCGATCGCTTTTAACGGCTGGACGGATCGGTTCGCAACCAATCAGGGGCTCGGCGGTGATCACGGCGGTCCCATCTCCCGCGTCGGGTTCCTCCAATTAGGGCATTTCAACCCGGCTCCCGTGCAACAGCTACTCCAACGCGTTGGCAACCGAGAGATGAAGGTCACGATCACCCTGAATCGCCACGACGCGCCCATCGCCAGATGCGAGAACGCCATCGCCACCGACGGACCCCGCTTTTACACCGGCTTCCCCAACAGGATTATGACGACGAGCAAGAGGATGCCGGAGTCGGTGCTGTTCTCCGCAGTGATCCCGACAGGGAGCCCCTACCCCATTCTATCTTTTGCTACAGGCTATTCTCCCGCCGACGTCGCTGGTGGGTTGATCCCCGCCGCTGCCGTCCTGCTCGGTGCCCTCGTCGCGACCATCGTCTATAGGGCGCGAGCACTACGTGCCTTCGACCGGGCGGATGAATTGGCGCGACTCGACCCGGAGGCCGCCGCGCGAGCAAGAGAAATTATTCGATTCGGTTTCCTGCGGCTGCTCAAGGTGGGGGTGCCAGTCCTTTCGGCGGCATGGTGCGTCATATATATTCTGCTTAAGCCAATGCAACCGTTCCTCTGGGCGGCGAACCTGCGCGGTCTCGAGGCGACGCTTGGTTGGTCAGTGCTGTCATACTTGCTCCCGTTGGTCGCGACTGTTCTTGCCGCGGCCGTGTTCGCGATCCCCGTAATACGCCGTGCGAGTACGGGGGGGAGCGAGACGGCATCGCTGGGTAATATGCTTGGGGACGCCGGAGAGCAACTGCTACTTCCAATGCTTACGCTCCTGTTCACGGCACTCGGTGTCGGTGCTCTGCTAGATGCCCACTCCCTGCAATCCATTCCGCCTCTTCAGTACGTATCGAATGTCTCCTCCTGGCAACCTGGCAATGACCTGTTCATGGGGGACCCACTCCGTTGGTTAGCTTGGTTCTCATTGGCACTCGTTGCGCGTCTGATGCTCCCATTATGGAGAGTTACTGTGGGTGATAAGGTTCAGTATCAGTTGACCGGGGGGGCACTGTTCGATCGAGTGATGGTACTCGCGACAAAGGCCGGGGTGACGGTGAAGCAGGTATCTTTTCTAAGCACCGGCAGCGACCGTACGGCGAACGCTTTCGCGGCGAATGGCAACCTGTTGATTTTCACCGACCGGCTACTCTCTGACTTATCGCGTCGCGAGGTAGACGGGATGATTGCGCACGAACTCGCTCACCTGCGACGCAGACACCCGGCACGACCCACACAGGCACAGGCTATTTCTGGGTTGGCACCGCTACTAATACTGTTGGCCCTAGCTTTCTCCGGTCGCTTTTTTGATGACATCGGGTGGCCATTGGCGACGGTGATCCCCGGATCTACGCTCCTCGCGACGGCGGTTACCTTAGCCATGTCGCGGCGCTTCGAGAAGGAGGCCGACACCGACGCGGTAGCACTCACGGGCGATCCGGAAGGTCTGATCCTCGGACTGGCCCGGTTGCGTCATCTGAGCGGGTTGCCGGAGGACTGGGGACGATTCGACTCCCAACTCCTGACGCACCCGTCCACCGCGCGGCGGATCGCGTATCTTACCGCGGCAGGTAAAACTTCGCCGGACGAGTCGGAGCGGCTCCGGGATGCGCTCGCTAAGCTAGCCGATCCCGCGCCCGAAGGCGACCGATATGCGCCGCCCACGG
>JAYUUO010000069.1:0-5212 GCA_043754515.1 Armatimonadota bacterium
TTTGTACTGCGCGAGTCTCTGGGCGGTGCCGGCGTCCACGAAGCGGAATCCGCCGAAAACGCGGTCTATCTTCGTGCGTAACGCCTTCCCGAGCGACACCTTAGCAGCCCGCTCCTTCGCCTTGTCGCCGTCCACGATGTCTGCCTCGACGGCCAGTTCGTACAGGTCCGCGACCGCGCACTTCCCGTCTTTGAACTTCTCGTGCCAGGCGAGAAGGAAGCCCGTCCACTTGTCGCGCTCCGGGTCGGCCTTCTCGAAAAGCTCGTCGCGGTTGGCGAGGAATCCGGGCACTCCGGCCACGTGGAGTATCCCGCCCATGACGCGGGCGTAGGACTCGTACGAGCCGAGCGGCTTGCCGGTGTAGGCGGGGCGTCCGGCCTGTAGCCACGCCCGCACGAGGGTCAGGCACGCGGCCACGAGCCGCGCCCGGTTCGCATCCGCGAAGCCCCGGATGTCGGGCGTGCGAAAATCATCCCGGTCCCACGGGCGTTCCATGCACGGATCAAGGCGGATATAAATCGTGCGGCGCGTCAGCTCGTCGGAGAGTTGCGTGTTGTTGCCGGTCGCGGCCCATACGCACCGGATCGGGCACACGAGTTCGGTGTTGCCCCCGAGGAGGCGGTCCTTCCATTCGGGCAGGGTGAGCGCGGCGGCGAGGGAGCCGGAGTCTACGCGCCGGTTAATGTTGTCGAAAAGCAGGTGTGACGAGCCGGACAGTAGCCCGGTGGTGATGCGCTTGCGCCACTCGTCGTCGTCGCGCACGTCGGCGGGTATCATGGAGACGTGGGGCGTGAAGATCCCGGTCACGATCTCCACGAGGAGCGACTTACCCGACCCCGGCACGGGGGCGTCCACAAGGTGGAGCGGGGTCGCGCCCTTGATGCAGGGCCGCACGAACGGGAGCAAAGCGAGCGCGAGCGCGTGGGCGCGTCCGGCGTCGTCCACGAAGGGGAAATCCCCCAGCAAGGAATCCAGAAGGAGGGCCTTCGCTGCCGCGATGTTCGCCGGGGTCGGGTCGCTCGCGGGTAGTTCGCCCATGCCGTTATCGTGGTAATAGAGCGCGGCGGACGGCAGGTACCCCGGCGTCGTTTCCAGGTCGCCGTTCGCGCAGACGACGGGCGCGGTGACGATGCCCTGGAGCGGCGGGATGCCCTGCCACCCGGGGAGCGTGAGTATGTCCTCCACGACCACGGCGGGCGGGGCTACCGGCACGGTGCCCCGGTCGTAGGACGTGGAGACGAAATTGGCGACGCGGGCGAGCCGCCCCTTGAGGCTGCCCGTCCCGAGCGTTTCGAGCGACGGGCGGCGTTCCTCATCGAGCGCGATCCGCACCAGGGAGCCGCCGCGCGCGAAGATCTGCGGCGGGTCGTTGGCGCGCCGGAGTGCTTCGAGGGCGGCGGCGGTGGTGTCGCGGAGGTGCTCGCCGTTGGTCTCGATCTTGGGCAGGTTGTCGGCGAGGGTGACGCGCACGGAGCGCGTGTCGCGCTTTTTCTTGCGCTCCGCCCGCTCCGCCGCTTTGCGCTGTGCGTCGCCGGAGAAGGCGTCCTCCTCCGTCGCGTCTTCCGGCTGGGGGGAAGTCTTCTTCTCTCGGAGCGAATCGTTGCCATCACCCTTTGGGGAATAAAACTCCCGGCAGTCGGCAATCGCCTTCTGGATCGTGCGGGTGCCGTACGTGCCGCCTGGCCGGGGGGCGTCCCACTTGTCGCGAAACAGCCCGGAGGCGCGGAAGAGCGAATCCATAAACTCCGGATCGCCCACCGTATAGAACGCAAGCGCGTTGCAGAGCGCGAGGTCTGCGGCGGATTCGTCCCCGCCGTGGCCGGAGGTATCGCCGTTGTAGAGGCTGGCGAGACCCGCGCCGTTCTTGCCGGTGAACATACGTGCCAGAAGATCGGCGGCATCCCCGACCCCGTGAGCAACCGGGGGGACGGGGGTACCCCGGGGTGATCCCTTCGGTTTCTGTGTAGCGACCGGCTCGGGAAACAGCGCGGCGTAGAACGAATCGAGTTCCGCCTGCCGGTCTCGTATAACGGCTAATGACTCCTCGGGAAACTGCGGCAGTTTCCGATTGAATACGTTTCCGGTCACCGTGATGAACCGGAGCGTCTCGTATACCTCCACGGCGGCACAACCGTGGGTGTTCAACTTCTTGCACTTCGCGCCGGGCTTCGTGCCGCGCAGGATGATCCGAAGGCCGCGCCTGCTCGGGGTAACCTCCGTATACGAGTCAAGGGACTGCACGAGCACCGCCGCCCCGTCCGAGAGTACGCCGGACGCGTCTATACACCCGTCCATGTCCACCACGGTGTAGGGGTCGGACGGCGTGACGACGAAGCCGACCCCGTCCGCGTCGTGGAACTCCAGCGCGGCGAGGGCAGCCTCCAGCGTCCCCCACGTCGCGGAGTCGTTTACAGCCGCGTGAACGGGTAGACCCGTCGTGGCCCGGTACGGTACCTTCGTGCGATTACCCTGCCGCGTCTCGTAACGCCAGAGCACCCACTGGGCGCGCGCCCCCATCTCGGGGGGTATGTTGTCGAAATTAATTTCCATGATCGTAATCAGAGAGGAAAAACGCGCGGCGCGTTTGTTCCGAACCGCCCGAGGCGGTTTTCTTGATAGCGCGGGCAGGTGTCGAACCTGCTATCTGTGTATTTATGGGAGCCACTTACCTGGTAGCCGAATCGGATTACTCCCGCGTGTCCCGCCACGCCGCCGCGCTGAAAAAAACGGGGGAGGGAAACTCCCCCGAGCAACAACCCATCAGGCGCGTGTCACCGTCGCACCTCTGCGGTAAGAGGGCCGTGGGGTAATCCCGAGCGGCCCCCAAATCTAAACTCCCCAGTCGAACGAATCGGCTCCGAGTATGGGAGCTTCCGTGTCCGCTTCTAAAAGAAGGGCGAGGTAACGGCGGCTGCCGAAAAAAGTGTCGCCGTTGTTGTCTTGCTTCCAACCGAAACAAAGGTCGTCACGATGGGCGGGTAATTTACCGTTTACCAGCGCGACCCATACCCCGGAATTACGCCTCACATCGCCCTCCCATCCGGCGAAAGCCGCCGCAAAAAAAGCGTGAGCCATCCCCTCGGCCACATCGTCCGCGCTGATTGCCGGGCGATAATCGCCGGTTTGCAGCCGCAAAAAGAGTTCTTGGACGGGCACCCACCCGTTCCAAAAGTCCACCGCGCTGACGGCATAGGCCCACCAACCGTTACCCGCCTGGTATAGCTTGCCGCGGCCAGCGCACCGTGCGGCGTATGAGCTGTAATCGAACGTTTCAACCACTGTTTTTCCCTCCTCCCACACTCTCGGGATTCAGGGCCGTTTGTACGGCCCCGAGTTGTGAATCGTTAGAACGGACCGACTTGCCTTTGCCGTTTCTCGCCGCGACGGTCTCCGGGGAATCCTCGGCGAACGGGTCTTCAAACCCGAAGTCCTCGGCCTCCTCTTCCGCCGTCACTGACTTCGGCATCGGCGCGGACGGTTGCATCGCCGATGCGCCCTCGAACTGGTCCGGCGACGGCACGGGCCGCCCGTCCGGGTTGCGCCACGAACCAAACTTCACCGTCTTCACCCCCGAGGTTTTCGTATGGGAGGCTACGTACACCATGCCCTTGATCCCGACCATCCGCTCTAGATCGAGCGCGCGCCACTCCGCCTTCGTCAGGTGCCGCCCGAAAACGGAGTTGACGAACAGGGTCAGGTTGGCTTTTTCGTTGCCGTAGTCCACGCCCGTCCAGCACGTGATGATCTCCGGCGCGCCCTCGGCGTCCTTCCTAGTGAGCGAATGGAACTCCCACTTGTACTGCTCCTGCTCCTCGTCGCTCTGGTACTTCTTACCGGTGGTGATGGTCACCGACGCGATCTTGCACGGGTGTTCGCCCACCGGCAGGAGCGTCCCGCCGCCGCCGCCCTCGTTGTAATTGCCGTAGTCTGGCATGATAGATAGTTTCCATTCCGCCCCGCCCGGCCTCGGGGGCTTGTAGTGATAGATAGGGCCGGTAGAACAGTTGATAAATCGCCTTAGTTTCGACTCGTTTGCACCGAGTTTGCACCTGTAACCGCGGCGGTTTTCGATTCTCGGCAAACCGCGGCGGTTTTCGATAGCCGCGTCGTTTTCTGCGCAGCCTTCGCGTTTTCTCTTGCCCGTCGGGCCGTCTCCGCCCCGAGCGCGGACACCCACGCCGCCTCCGCGACCGCGAGGGCGTCTGCCACGCCCTCCATGCAAGCCCCGTACCGGGGGCCAGCGGGGAACCGCGCCTCGTCCGCGAAGACGGGGTACGTGTCGAGTGCCCAGGCGAGCACCGCGCCCTTCAATCGCGCTTTTTTCGCGTTTTTCTGCTCCTCCGTCCTCCCGGCCGCCTGGCGGTACACGCCGTGGGTCCCGGTCGCGAGACATGCCGCCTGTCGGGTGATACAGACCGGCTCGAACCGGGCCAATTCGGACAGGGTGAGGTACGCGAATACCGCCCCGTCGAGCACGGCAGAGCCGGAGCCACGCCCAGTGTGGCCCTCGTAGGCGAGTACGTCAAGGCACCAGGGTTCCCCCGGCTTGCTTTCCAGGGTGTTCCAGGCGGCGCGGGCGATCTGTCGGCGCGTCCAGCGGATCCGCTGGACGGCGGAATCGAACCGCTGGTGCGCGGTCGCGGCGTGGCGGGCGCGGGTGCCCAGCTCCTCCGCATGGGTGGCGTCGAACGAGTCGCAGAGTAAAAGCTCCCTGCCTGTGTGCCCCCCTTCGCCCTCAAGGAAACGGACGACGGCGATACCGGTCACGTCGGCGGACGGGTCCAGGGCTAAAACGGTTATGCCGAAAGGTTCGTTCATGCGGCCACCTCGGTTCTCAGAATGGCGTGTGACAGGGCGGCGAAGTCGGGCAGTGTCATCGGTAGCCCTCCCCCCGGCAATCTTCGCACTCGATGTCGGTGAACGGCGCGACGGTCACCAGCCCCGAACCGGAGCAGTGCGGGCAGGTTAGCAGCTCTTTCCCTAGATCCTTCAGTAGGATGTCGGCGATGTCGTCACGCCCGACGAGGCGGCAGAGGCGCGACCAATCCCTCGCTTCGGCTTCGGCCTCGGCGAGGGAAAGGAAATCATCTTCCTCCATGGAGGAGCCGAGGAACATCAGATCTATCGCCAGCATGTGCGCGGTAGCCAGGCTACATACGGCGTCGGCGAACTCGTCATTCATGCCGGGGTAGGGGGCGAGCCGTCCGGGGTC
>JAYUUO010000070.1:0-5185 GCA_043754515.1 Armatimonadota bacterium
CAGGGATATCCAACGTCTTGGTCCGACCTAGTGACGATACCTCCGAGTTTGACTTGAGAAGTTTGCCCCCGGAGGCATCGTCTGATGAGAAACAACAGCTACTCTCTGACGCTCAACAGTTTGTTAGAGTGATGGCCTCTCATCCCGAGTACAACAAGGATGGCGATGTAATTGGAAGAAAATGGTTTTCTCTGAGTTTTTTAGAGTCGCAAGGCACGCAAAAATTGTTCGCTCTCGCTGGCCCCCTTTTCGACACGCTAGAGAAGGGCAAAGTCCTGTTCGTGGACGAGATGGACGCACGGTTTCATCCGCTCTTGACCCGCGCCATTATCCGCCTGTTTCAATCGCCCGAGATGAATCTGAAGAACGCGCAGTTGATTTTCGTCACGCATGACACCAATCTGCTCGACCCGAAGCGCAACCAGTTCCGCCGCGATCAGATATATTTCGTGGAGAAAGACCGCTATGGTGCGTCGCATCTGTACTCGCTTGCGGAGTTCAAAGGCGTCCGCAAAAACGACGCCTTCGAGGAGAACTATTTGCAAGGACGGTTCGGCGCGATCCCGTTCCTGGGCGGGCTGGATCGGCTTATGGGCGCGGATGGGAAGAACATGACAAGCGATGCCGACACAACATAGAAAGTCTGGACGCGCAACCGGTAGCCGTGACCGCAACGCTTCCGTCGGTACCCGCGAAACTCGCGAGCGTATCCTGATCGTCTGCGAGGGCAAGAAAACGGAGCCGAACTACTTCAAATGACTGACAGCGTTTTACCGTCTGGCGAGAGTCACCGTGGAAATAGTGGGAACGGGATACAGTACGCTCACACTGGTGAATCACGCCGAACAAAGGCAGGGTAAAGCTGATCAGAGGTTTGCCGAAATCTGGTGCGTCTTTGACCGCGACAGTTTCGCCGCAGAGGACTTCGACAACGCGATACATAAATGCTCCGGCACGCCTGGAAAGAAGCACCCGTTTCTGCACGCCGCATGGTCGAACGAGTCGTTTGAACTGTGGTACGTGTTGCACTTCAACGACCTACAAACGGTACCGGTCGCGGGCGGCGGAGGCACCGCGAGAGCGTGGTACGTAAGCGAATTGAACAAAAATTTAAAATCTTTAGGTATCGAAAAGTACGATAAAGCCGCGACCGATATGTTCGAGATGCTCGAAAGTAAACGGCACCTCGCGATATGCCGCGCCGAAGAGTTGCTGTCCGCGCATGAACCGCACATCCCGTTCCACGACCAGAAACCGGCCACCACGGTTCATCTGCTGGTGAATCGGCTACTCCGAGATGCACCCGGAACCATAACATAATGACCAACCCGACAGCGACCGTCGCCGACCCGTTCTTCCGAGACGCCGCCCGTCAACACGTCGCGGAGTACGTTCGGCACTTCGGCGACCGCCTGGTCGCGGTCTACGTCTGGGGGAGTGTGCATCGCGGCGAGGCGGTTCCCGGCGTTTCCGACCTTGATCTGCACGCCTTCATTAGGGATACGCCCTCCCCCGCCGATGAGGAATGGTTCCAGCGGGAGCGGCACGGGCTGGAGGCGCGGTTCCCCGAAACGAAAGGTTTGAGCCGCCCGCTCCCCGTTGCCAGCCTGCTGGCGGGCATCCAGGACGGCGCGACGGTTCCAGAGCGTGCCTTCTTGCGGGCGTTAGGCTTCCGTCTGTGTCACGACGCCACGTTGCTATGGGGGATAAACCCGTTACCGGATCTGGCCGCGCTACCCGCCTTCGACGCCGAGTTCGGGAGGCAGAGTTTCGAATCCGCGCGCGACCTGGCCCGTTTCGCGGCAGGTCGCGCGACCGTGAACGAAACCGACTTCGACTTGCCGGACGAGCCGGGAGTACGTCTGCGAAAGTTGGCGCGGCTCGCGGTTCTCGGCGGCGGCTGGTACCTGGTCGCGAACGGGCGGCTCCTGTCTCTGTGCGGCGCGGACGTGCTACCCGCTACGCGTAGCGAGCTCCCGGAGTGGGACGCATTCCTGGACGAAACGGCGCGGCTGTATGTCCTGCCCCTCGGTGACGAGGAAGCGTCGCTCGTTTTGGCTTCGTACACAATCGAGGTGGCACGCTGGACGGGAATGCTCGGCGAACGGCTCGGGATGCGGCAAACTGACTAGCCTCCCTTCGCGTCTGGCGACGCGAGTTGGAGCAGGGCGATTGCATAGTAGCTATGTTGCTAATACGACGAATATTCGCGGGCGCGGGGCGAGCCGCTGTCCGCCCCGGAACGACAAGCCGTCCGCCGCATACCGCCCCGTGCCGCCCGATTCCGGCTAGCTCCACCGGCCCGCCCGCCGCGCCGCCCGCGGTCCAGTGCCGCCGCCCGCGTGGTTCCCGCGAACCGGTGGAGGCGCGCCTCGATCTCCAGAAGTGCCACGCGACGCCGCGCCGCGTCCCCTGACGCGCCGTCGCCGCGCCACCGCTCCAGGAGGGCGGCGTCGAGCAACGACAGTTCGTCATCCGGCGCGACGGCGACGCCCCCGCTCAGTAGTTCCGACACCGAGGCGGGCGCGATGCCGAAGTTCAAAAACCACGAGATCGGTAGCTGGACATAGAGGAATCGTTGTCCGGGGGCGAACGAGAGTGTGCGGTGCGGAATGCCCGCCCAGAAAAGGGCGAGGCGGCGCGGCGGCAACTCCACGAAGCGCTCGCCGAAGAAGTACCGCTTCGTGCCCTCCAACAGGAAGTTGAACTCGATGTCGGCTTGGGTGTGCGCGGTCGCCATACGTTCGCTGTGTTTGAGCACCACACGGAAGTCGGTGTGCGTGAACGAGACATCGGGATCGGATACGTTCCCCCGGTGGCGTTGCGGGTGCGCCCGCTCTGGGGCGAGCCGTATGATGTCCCCGTCCCCGACGCGAGCGCGGGTGGCCACGGCGGCGACGACGCGTTGCTGCTCGCCGACCTGCCGGGCGCGGGCGGCACGCCCGACCCGCTGGGACGTGCGGCGGGCGTACGCGACGGCGCGTACTCGGTCTTGACCGGGGTCGCCGCCAACGAATCGTTCGCCACCGGACTCCCCGTCAATATAAATGTAGGCGTCTCTCGTCCGGAACCACCCCTGGCACTCTGTGTTGATCAAATCGCGATAATATATGTCACGTTGCGTCGTTGCCCCGTGCGGGTGGGCGTCTCTCTTGGAGGAGTTCGTCATGAATAGATCGCCCGCGTGGGTCCACGCGACGCTACCGCTGGTGCTCCTGACCGTCGCCGTTTCCACTCCCGAATGGGCACACGCCCGTCAGAAGGTGCGCGTCGCGGTGTCGCCGATCGCGAAGACGGACTCGACTACCACGGTCGCTCCGGTCGCATTTCGCCCGGTTCGTAAAAAACTTGTCTATGTCGGGGCCGACTCGCCGACCTCGAGTCAGTTCCGCCGCGACACGTCCCTGATGCGGGAGCCAGCGGTGGACGGGTTCGTCGTGTGGGCCGAGGCGAACGGCGCGTTGCCGGACGGGGTCGGCAAACCGCCCTTCCGCCGACCGTTTGTCAACCAGCAATGGAAGCGGAGCTGGTTCGCCCAGGCGGTGGCCGATCTGAAGGCGGGTCAGGCTTCCAACCCGCGCTTCACGGAGAATTTCCTGCGCCTGGACGCGAATCCGGGGAATGTGGACTGGTTCGACGACAACGGATGGGCACAGGTGGTAGACCACTTCCGCATCGCGGCGTGGATAACACGGGGCAGCGGACTGCACGGCATCATGTTCGACGCGGAGCCGTACACGCCGCCGTACTCCCAGTTCGCGTTCACTTATCAGGCGGGGCGGGGGACGCACTCGTTCCTCCAGTACCGTGCCAGAGCGCGCCAGCGGGGGCGACAGATCATGGGCGCGATCGCGGCCGAGAACCCCAACTGCGTTCTGCAAACGATGTTCCTGCTCAGCTATCTGACCGTGCAACACCCCTGGTACGGCGGCGACACGCCGACGGGGCGGCCGAACATCGGCGAGGCACTCGTGGCCCGCTCGTACAACCTGCTCCCAGACTTTTTGAACGGCATGCTCGATGTCATGCCCCCCACGATCAAGATCGTTGACGGCGACGAGCTGGGCTATTACGCCTCGGCGGAGGCCGACTTCTGGAAACTCCAAGGGCTGGCGAAGTCGCGTGCCCTGGATCTGGTCGCGCCGGAGAACTATGCGAAGTATAGGGCGCAGGTGTTGCACGGGTTCGGGATCTACATAGATGCCCATAAAACCGGATTGGCGGGTAATTTGACACAACCCGATCCGACGCCCGAGGCACTCGAAAAACACCTGGGTAACGCCCTACGGGTCGCCGACGAGTATGTCTGGCTTTATGGCGAGAGCGGGCGGTGGTGGCCCGCGCCGGGCGACACGGTCGAGTGGGCTGGGAAGACGACGCTACCGGAATGGGAGACGCTGTTCCCTGGCGTGACGGGGGCCGTAAAGGCGGCGCGCAACCCGGAGGGCGCGAGGGTAGTTCGCGCGGTGGCGAGTGCCGTGGGGCAGGCGAATCTGCTGAAGAACGCCGACTTTTCCGGGGGCGTTCCCGATGCGGGGAAGACGGCCGATGACTGGAGTGTTTCCTCCGCGCCCGAACAATGGTATTCCTGGCAGTCCGACGATAAGGGGTTGCCACAGGGGATTTTCGCCTGGAACGCTGCCCAACATTCGGCGAGGATGACCAGCGTCGGGAATGGTTGCTTCAACCAGACGGTCGCGGTAAAGGACGGGGCGACGTATCTGGTCGAGGCCCGGGTGCGCTGGGTGGGGGACGGCGTGCCCACGTTGAGTGTTGGATGGAAGGACGGCGGGGGTAATTTCCTACCGAGTACCTTCTACAATGCCAACGATTTCTCGCGGTCGTTCCTGCCCCCGCCCGCGAACGGGGCGGACCCGTCGCGGATAGTGCGGGGAGTCGTCACCGTGCCCGTCGGCGCGGCGACGATACTGTTCATGCCGGGTGTCGCGGGTCAGGTCCGC
This sequence comes from Armatimonadota bacterium, assembly GCA_043754515.1. Lineage (GTDB taxonomy): Bacteria > Armatimonadota > Armatimonadia > Armatimonadales > Armatimonadaceae > JACMIU01. The sequence continues at coordinate 4,962 of JAYUUO010000070.1, forward strand.
GCGTCTGACGCGTGCTGGTGGACGAACCCGCGCGTCGTGCAGTTGCCTTAACCGCCTCCCGTTGACACCCCTTCCGCGCCCCCCCCCGCGTCACGATTTTCACGATGGGTAGGTCACTCTCTTGCCACGGTGTAGGTTTACGACCTCGCCCTTTAGCGACTGCTAACCCTCCGATCCCTTGCTCGGCGAAGCGAACCATCCAGTACAGGCGAAACTTGTTACAC
>JAYUUO010000071.1:0-15750 GCA_043754515.1 Armatimonadota bacterium
TCGGCGGGGTGGTGCGACGTTAACGCGTTGCTGACGGCCTGTGCGCGGAACAACATGCGGCTGACACGCGCGGATCTCGAAATCGTGGTCGTGGAGAACGACAAGCAGCGGTTCTCCTTTTCGGACGATGGCACGCGGATCCGCGCCAGTCAGGGTCATACCGTCGCGGTGGAACTGGAATACGCGCCCGTCGAGCCGCCAGCGGTGCTGTACCACGGCACGGGTTCGGGGAGTGTCGGCGCGGTCTTCGCGAGCGGCTTACAGAAGATGCTACGTCACCACGTCCACCTTTCCCCTGATAAAGAGACTGCGATGCGGGTCGGGGCACGGCACGGTAAGCCGGTCGTGCTCGCGGTGGACGCGGACGCCATGCGCCGCGACGGCCACCTTTTCTACCGGAGCGATAACGGCGTGTATCTGGTGGATGCCGTGCCGCCCGAGTTCCTGTCGCGCGCCGGAGACTCGTAAAGCCGCAATCCTCCGCGTAACGCGCCACGAAAGTGGGTAAAGACTCGTCAGGAAGGATACGTATTTCTGATGAGTCAACTGAACGAAGAGACGACCTACAAGCACGACCCCGAGGCGCAAAAGAAACTGCGCGAGCTAGCGAAGAACATCAACATCGCGATGTTGACCACGATAGACGGCGACGGCACTCCACACTCGCGCCCAATGTCCACGAACGGCGAGGTCGAGTTCGATGGTGATATATGGTTTTTCACCTACGGGTCGTCCCACAAGGTACACGAGATAGAGCGCAAGCCGATGGTAAATGTCTCATTCTCCGACCCGCGCACGCAAACCTATGTCTCGTTTTCCGGCACCGCCGAACTAGTGACGGATAAGGACAAGATCAAGGAACTGTTCAAGCCGGTCCTCCGAGCGTGGTTTCCGAAGGGCACCGACGAACCGGACATCGCCCTGATCAAGGTCAGCGCGACCAAAGCCGAGTACTGGGACGCGCCGAGCGGTTTCATCGCCACAACCGTCGGTCTGGTCAAGTCGCTCGCGACGGGCGAGGCATCCGCCAAAATGGGCGACCACGAGAAAGTCGCCCTGTCGTAGAGAGTTCGTTGTCGCGGGCCGGTTAATGATGATCGGCCTTGTTCGCCCCCCTGACGCCCGCAAGACGTAGTGAAATGCCTCACACTGTGCTGGTTTGTCCCCATAAAAGGGGGGTATACTGATGCTTGCTGAAACGTGGCGCGGTGCCAAAGCTGCGTTCGATGAAAGCCATCTCGCGATAAATCCTGCAAAATCTTCTCAACACTTGTCCGACTCCGCCGTGGTAGCAATTCCCGACGAGCCAACCGTCGCGCCCCGAGGGCCGAAGCCATTCCTGTACGCCGTTTTCGTTGTCGGTGGCGTCCTCGCGTCGCTGGCAGGCGTCGCCGTGGCGCGGGTCACGGAAGCCAAGCACCGCGCCGCCGTGCTGTCCACCGTATTCGCGCCAGGGGTTAAAGTCGCCGGGATCGCGCTCTCCGGTCTGTCCCGTGAACAGGGGAGCGAGAGGGCGCGTTCCTGGGCACGCGCTCAGCTTACGACGCACTACGTCGCACTGGTGACGCCCACGAGCGGGAAGCGGTTTTCCATCCCGCTCTCGCTGGTGGGCGGGCGGTACGATACGGATGCCGCTCTCGCCAAAGCCTTCGCGGTCGGAAAGGGCGAGGACACTTGGTCGCGGCTTCTGCACGGGGACAGGGCGTACGACGTTGGCATCGCCCCGGAGTTTCGCCTGGATGAGAAATTGCTCACGAAGCAGTTAACGGCGGTGGGCGCGAAGATAACCATCGCGCCTCGCAACGCCCGTGCGAAACTGGTCGGCAAGGTCTTACAACTAGCCGAACCGGAGCGTAAAGGCGTCACTCTTGACGTCCCGCAAACCCAGATCGCGTTACTTTCGGGCGGGGCCGCGGGGCTACGCGATGGTAAAGAGGTGACGATGGTGGTGTCGGAGACTACGCCGAAGATGACAGCGAGCGACTTGGGTAGCGTCAATACTCTTCTTGCCTCTTTCACGACGTCGTTCGGCTCGTCGTCCTCGGCGCGGCAGAGTAACATCCGCAAAGCGACCGGCAGGATCAATGGCGCGTTACTCGCGCCGGGCGAAATATTCTCCTACAACGACACGGTTGGGCCGCGCTCGCTCCGGCTCGGCTGGCGCAACGCGCCGACGTACCAGGACGGGCAGGTGGTGCCGGGGCCGGGCGGTGGTATCTGCCAGACCTCGACCACGCTCTACAACGCGGTGCTACGGGCGAACCTGAAGGTAGTGGAGCGGCGGAACCATTCGATGCCAGTGCATTACGTTTCGCCCGGTTGCGATGCGACGGTGGACTACGGCTCGACCGACCTCAAGTTCCAGAACAGCACTTCGGGTCCCATTTATGTGGCGGCCTCCTCGCCGGGGGGACGGCTGACCTACAGCATCTACGGCGTCGCGGAAGCCGTGCCGGGCAAGATCGAGGTGGTGACGGGTGCGCATCATTCGAACTCTTCGGGAGGCTTTTCGGTGACTGCCTATAAGGTGATGCACGGTGCCGACGGCGAAACGACCCGCGAGTCCATCGGCACCTCCTCCTACCGCCCGATGGCACCCAAAGCGGCGCGTGTCAGGCCGCGCAAACACCGTCGCCCCCGCGCGGTGCTCCCGGTGGCACCGGTGCCAGCGTCCCTAGCCGTCACGCGGGTCACGGCACCCGGGTAGCAACTAGCTGTGCCCGAATCCCCAGACAGGTGTCTGCATCCGCTTTCAGAACAGGCTCAACTGTTTCTGTCCGGGCGGCGTCGGGTTCGGCAGTCCGAGTGCCGCGCGTAGATCGGCGATAGTCGCGGGCGCGTGTCCCTCGAAGAAGTTGCGTACGAACAGGTAGATCGGCTCCGGCGACTCCCGGCGCGCCCTATCTATTCGCCCCGCCCACTCCGCGACTTCCGCCGAACGGTCGAACTGACGCTCGTCGAAGCGGGCGACGCTGTTTTCCGTGCCGAGGAGCCGGATGTATCGAAGGGGACCACCGAGATCGGTACGCTCCGTGGTCGCGGCAACTATATTGCGTTCTGCCAGGTAGACAGCGATGTTCGTTTCCTGCCAGGACGCGTGTCGCAGTTCGACGACCCAGGGCAAACCGCCGACCCCCGAGCGCGGGGCGGCGAGTATATCCGCGAACGCCGCGAGGGTGTCCTGCTCGCTCGCGGTGAAATCGGGGGGCAGTTGCAGGAGCAGGGCACCGCAACGCGCTTCCATTCCTTTCGCGATCAGTTTCCCGAAGTCAATCGCGATGTCGGAAGTGCCCCCGAGTAGCCGACGCTCATGGGTGACGGCGCGGGGGACCTTGAACGAGAACCTGAAGTCTTCCGGTGTCTGCGCGCGCCAACCCTGGAGCGTGGACGGTTTGGGGAAGCCATAGAACGTCGCGTCAACCTCGACGGCTGTCATAACGGTCGCTAACTGCTCCAGCATCTTGGTCTGCGGCAGGTTCGCCTCGTAGAACGGCCCGCGCCAGTCGTCGTAGACCCAACTCATCGTACCGGTGTACACCGTGGCGATCTGACTCATTTGTCGGGGTTCATCGCCTCGGGGGGGAAGCGCACCACCGAATACGGCGGCACCGTATTCTGCATGGTGTCCGGGTGCAGTATCGTTGCAAGCAGTTCGGCGGTTTCGGCGAGGCGGGGGCCGGGGCGGTTCAGGTAGGCGTTGCCGTCAATCGCGTAGCAGTCCCCGCTCCGCACGGCGGGCAGTTCGTACCAGCCCGGCAAGTCACTCAAGGTGGTAGACTCCCAGGCACCGCGCTCGGCGTCGAAGCCGCATGCGGCGAGGATGATGATCTCGGGATCGAAGCGCAACACGTCGTCCCATGGGATCACGCGCGAAGGCTCGCCGCGCTTATCAAACGGCGCGGGCACCGCGTTAACCAGGGTGAGTAGTTCCGGCGACCAGTGCCCGGCGCAGAAAAGCGGCTCCGGCCATTCCAGTAGCAGTGTTCGCGGGCGGTTGGGTGACGTGGCGGTTTCGAGTTTCACCGCCTCGAAGCGGGCGATCATCTCCCCGACCACTTCTCCTGCCTCCGCGTCGCGCCCTGTCGCCGCGCCGACCTGCCGGATGGCGTCCAGCACGCCCGAGAGCGTGGTCGGGGAAAGGTCGAGCACTGTAACGGAGCCGCCGAGTTCGGCGACTGCCTTCGCGGTGGCCTGGTGACTCGCCGCGCAGACGTCGCACAAGCCCTGCGTCAGGATCAGATCCGGCTTCAGATTCGCTATCCTCGCGATGTCGATGTGGTACAGGCCCTCTCCGGACGCGACTGCGGCCCGAACCGCGTCGTCAATCTCTTTCGCGGAAGGCGGCACTTCGTACGGGTCGCCATCCTCGTCGAGTACCGTCTGCGGCGGGGGCAGTATCGTCTGCCGCGTGACGACGGGCAGTTCCTTTACCGTGAGCGGGAAATCACACGCGTGCGAGACCGCTACTAAATTCTCTTCCAGACCGAGTGCACAGACGATCTCCGTCGCGAACGGCACTAACGAAACGATGCGTTGGGTAGACATGACGCACTAGTATACCGCCCGTCAGCGTCGCGCCATCATCGCATCCCCGACATAGCGGATCGCGTCCATCGGGTTCTGCTCCGCGACAGGGAGTTCGCCGACGAACATGGCCCGCGCCACGGGCCTCGCGTGGCCATCCACCCAGACGAAGTTCGCGGCCCGTTGGTGTCGGAACTCGATCGTGGGGGCGGGGAGCCAGTCAGACGGCGGCTCGATGGAGATGGTCTCGCCGGTCTGGCCCGGTATCGGGAAGTCGGGTATCCCCGCGTCGCCGAAAAGAACGGTCCGCGCGGGCGCGGAAAGATCCGCGAGCGGTGCGGACGCGGGCGTGTAGGTCCCGCCCACGAACATCAGGCGGCGGTTAATGCCGTAGCCGGTGCCGCCGAGGTTGTCACCCCCGGTGAAGGAGGGGCAACGATGTATCTCGCCGGATTTCAGGTACGGGTAGATCAGTCCGCGCGTCTTGTCGAGCTTCTGTCCCGGCGCGTCGCGCCCGCCGCACCAGTAGCGGAGCGTATTATACTGGTATAAGGGAAGCGTTTCGTCGTAATCCTGCGCATAGAGTAGGGACGCGGTGCCGATCTGTTTCAGGTTCGACAGACACACCGTAGCCCGCGCCTTCCCCCGCGCCTGCGCGAAGACGGGGAACAACATCGCGGCGAGCACGGCGATTATCGCGAGGACGACGAGCAGTTCGAGTAGCGTGAACGCTCTCATGGACAGTAGCCTTTCCCCGGTTTCGCGCCGGAGGGGCATAGTTTCTTTCCCCACGGCATTCGGACTTCAGGCGAACCTGTTACCGTTGCGCGACAGTGCCGGACTTACACCGGACTTCCCCGTTGGCGAAAAAAGCGTTATGCAGTTTTGAACAGAGTAACGACGCGTCGGAAGATTCGCGACCGTTCGTTATGACTTACTGAGGGTAGCACGGGGCACGGTCTTTGTCAACCGCACCGTCACGCGCCGCCGAGTCGGTGCGTCCGGGTCAACATGCCTCCCGTGTTTCGGCGGCGATTCGGGTACACTGTCGCCGTAACGACTTCTCGGAGGGACGACTTTGGAAATCAGCTTTATCGGGCTAGGGCGGATGGGCGGCAATATGGCGGTTCGGCTAACGGAGAGTGGTCACACGGTGTATGGCGCGGACCCGTCGCCGCAAACGCGTGAACTGGTGCAGGGGCAGGGTATCGCCGCGACCGTAGCCAAAGCGGGGGAACTCGCCGCTCTGTACAAGGGTACGCCGCGCATCTTCTGGCTGATGGTGCCCGCCGGGCCGATCACGGACAGTGCTATCTCCGAAATAGCGGCTACCACCTCAGCCGGGGACATCATCGTGGACGGGGGCAACGCCAACTACAAGGACACCATTCGCCGCGCAAAGGAACTCGAATCGAAAGGCGTCCACTACGTGGACTGCGGCACTTCGGGCGGCGTCTGGGGGCTGAAGAACGGCTACTGCCTGATGGTTGGCGCGAATGACACGGCCTTCGCCGCCGTCGAGCCGATCCTCAAAGACCTCGCGACCGAAGGCGGATACGCCCACGTCGGGCCGGTCGGCGCGGGTCATTACACGAAAATGGTGCATAACGGCATCGAGTATGGACTTTTGCAGGCGTATGCGGAAGGGTTCGAGCTACTCCACAGTGCGAAGGAGTTCAATCTGGATCTTTCCAAGATCACCGCCCTCTGGAACAAAGGGTCGGTGGTTCGCTCCTGGCTCCTGGAGCTTGCCGAGCGAGCGTTCGGCGAAGAGGGGCAGGAGTTCGAGGGCGTCGCGGACGACATTGCCGATAACGGAACCGGACGCTGGACGGTGGAAGAGTCGGTCGAGCGGGCGGTTCCGCTCCCGGTGATCACGCTCGCGTTGCAGATGCGGTTCCGCTCCCGGCAGGACGAGTCGTACCAGGGGCAGTTCATCTCCGTCATACGCAACCAGTTCGGCGGGCACGTGATCACCGCGATGCACAAGGACGCCGAGAATCCCGGCTCGGTTCCAGCGGGTGGGAAGAAGGATATTTAAGGAACCCCAATGCCCCCGACCTCCTGTACATTTGTCCTATTCGGCGCGACCGGCGACCTGACCCGGCGCAAACTGCTCCCCGCGCTGTTTCGCCTTTTCAACGCCGGTAGCCTGCCGGAGCGATTCGGAATAGTCGGATTCGCGCTCCCAGACAAGAAGACGCCCGAGTATCATGATTTCGTCCGTGCCGCGCTCCTAGAGTTCGTCCCGGACAACGAACGCGCGGACCATAAACTCGAAGAATTCATCGCGCTCACGTCGTTCGTCGCCGCGAACTTCACCGACGCGGAAGGCTACGACCGGCTGAAAGCGGAATTGGCGCGGGTGGACGGGGAGCGGGGGACGTTCGGCAACCATCTATATTACCTCGCGACGCCGCCCGCGCTGGTGCCAGAAATACTGCGTCACCTGCAACAGGACGGTTTGGTGACGCAGTCGTCGGCCCAGACCCCCTGGACGCGCATCATCGCCGAAAAGCCGTTCGGCACGGATCGCGAATCGGCGCGTCGTCTCACCGCCCAGTTCCACGAGGTCGTGAAAGAGGAGCAGGTCTACCGCATTGACCACTATCTGGGCAAGGACGCCGTGCAGGATGTGTCTGTGCTACGCTTCGCGAACTCGATGTTCGAGCCGCTCTGGAACCGCAATCACATCGAGCAGGTCCAGGTCACGGTCGCCGAAACGCTGGGCGTAGGCAATCGTGGTGGCTACTTCGACGCGATGGGCCAGACGCGGGACATGGTGCAGTCGCACGCCCTTCAGGTGATCTCGCTCCTCGCCATGGAGCCGCCGAACTCGTTCGCCGCGAACGCCGTGCGGCAGGAGAAGGCGAAGGTACTGGACGCGATGCGCCCCCTCAATAACTACTACGCGGTGCGCGGGCAGTACGGGCCGGGGCGGGAGGCGGGCGGCGAAATGGTGCCCGGCTACGCGCAGGAATCGAGTGTCCCGAGCAGTTCCTGCACCGAGACATTTATGGCTGCGAAACTGTCTATCGAATCCTGGCGCTGGTCGGGAGTGCCCTTTTATATTCGGGCAGGCAAGCGGCTACCGAAACAACTAACCGAGGTACTGATCCAGTTCAAGGGGGCACCGCTGGCACTGTTTCGCGGCTCGTCGCGCAAGCCGGAGCCGAACATCCTGCGTTTGCGCATCCAGCCGGACGCCGAAATATCGCTGATCGTGGAGCTAAAAAAGCCGGGCACGCTGAACGAACTTATACCGGTCGAGCTTGACATGCTGTATGGCGAGGCGTTCAAGGTGCCACTCAAGGACGCCTACGAGCGGTTACTGCTCGACGCGCTTCATGGCGACGCGGTGCTATTCATGCGCGAGGACGAGATAGACGCGGCGTGGCGGGTGGTAGACCCACTCCTCGCCTACTGGAACCAGGACCCGGTCGAGTTCCCGAACTACGCCGCTGGGACATGGGGACCCGAGGCGGCGGACGAACTACTCGCGCGGGACGGGCGCAAGTGGCTTTCGCTGGACGGATTCTGACGTGGCTATGCCAAAATCGATTCAGAACACACCTGCTCCGCGCAAGTGCTCGGGTGCGTGCATCTCGCGAACCGGGATCGCTGGCGAAACGCCGTGACCAGAGAGCAGTTCTGGAGCGTGATCGAGTCTTCGCGCACGGGATTGGTAGTTGGTCGGACAGTGGAGGAGACGCAGGAGCAACAAGCGGAGCAACTACATGCCGCCCTTTCGCCGCTTTTGCCGGAGGAGGTCCAGCGTTTCGATCAGCACTTCAGCAAGTTCCTCACCGACGCGGACCGCTGGGATTTGTGGGGCGTCGCCTACCTCATCAACGGCGGATGCTCCGACGACGGCTTTGCTTATTTTCGCCGCTGGCTGGTCGCGCGTGGCGAGGCCGATTACACGGTGGCCTTGCGCGATCCCGATAGTCTGGTCAGTACCCTACCCGAAGGTTGGGATGACGATGCCGACTTCGAGGAGATCAAATATGTCGCGGGTGACGTATATCTAGAGAAGACCGGGATCGAACTCGCCGATGTCCCGCTACTACCCGATCTCGCCAGCGACGAGGGACGCGGAGAGACGAAAGGCGAGCCGTGGACGGAGGACGATCTCCCGACACTACTGCCCCGCATCTGGGCGCGGTTCGGTTGAAGCCCCGACCGCGCTCAATCGCTCGGGTGCTGAGTGACCGCGCGCGTCACAACTGTTGTTTTGGCCTCTACCCGCCGATGGGGACACATCAGGAAATGGGAAAAATATGAGTGCCGTAAATCGGTGTAGAAATGTGCCCAAAAAGAAAAAGAACTACTCGTCTCTGTCGCTGATGGACGCGATGCGCCTCGTCCCGGCGGAGGAGTTCACGCCGTGGGATTTCGCGCCCGCGCCCCGCGCCTCCAGTGCGTTTCTGCCGGAAGCATTTCGCCGCCTTCAGGGGTTTGACACGGAGACCGCGGAGCAAGCTAAAACTCTGATAATGGACGCGCTCGTCGCCGAGGTCGTGTCCGAGTTCCCCCGGCTGAAGGTCTGGAAAGCGGCCCCCCTCGAAACCGACACGCTGACCGGGATCGCGGGCTACCTCATCACCCCGCGCTACGCTTACGTGGCGACCCCGCTCCTGTGTGTCACGGAGGCGAAGAAGGGTGACTCCCTACAGGGACAGGCGCAGCGCGTAGGCGAGATGCTGACTTGCCGGGAGAACAACACGTAAGACGCGTTCGTCCATGATGTTTGGGGAATTGTGAGCAACGGGCAGTCGTGGCAGTTTTACAAACTCACCGCGTCGGATGTCGTCTACGAATCCAGGCAGTTCTCCGTGGAACAGTCGCCAGAATTAATCGGCGCGCTTTACTTGCTGTGCGAGGAGTGCGCGGGTGCCGCGCGATGACCTGCGTGCCGACTCCCTGCGTGGGTTGACAGGCATCCGATATCGGGCTGGCAACCCGATGGCAGTGCGCTTAACATGACGCCTCTACTTTCATGTTTACAGACGTTGCCGTGCCGGAGGCGGGAACTATCGTCCTCTCGCTTAACGCATCCGGCGTGCTCGTTGCTGTCGTAGCGACGGCAAAGCCCAACAGGGCCGGTGCGTTTTCTGACACCGCGAATCACGACACGATATAATTCAAGCGACGGCAAGAAGAAGCACCACGAGTCCCGACACTCCTATGGTTCCGCCGCAACCGCTCCCGCTCGTCTTCCTCGGCGGCGCGGAAAAAGATCTACAAAAACTGGTTAGCGATGCTCAGGACGTTTTCGTGACAGCACTCGAAATGGCGCGTGTTGGCAGAACACACCCGGATGCGAAACCAATAAAAGGCTACGGTGGGCTTCCTATCTACGAAGTCAAGGCAGATGCGGACAGTGACACGTACCATCTGATGTACTTGGTGAAGGTCGGCAACGCGCTATATGTTCTGCTCGTCATCAAGAAGAAGAGCACATCGGGCATCGGCTTAGACAAGCAAGATGAGCGGATGCTACAAGCCCGCGTCGTTCACGCCGAAGAGCATTTCCAGACCAACCACCCCGTAAAAAAGAAGGGATAACTACCGATGATCGAAACTGAGCATACCGTTGACGAATTTACCGTAGTTGTAACGGACGCGAACCTGCATCGCGCTCTTGACCTGCCGAACGCCGAAGAGCGGCATACAAAAATGCAACTCGCGCTTCGCTTCTCCGAAGTGATCGCCGAATCCGGCCTGACATCGCCCGACGTTACAAATCGCACGAATCTGTCGCGGTCCGAAATCTCGGATATCGAGCGTGGGAAAACCGGCGGATTCACGATAGACCGACTACTAAAGGCGTTGACCGCGCTCAATCAAAACGTCGAGATCCGTGTCACGCCGTCGCGGGAGGTGGCCTATCTCACCGCGCACGTTTATGCGGGTGTTTGACGGGGCGGACGTGTTGCTTAGTGTATAATCGTGGCTCCCACAAATGACCGGGCACTCGCTGTTGTCTGTTCGGCGGCGTAAACGACATGTCCCCATAGGCAACAGAACATTTCGCCGCCCATTGCCGCCAGCGACTCGCCGATCATCCACGGCTTCACCGAACCGTTACCCGCCCCGAAAGTGCCGCCACACTCGCCGCAATGGAAAGTATCGAAGCGGCGCTCGAATATCATCGTGTCTACTCGCAGATGTACTTCGGTGAGTTGGTACTCGTCGGGCAAGCCGGATTCGAGCCAGTCCTTCATGGAGGCTAACAATTTGTATTCAGTGGGATGCCATGAAGCTAGCCGCCCCGACGAATAGGGGGGCGAGTCGTCCCGGTGGCGGCTCCGCCCGAATAGTGTCGTGTAACGCTCCTCCGCGAGCCGCAGTCGCTCCGCGAGCCGCTCGCGAAACACGACTCCGCGAAAGGTAAACTCGCTGGGTTCCCAAAACGGTATATCGGTATGTCGCCGCTCCGGTAGTAGTCGAACAATCATCGCGCCTCTCCCGGCGGCCTCTGCCCGCCGGGCGGTGTATTGCTTAGAATACCTGTCAAGGTAGCGAGCAGTTCCGGCAAATCATCCGGCAAGGTGAACTGTCGAATGTCTTGCGTCACCTGCTTTGTTTCCCGGTGTAATGTACCAAACCGCCATACGTCACCGACCGATACCGCGCCATAAAGTGTGGGTATCCTCGGATCGGCGAAGGCGTCGAGCGCGATCAGTTCGGCGTCGAGTTGGGTAAACCCGCGTGCCATGTCCGCGTTTTTCGCCTCCACGACAAGAAGCGCGGACTGTTTTTCGAGGTAAAAATCAAGCCGTCCGCGCAGTCGTGGGGATACGTTCACCGCGTATTCGGAATGTAGTTCGGCGTCAACGGTTACTGACACATCGAAGAGGATTGGCGCGAGGAAGAATTCACGGCGCGTCGTTTCGGCGACCATCGCGACACGCTAGAGGGTGAGGAGAATCCGATCTTGTAGGGGTATCACCCAGTCCGCCGCGCCCATATCGCTCCGCGATAAGGACAGCATCGCCCGACTGAAGCCGTAGCCCAGTTGTGCTATGATGACGCCGGTCTCCGCCGTAAATTCGAAATAATCATGGAAGCATTCGACGTGAGCGGGCAAGACGAGCGATGGGGTAGCCATGGCATCAGTTTACCTGGTTTCGCTATCATGCTGGCTGAGTAGTGCACTTACTATCGGTGACGCGACGCGGACCTGGTTCGCGCTCGGCGGTGATAATTTCGGCCGCGTCGCGCTCGGTATCGTTCAGCATCAATTCGTCCATATCGGAATCACTTCGGTTGCTGGTGCGTCGACTGCACGACGGGCAGGAAGTGGTAGCCCGACGGGAGAGTACATTCAGCGCATCCTATAGAGATCCGCACGTTTCATCGCTTCGTCTAAATAAATACGCCCCATATCCGGTATAAAGCACACATGAGCACGGCAAAAAACGAGTTGCGATCCCTGAAGAAGTCTCTACTCAACTACTATACTAGTCTGACCGAACTTGTTGCATCTGTTGCGATCCTGGCAGACCGACCCAGATTCATCATATAGATGGAGACTCTAGCAACAACGACATCGCAAATCTTTCATCATCTGCCTGCTTTGCCATAATGAAACTCAGTTGGTTGGTGGCTTCGCGAAAAAATTGACCCCCGCGCTAGTTACCCTCCATCGCGATAAGTGGGTATCCCGTATTCAATCGCGCAGGAACGATGCTGATAAAATAGCGACGGCCCGTACGGCAGGAGTTGTCACACCCCCCGTTGATGGAGTCTCCCAACATGAGTCAATTCCTAACCCTCGAACTCTGTGGATAAATCAGGTCCCTGCATTCCGAAAAGCTATACATGTGCGTTCTCAACTGAAATGGCATTCGGGGAGCACATCAAAAATGAACGAGGGTTGCTATGATGTGATTGATGTGCTGGAGAATGTTCTCTCGACACTTGCAACATGGTACCCTCCAATCACTTCGGCAACAAAACACCACGGGATTATATGAATGCCGTGACTGCATCGCGGTTCGAATGGCATCGGGCGCATTTAGAACCTGATGGAATTGGTACGGGCGGTACTATGATCAGCACGATGGTCGGCGGTGAAGTAATCGGCGACCTAGAGGCAATGGTAGTCGATGTCGTTAGCTCATTGGCGATCCACTTCGATGACTTCGATTTCAAATCGTGGAAGGAGTAATGGGATCAGGTGTCCATGGGCACATGAATGAAAACTACCCGCTTGCCCCGATTTACTTGTTCTCGCGGTTTCGCACATGATAGCTCACTTTACGTCGAACAGTTCATAAGTCCTGCGCGGCGCGGATAGAAGCAAAGTTTCTATAGTGACGACGCGGTGTAGGCGGGAAACCCGCGCCGCTTCGCGGTAACATGAGCGCATGACAACCACAGCGACTGTGCCGTTTACCTCCCAGCCGGACGCGCTGGGACACTTCGGGCGATTCGGAGGCCGCTATGTCCCGGAAACCCTGATTCCCGCCCTGGACGAACTCGCCGAACAGTACGAGCGGGCGAAAGCCGACCCCGCGTTCCGCGCCGAACTCGCCTCGCTTCTCAAAGAGTATGTCGGGCGCGAAACGCCGCTCACGTTCGCCGCGAACATCACCCGCGAACTGGGCGGCCCTAAGATTTATATGAAGCGCGAGGACCTGTGTCACACTGGGGCGCACAAGATCAACAACACCATCGGGCAGATCCTGCTGGCACGGCGGATGGGCAAGCCGCGTATCATCGCGGAGACTGGCGCGGGACAGCACGGCGTGGCGACCGCGACCGTTTGCGCCAAATTCGGGTTTCCTTGCACCGTATATATGGGCGCGGAAGACATCAAGCGGCAAGCACTAAACGTTTTTCGGATGCGGATCATGGGCGCGGAAGTCCGCCCGGTCACATCGGGGACGCAGACGCTGAAGGACGCCATGAACGACGCGATGCGCGACTGGATGGCGAACGTCGGCGACACGCACTACATCATCGGCTCGGTCGCGGGTCCGCACCCGTTCCCGATGATGGTGCGCGATTTCCAGGCTATTATCGGCGAGGAGACGCGGCGGCAGACGCTGGAGCGCGAAGGGCAGTTGCCGGACGCCGTGGTGGCGTGCGTCGGCGGCGGCTCCAACGCGATGGGTATTTTCTACCCGTTCATCGGCGACGAGTCGGTGCGCCTGATCGGGGTCGAGGCGGCGGGCGAGGGCGTGGACACCGAGCGGCACGCGGCGACATTGACGAAGGGGCGGCCCGGCGTGCTACACGGCTCGCAGACCTACCTGTTGCAGGACGTGCACGGGCAGATTCAGGAGGCGCACTCGGTTTCGGCGGGCCTCGATTACCCCGGCGTTGGCCCCGAACACTCCTCGTTCAAGGATCGGGGGCGCGCGGAGTATGTGTCCGTCACCGACGCCGACGCGTTGGACGCGTTCGGCTGGGTCTCGCGGCGCGAGGGGATCATCCCGGCACTCGAAACCTCGCACGCGTTCGCGTACCTGAAAACGCTGGCGAAAACCATGACGCCCGATCAGATCGTGGTCGTGAACCTGTCCGGACGCGGCGATAAGGATGTCAACACCGTGATGTCGCGCCTCGCTATGCTCGGCGACTGAGAGCCGGGAGACCAACCGATGCCCGTCCGCCGTAGCCCCGGTGTTGAAATACTGCTCCTGCTACGGTGGACGGTGGCGGCGGGCGAGCTCACGCCCGCCGCCGTGACTAAACTCGGCCCGTATATCACGCGCTACGCCGAGACGCTGAACACACGGGTACACGCGGTCGGTGGGGTAGCGGATCACCTGCATCTGCTCGCCGACATCCCGCCCGACATGCCCGCCGAGCGGGTGTCGAAGGAGTTACACGCGCCGACGGCGCGGTATCTGCGCGACGTGCTCAATGTCCGCGACTTCGCCTGGGAAGTAGCGGGCGTTTCTGTCGTTTCGGTGTCGCCGGGGGAACGTGAGTTGGTCGTCGCGTATCTTGCGGATCAGGAGGCGCGGCATGCAAGCGGCGATCTGATCCCGGCGTATGAGAGCGGCGGGGCGGCGACGGTCGTCCCCGCCTCCACGGGCGAGGAGCTTCCCGGTTGGCTCGTGGACGCGATGAAGCGGGGATAGAGTGTCGGAGCGACCCGCCGCCGGGAGAGCCGTGCCCCTTGTTGCCACCACCGTCGAATACGCCGACAAAGAGTCTTATGGCATCATCAACCGAAGCGTCTCGTCTTGCCGAACACTGTCGGGCGCGGTTGTCGCTCGAATCACTACCGACCACGAACGGGCGCGCCTATGTGCATCTACCGCTCTGCATTCTGGATTCGGTCTGGTCCATTAGAGTTCGATATAGCGGCGTCGCGAATATCGTCGCGAGGTATCGCGCCCACTATGCGGTAGACGCTGGGGCTGAATTGGCGCACACCGTGTCTGAAATAATCGCGAATATAGAAGCCGTCGGGGTTGCGTCGTTCGCCACGGAAGTTGTGAAGAACTCGCAACGGACGTCGCCACGGGGCGGGGTTCTGAAAGCCGACGCGGTTCTACAATGGGCGCGGGTTCTGCGGTCGCAACGAATAGAAACCTTTGCCGGTTTGCCCGCCTACGGGGCAGACCATGCCATGGAGGCTCGGTTGCAAACTATTCCCGGTCAGGGTAGCGGGATCTCGCTCCGCTACTTCTTCATGCTTTGCGGCGACGAATCGCTCATCAAGCCGGACCAGATGACCGCGCGGTTTCTCGAAGCGGCACTGAGCCGGTCTGTGTCGCCGGGCGAAATGCAGACGCTCTATTCCGAGGCTTGCTCTGTACTCAACGCCCGTTTTCCTAGTCTAACCCCACGCCTTTTAGATAATGCCGTCTGGCGTTATCAGCGAGCAGTCATGGCATAGTGAATCATACTTTCGGCGCGGGCGTGGCGGGCTGACCGGGATGTTGCTATCTCGTCCCTGTACAACCGAAACCCGATTCGCTCCTGCATCCCACGGATTTGTGCCCCCAAGGCGATTGCATTTAACTGTTTTTCTCTGTTTGCCCTGCCAATATGGTCAGCAGATAATCGTTGTCCCAACCCGCCTTCAAACGCTTGGCTTTCAGGCTCGCCTCGACAGACGTGTCCCGCTTGACTAATGCCAAGGCCAAACGGCGCAACGGCACCAGGTTAGCAGGAGCATTGTCGCGCCTCACCCGACTTTCATCCTCCCGGAATGCCACATCTAAAACCCAGTCAGAGAAACCGCCTGAGCGGTTTTCT
>JAYUUO010000072.1:0-15696 GCA_043754515.1 Armatimonadota bacterium
GACGCCGCCATTACCGCCGATGTCGCGGTTCGTCTCCGGCGGCTTCGCGGCGTTGCCGGACAGGGTGCGGGTGAGAGAATCGCGGAGCGCGTCGGTCTCAGCACCCGACAAAACCGGCCCGTAGTTCAGGAACCCGTTCGCGCGAAATGACTGTTTTTGTGATTCGGTAAGCATTTATGCCTTCCTCTGTCTCGCGGGTTGTGTATCTCGTCCGCGAGCGTCACCCTATTGTAGGCGGCAACACCCGCCTCGTCTTGAACAAAGCGGGTGTTTTCTTGACCGTTTCCGGCACGTCGTTCCCGCGTGGGCGCGAGTCACGGCGGCCCCGGTCGGCGGTCTTACGCCCGCGCGTTCAAGAGGCTGGCTCCGCGGTGGAGTCACGCACTATCAGTTCGGTGCCCAGAAATTGCTTCTTGCCACGGCTTTGGATGTCGCCTATTACCGCGAGGAGGTCGTCTACGACAGCACGACCGATCTGCGCGAACGGCTGACGCATGGTGGTGAGTGCGGGGTGTTCCTGCGCCGCCTCCGGCAGATCGTCATGGCCGAGCACGGAAATGTCTCCCGGCACCCGCAGACCGAGGCGGGTGAGGACACGTATCGCGGAGGAGGCCATCCCGTCCGCGCCGCAGAAGAGCGCGGTCGGACGTTCAGTAATCGGCATTTCCATGAGGTCGGACACGCGCCGAGCCACGGACTCGAACGAGTAATCGCCCGTTGGTGATAGGCGCGGGTCGAATGAAAGTCCAACGCCCTCGATTGCGTCTTTGTACCCGAGGAAGCGGCCCGCGACGGGGCCGTCGGGCATGTTGCCCCGGAGGTGCGCAATGCGCCGGTGCCCGAGGGACAGGAGGTACTTCGTCGCCGCGAATGCCGACTCGCGGTTGTCAACGTCCACGCAGGAGAGTCTGGGATCATCGCCGCTGTCGTTGACGAGCACGAACGGGACTTTGTTGTCGAGGAAGGCCTCGATCAGGTCGCTCCCGGGAAACTGGAAGAAGACGATATATCCGTCACAACGCCCGTCCCGGTAGCGCGGCAAACTCTCCCGCGCGTTCGTCCACGACCGCCCGGATAATATAGTGACGTCCTGCTCGCGGGCGTGCGCGGCTTCTAGAATCTCGTTAAACACCAACGAGAAGAACCCGCTCCGTATCGGCGATTGGGCGTCAAAATCGGGGAATATCACGCCGAGCGTGTCGGTCTGCTTGCGGACGAGGGCGCGGGCGACGGCGGACGGGTAGTAGCCGAGTTCGCGGGCGGCGACCCGGACGCGCTCCTTTGTTCCGGGTGCTATCTGCGCCCCCAGGCTATTATTCAGGACTTTTGAAACGGTCCCGAGTGAGACACCCGCGCGTGCCGCGACTTCGTGTATGGAAACAGGCATCGAAAAACTCCCCGTTTGTGCGCCCGAGCAAGAAGAAAAACCTTTTCGGTCGTTGTCGTAGTATACGAATGGTTCATCGCTGTGTCAACACGAAGAGTCGGCCCGCGGTTGATAGAAATTGATAGCGGATGTCACTCCGGCTCGGCACCGCCCTCAAGGATCAGCCCGCGCGTGTCGGGATACCGCGCGTACCAGAGGGCGAGCGCGTCGCGCAGGTGCCCGGCGTAGCGGAAGTGCGATCCGGTGCCGGTGCGCAACTCGGCCTCATATATAAATTTGTCGGCGGTGGTGGTGTGCTCAAAGGGAAACTGCGTCCCCAGAAGCGCGAAGTAGATGCCGGTGGTTGTGCCGCTCGAAACCGATAATTGGGATGTCTCGCGCCCGACTTCCAGCAACGCGTTATATTCTGCGTTTATTCCGTTAGCTTCGATACCCTCACACGCTTCACCGAATATTTTGCCGTCATGTTGCCGCGCCTGCTGTTTGGGGCGTGGCAACTGATCCAGGGCGCAGTAGAAGCCTACCGCGCAGAGCGGACAGTATTTTGTACCTGTCCGGTGCCGGTTTAAGTCACGGATTTCCGCGAACGCCACGGCGTCCCACGAGAAACGAACCGCCGTGCGCCGCAGGGTATCGCCGATGTAGGCATAGCGGTTGTCGTGATGCTGAAGATCGGACACATATCGCGCTTCTATGTCGTCGAACTCCCGCTGGCTGCATGTAATCGGTTCCAGTTCTTGCGCGAATGGTACCATGACGTCTAGGTGGGCTTCGGCGGGGCAGTCATTCGTCGTCGAATCAACAAGGTAAAAATCATCCGCGACGCCGTACCACGCCGCCCATTCTGTCGCCTGACCCGCGACGAGTGACGGCTTTTCGACCGCGTGTCGGAGTAAGCGCGGCGCGACGAGCGCGAGTTCCCCACGTATCGCGTCGCCGAGCGTTCGCGCCTCGGGAAGCGGGTGCGACAGCAGATGCTGAACGAGCGTCACCCAGGCCCGAGCCGACTGCACCATCATCACGTTCGTTCGCGCCGCGACTGGCAGAAAGTAGCGCGCCCGGTCGAATGCGTAGTTGCGCCGCATCCGCGCCACCCCGCGCTTCGCTTTATCCGACGGATCATCGAGAAGTTTTCGCGGGATGCGGGTAAGTTCCGGGTTCGCGTCGCCGATGGTCTCCCATAACGTCAACGCTTCCTCATACGCGGCGAACGCTCGCGCCATCATGCGCTCCCATTCATCGCGGAACGATTCAGGAATACCGAGCGTTTCAGCGTCTACCAGACCCTCCGCGTTCATCTTGATATAGCGCGTGGACGACTCCTGGCCGCCCGCGAGCGGACATAGTGACCAGATCAAGTATGCGAGCAAAAGCGAAACACCGTCCATGAACAGCGCGACCGGTGCCATATCGGCGATGCTCTGGTGCCCGTAGTCCACCATTTTGAAGATAGAATCAACGGACTTGTCCTGATTTTCGGGGTCAATTCGGGCGAGAATCGCGTCCAACCCGTCGTCGGATCGCGAGTACCGGGCACCGGTCGCGGCGAGCAACTCGGGTGTCAGCGCGGGGCGACCGGCGGTATTCGCGGCGTCGGTAGGGCGCAGGGAGACATGCGTGACTTTCATGGCGTGATGATCGCTCGGGAGGTGTTACGCACCGGCTCGTTAGCCCGCCGGGTCATTCCCCAAAAAACTCGCGCACGGACAGGGCCACCCATTCGCGCTGTTCCGCTTGTAACTCCGGCATGATCGGGATCGAAAGCACCTCGCCCGACGCCGCTTCCGAATGGGGGAGATCCCCCGCTCGGCCGCCGTAGCGCAGATACGCCTCTTCTAGATGCAGGGAGCCGGGGTAGTATATCCCGGACGCGACCCCACGCGACGCCAGAAACGCTTTGAGTCCGTCGCGTCGCCCGCCGGTGACACGGAGCGTGTACTGGTGATACGTGTGTATGTTTTCTGGCAGTGTGAACGGCGTTTTTAACCCCTCGATATTCTGTAACGCGAGGTCATAGTACGCGGCGTTCTGACGCCGCGCCTCGTTCCACGCCCCGATGTGCGGGAACTTGACATGAAGCACTGCCGTCTGAATCGCGTCTAGCCGCGAACACAGCCCCACATATTTGTAGCGATATGTCCCCTTCGATCCGTGAAAGCGCAGGTAACGCAGTTTTTCGGCCAAGTCGTCGTCGTCTGTCAACACCATGCCGCCGTCGCCCGCCGCGCCCAGATTCTTGGTTGGAAAGAACGACAGCGTGGAGAGGAGGGACCATTGTGCCACCGGCTTGTCACCGTGGAAAGAACCGATCGCCTGCGCGGCGTCGCCGATCAGCGGTAACCCGTACTTCTCGGACACCGCGACGAATGCCCGCATGTCGGCCATCTGTCCGAACAGATGCACGGGGATAATAGCTCGGGTGCGCGACGTGATCTTCGCCTCCGTGCTCGCCACATCTAGGTTGTAGGTAGCAGGGTCGATGTCGGCGAATATGGGGGTTAGCCCGAGCAAGGCGATTGTCTCCGCCGTGGCGACGAACGTGAATGGCGTCGTAATCACCTCGTCACCAGGGTGCAAGTCGAGTGCCATCAGCGAGAGGAGCAACGCGTCCGTGCCGCTGTTGAGCGCGATTCCGTGCCGAACCCCGCTCATGGCAGCGATAGCCGCTTCGAGTTCCGCCGTCCGGGGCGTCAGGCCGAACGTCCCCGCCGCCATCACCCCCAAAACCGCCGCGTCGAGTTCCGCCTTAAGGGCGATATATTGGGCGGGCAAATCCGCCATCGAAACATTCATCTTGTCTGAGTTTGACAGCGAACAGCCCGCCGTGATTCCCGTTTTAAGGGGGGGCGATTATTATATTTCCGGCGTTCGTCTTGTCGGTGATCTAAAGTCCCCCGCCGTCGCCTCCCGTCACGCCGCGTACCCGACCGACCCAGGCGCGGGCGGCTCCTACCCCTACGATCGCATCGTCTCCGGTTCGTCCAGGCGCGGCTCCATGGCGTCGTGCCACGCGGCATCCACGTCGCCCGGCTCTAACGTCCACAGGAGCGACGCTTGCACCTGCCCGGCATGGTCCCCCGTCGCGCCGTTCATGCCCGGCGAGTTCGCCTCGAAAGCCCGGCAGGCCGTATAGACGCGCACACGCGTACGGTCGTAGCCACCTGACTCCGGCCGTCGAGTGAAAATAAACCGAGTTGACTATTGACTACTTCAGTAGTGTGAGTGTGCACTGCATTCGTATGAAACCCATCACTCCGTTAGTTCTTATTGCGACAATCGCAACCGTGGTACTTGTCGGCGCGACGCTGTCGCGGGCACGTCGGGCAGCGGAGGCCGCCCCACTCCCGCTGATCCGCTGGTCGGACCCCCACGCGTGGCCGGGTGGTATTGTCCCCCGAGCCGGAGATGACGTACATCTGCCCGATGGCAGAACGGTGCTACTGGACGTCAACCCACCCGCGCTACACAGCGTGACAGTATCAGGGGCGCGCACAACCCTTGAGTTCGATGACACGGGTGACCGACGCCTCGCGGCGGGGCGGATCACTGTGGCGGGGCCGGGCGCGCGGCTAGTTATAGGTCAGCAAAGCAGACCGTTCAGGCACCGGGCGACAATCTACCTCGGGGCCGACGGGGAGGGGGTGCCGATGCTGTCCGTGTCGGGCAAAGGCGCGCGGCTGGAAATGTTCGGCGAGACGGAGCGTTCGTCCTGGACGCGCCTGGCGGCGACGGTGGATGCCGGGGCGTACTCGCTGACACTCGCCGACGCCACGACGGGTTGGCACACGGGCGATAGGATCGTCGTCGCGCCGACCGGGTTCGATCCCGGCGAATCCGAGGCGCGAACCGTTCGCGAAGTTTCCGGCGCGGGCGTTCGTTTGGACAAACCGCTCTGCTTCCGGTATTGGGGCGCGGTCACGGTTCGGGGCGTCGCGGAGCAGGCGGAGGTCGGATTGTTATCGCGAACCGTCGTCGTGGGAGGGGAGAAGGGGATCGGCGGTTGCGTCATGATCATGGGCGCGGGAGCCGGGGCGCGGCTGAGCGGCGTCGAGTTCCGGCACCTGGGCGTGTCGGGTGAGAAGGGGAAGTACCCGGTGCATTTCCATCTCGTGGGAGACGGCACCGGGAGTTTCGTCCGGGACTGCGCGATCCACGACGCCTATAACCGCTGGCTGACGATCCATGGGACACGCCATGTCGTTGTCCGGAGCAACGTCGGCTTCGACACCGCGGGGCACGGCTTCTTCCTGGAGGACGGCGACGAGACCGACAACACGCTCGAAAACAATCTGGGCATTCGTGTACGGACGCCTTTGGTCGGCAAATGTGTCACTCCCGGCGACATGCGTCCAGCCGCGTTCTGGGTCGCTAACCCGCGCAACAGTCTGCGTGGCAATGTCGCGGCGGGTTCGGACTATTACGGGTATTGGTACGACCTGCCTGAGCACCCCGCTGGTGCGGCGAGTGGTACCCCACTCTGCCCGCGCCGGATGCCGCTCGGTGGCTTCGAGGGCAACACGGCGCACACGTGCGAGCACGACGGCCTGTTTGTGGACAACGCCGCCAACACGCCCGGCGTCACCGGCGCGCCGAACTACGACCCGACCCGGCACGCCTTTTTTCGTCGCTTTTTTGCCTACAAGTGCCGGCGTAGAGGCGTCTGGCTACGCGGATCGCGGCTGTTTCTGACCGGGGCGGTGTTAGCGGACAACGGCATCGCTGTCACCCTGGCGGCGTCGGCTTCCGCGATAACCGGGTCGCTGATCGTCGGCGAGACCGAGAACCGCACCGGACCGTTCAAGCCGGACGAACCGACCGTGCCCCTGACTAGCTCCGAGTTTTATGACGGGCCGCTCCGCGTCGAGGACACGTCGTTCGCGGATTTCGTCCCTCGCTCGGGTCGCCCCGCTAGCGCGCTCGGCGTGTTGCGGTTCAGCTCGTTCTTCGTCGCGCCGGTGAACACGGCGTGTAGGTTGCGATTCGAGAACGCCGTCCGCTTCCGCTGGGAGCGACGACCGGCGACCCCGATCTGTCAGCTGATGGCTACCGCACGGCGATCTTCACCGCCGGTGACGGTTCTGTTGCCGGAAGAGCCGGGGCACATGTGGTCGCTGGCGAGCCGTTTCTGTATACGGGGACCGACGCTTGTGTGCGTCGCAACGATTGGGATGCCGCGACCTGCGACGGGAGGCAGGTCCGGTTCGCCTGCCTTTTTGTAGACAACCGGGACGTGGTACCGGGGGAGATCGGGCCGGTGCGGCTCTCACCGGCGGAACGGCCCGGCAACTTCATCCGCGCCTGGGGCGTGCCGCGCCTCGGCCCGACCACTAGTTTCCAGGCGAATGTCCGGCTCGGGAATGCGTATGTGGTGCGTTGCGAGGGTGCCGCGCCCCCGCCCGCGCACATCCACGTTAGCCTACGCGACGCGGCGCGGGCGGGGGATCCTGTTAGCGTGACGATACCGGTCGGCGATCCGGGTATCACCGTCGCCGTCTATCGGGTTGACGCCACGAAGCAACGCCGCCCGCTACCGCTCGGCGGCGAGACGGCGCGGCGTGATCCCCGAACGGGGAGCGTTACCTTGAACCTGGTGACGCCGGAGCTGGGCGCGGCGCTGAGCGTCGAGATCGTCCGGGCGAAATAGTAGATGTGCCGCGCGCTTCAACCCGCGCGGCACGCTGTATACTATCGTCATGGAAACCGCGCCCTTTCTCCCTCGCTTGCGTCAGGCGGTCGCCGATGTATTGCCGTCCATCATCGCCCTGCGCCATGACCTGCACCGTCACCCCGAACTATCCGGCTCCGAGGAGCGCACGGCCGGCATTGTGTCGGAGTGGCTGGCCCGGCACGAAATCCCGCACGAGACGCGGGTAGGGGATACGTGGGGTGTTGTCGCGGTGATCGAGTCGGGGCAAGGGAGGAGCGAGCGGACGTTCGCCCTGCGCGGCGACATGGACGCCCTGCCGATACAGGAGGAGCGCGAGACCGCGTATAAGTCGTCCGTCCCCGGCGTCATGCACGCGTGTGGGCACGACGGGCACACGGCGAACCTGATGGGCGCGGCACTCGTCCTGAACCGGCTCAAGGAGGACTTGCCGCCGGGGCGTGTCAAACTGATCTTCCAGCCCGCCGAGGAAACCGTGCGCGGCGCGGACGTGTTAGTCGCGGCGGGTGTTGTAGACGACGTGGATGCCATTGTGATGCTACACGGCTGGCCTCTTCTAGATCCCGGCGTGATCGGCGTGCGTAGCGGTCCCGTGATGGCGTCGTCGGATCAGTTCCTACTCACGATCACCGGCAAGGGTGGACACGGTGCTTATCCGCACGACACGGTTGACCCGATCTACATCGGGGCGCAGATCGTCGCCAACCTGCAAAGCATCGTCAGCCGGGAACTACCGCCCGTGCAACCCGCCGTTATTTCGGTCACGCAGTTCTTCGCCGGAACTTCGGCGACCAACGTCATCCCTGGCACCGCGAAACTAGGCGCGACGGTTCGCGCGCTTTCCCCCGACATCCGCGAGACGCTGTCCGAGCGAATCGAACGCGTGATCGCGGGGATCTGCGCCGCGCATCGGGCGACGTACGAATATAAGTACCGTCTCGGCACGCCGGTCACTGTGAACGACGCGGCGGTTACGGACCTAGTTCGGCGGGTGGGGCGCGACTTGCTCGGCGTGGAGAACGTGATCGAGTTGTCGGAGCCGACCATGGGCGCGGAGGACTTCGCCTACTATCTGGAGAAAGCCCCCGGCTCGATGTTCCGGCTCGGAACGGGCTGTCCATACCTGTTGCACACCCCGAAGTACGATTTCGGAGACGCGCCGCTCGAAGCGGGAATCACGATGATGGCGGAGACGGCGCGGCGGTTTCTGGCCGAAGGCGCGAGTTAGTCGGTATGCGCCGTTTCCACACTGCTATCTACGCGCCCTGATCAGGCTGAATATCTTCGTGCCGTCGGCGAGCGGGAACGTCATTATCAGGGTCACCGATGATCGTATGTCGCCCTTGATTGCTATACCGACTTCACCTCTACCGTGTCGCCATTTATGGCAAATCGCCGTTTACCGCCGCCGCGTGGCGCGGCATCCTCGTCGGAGAGAAGGTCGCGTAGCCGTGTCAAGGCCCGTTGTTGAAGGCGGGAGACGTGCATCTGTGAAATGTTGAGTTTCTTGGCGATCTTCGCCTGGCTCATCTCGTCGAAGAAGCGCAGGGACACTACTTCGCGTTCGCGGGGGTGCAGCCGCTTCATCGCGGAGCGCAGGTCGCCGAACGCCTCGAACTCCCACAAGCCGGTGTCGGTTCGACCAACCAGGTCGAAGAGCGACCCCGAGTCGGTGCCCATGTCTAAGTGTGAGTCTAGCGAAAGAGGATTACTCGCCTCGCCAGCCTCCATCGCCACTAACACCTCTTCCTCGGGGACTTTCATATACGCGGCGATCTCCGCCGGGGTGGGTACGCGCCCCAGCTCCTGCGTCAGGACATGCTGGAAGCGACGGACGGAGTGGTTCATCTCCTGGAGCCAGCGCGGCACCTTGATCGTGGCCGTCTTGTCGCGGAAATACCGCTTGATCTCCCCCATAATCGTCGGCGTGGCGTAAGTCGAGAAGCGCGTGCCCTGGTTCGGGTCGTACCGATCCAGCGCATTGATTAGGCCGATGTTCCCGACCTGAATCAGATCCTCAATGAACTCACCGGCACCTATGAACCGCGTGGCGATGGAGCGGACCAGGCGCTGATGATAGATCACCAACATCTCGCGTAGTTGCGGATCACGGGTGTGTGCGTGCTCCACGGACAACCGCTCGAGTTCGCCGGGAGGTAGCACCGGAATGTCTACCGCGAGTGGGGTCGCGAGAGAGGACGGGGGATTAACAAGGGAGTACGGCGCGAGCGCGACCGGCGTACTCGCGGAGTCGCCGAGCGGCGCGCGAGGCGCGACCGGCGCGGGGGGATGCGAAGAGTCTGTATCACCTATCATAGAAGACGTTGATTTGAATCGGCGGCAAAGTGGGATCGGTTTTGCCGTTCGTGGCGAGACGCGATCTCCGCCGGCATACACAAACGTTCTCCGCCCCCATGCGATAGAGGCATTTTCCGCGCGTGTGGCCGCGTCCTGCGTTTGTCGCAAATCTTCATTCAAGCCGATCCTCCGATCAGAACCTCGGTGCCCGCGATAGCGCGGAACCAGGTTGCGAGCGTCGCGCTTCAACCGCTAACGGTTCGTCGGGGGCGGCACTCCTATTACGACAACAGTTTACCGGCGCGTGTTTCGTTTCGAGGGCGGCTGTGATTTATTTCATACCCAGAAGGCGCGCCACACACTCCCTGCCTCGCGGAACATACGATACCTACTTGCTATCGGAGGAGTGGCCGGGGAATGCCTTCGCTCCCGGATCAATGAACGTTTTGGCGAAGTTCGCCGCCGTCCCCGCCTCGCCGATCCCGGTCGCGATCAGTTTCAGTTTGCCGACATACGTGCAGATGTCGCCCGCCGCGTAAACGCCCGGAATTGTCGTTTGCATAGTCGAGTCTACCCGGATCGCGTTCTTTTCAATGTCAAGCCCCCACTCTTTGATCGGCCCGAGGTTCGTCAGAAATCCCAGATTCAGTAGCAAGTTATCACATTCGATAACCGTCTCCTCGCCGGAGCGGTTGTCGAAGATCGTCACCGCCCCCAAGTGTTCCTCGCCGTGTACCGCCTTCAACTCGTGAAACCGCCGGATGTGCGTGGGACCCGCCAGCACCTTCTCAACGGTGTCTTCGTGAGCACGGAAGCGGTCGGATCGGTGGAGTAGGGTACATTCGGCGGCATGCGGTGCCAGTGCCATCGCCCAGTCGAACGCCGAGTCGCCTCCGCCGACGATCACGAGACGCTTGCCATATAATGGCTTCGTATCATTGACGAAATACTGAATGCCCTTCTCTTCGAGTTCCTGCAACCCCGAGACGTCCAGACGGCGCGGGATGAACGCGCCGACGCCCGCCGCGATCAACACCGCCTTGGTGTGGTGCATCCCCTTGTCCGTCGTGAGTGTCAATACGCCGGTTCCCGGATCGCGCGTCAGGGTCTGCACCTTCTCGTTCAGACACACGGCGGGCGCGTACTGCAACGCCTGTTCCGCGCTCTGGTCTACCAGATCTTTCGCGAGAATCTTCGGGAAGCCGCCCACGTCGTAGATGTACTTCTCGGGATACAGCGCGGAAAGTTGACCGCCGAGTGCCCCGAGCGAGTCAATTATCTTGGTTTTCATCTGCCGTAATCCGGCATAGAACGCGCCGTAAAGCCCCGTCGGCCCCCCGCCGATTATGGTAAAGTCGTACAATTCCTGCGTCACATCGTCGCTCATACTGGATACCCGTTCTAAAAAGAAAGCCGCTACGCCCCATGGGGAGTAGCGGCCTCGCTGCCTTAGATTATATCGCCCGGCGGCGAAATAATCAAAATAGGCGGATGATTACCAGTCCAGCGTGTCCGCGACCCAATTCACCATGCTGTTCCACTGACTCGTGCCGAACGCCATCCCCTGGTGATCCACTAGCCGGGGGTGTCCGCCGTGCGGCTGGACGGGGCGCGTCAACTGGAAATGTATCTTGCCGCCGAGTGTCGGATCGGAAAGGAGCGGGAGCACCGCCGACTTCCACGAGGTCGCGTCGTCGCTGATGGACGTGTTCGCGCAGAATATCTCCGCGTTCGGGTACTGGCTATGGGTGTTATGAACGAACGTCGAGTATTTCGCGATCCACAAATCGCGGGACTTCGCCTGGAACCGGTCGTTATGCCCGATGGTGAGCACAACGGCGTCGGCCTGCCACGCACCGAAGTTCCACGTAGCGGCGTTGGCAGGCGCGTAACCGTCAAAGTCGAGTTTGTCGTAATAGTCGAGCAAGGTGTAATTGAGCACGAAGATACCCGCTACCCCGGTCGCGCCTTGCTGATGCTCCGGTAGTCCGCGCCCATCTCGCGCCCCATGTAGCCGTCGAAACTGCGCCAGACGTTGCTGGTGTACTGGCTGTCACTCCCATGATCGGGGCTCATGACGAGCGGGTCTTGCGTGCCGCCGCTAGTCACCGAGTCCCCATAAAACTCGATGCGGCGGTTCGGAACCGGGTTGGGGCGTAGCAAGCCCCTACCGGTGTCCAGGTTAAACCCCTTGAACTGTAAAATGCCCGACGTGCTGTCCTGATTACATACCAGCGTCACGGTGTGGATACCATCCGGTAGCCGGCTCGCGAGTGACACCGTGTTGTCGCCGTAGGGAGCTAGAATGTGGCGCGATGTAGACTCGTCGTTGTCGAGTACGATCACCATGTCCTGCCAGTCGAAACTACTTAGGAGTTACGCGGTTGGCGGTTTCGTATGCCCGGATCTGTCCGTCCCACCCGCAAGCGGGTACCCGACGTCCGGCTACGAAGTAGCCTGGATAGGCAATCGTCAAAACAAGTTTTGACCGTACTTGTTTTGCCGATGACGTGGGTTTCGACCCGCGTTCTTAACGAACCGCGTAACTCCTACTACTGTTGAATAAGTGTGCGCTGAGCGAGGAACTTTTAAAATCGGGCGCGCATCTCGGAACCCGCCCAGAAACTCTCCGGTTCCTGCGGGTTAGTCACGCGCCCGCGTCCCGCGTACTGGATCAGCGGGCTGTCCGCGCCCGCCGAACCGGAGCCAGTCTGCGTTTCATCGAAGAAGGCACCGCCCATGTTTTGCTGGTCGAGCAACGTGCGTGAGCCGGTCGGTTGGACGCGTACCTGCCAGGAGTACCGATCGCTCTTCGCGATGTTCGCTGGGATTACGGGCGCGAAGTCGAGCACGCCACGCCCCGGCGTGACATCTGGGTGATCAGGGTGTTGCCGAGGAGGAGGTGGATTAAAATAGTGTCGCTCTGCTTCGTGGTGTAGTGAACCCGGATCGGCGCGGGCTTGCCCTTCTCTAGCGCGCGAAGGGCGCGGCGGATGGTGGCGTGGTCGCGCGTTTCGGAGACGGTGGTCAGCCGGAAATTCGTCATGTGCCACTTGCAGGAGTAATCGTTCGGGTATCCGCCGCGCGGCCCGTACGCCGATACGCTCGCCGACACCGCGCCCGCCTGGGTGAGCGCGGTGGTAGAGCCAGTCTCCCAGCCGAAGGTCTGTACGCCGAAGAGGGATGGGTCCGCGTTCTGAACGTCCATGCTGGGTATATTTTGTAGTAGGTTACCGCCCGCGTCGAAGAATTGGATAGACGGCGTCGCCCCTTTCACTTCGTAGGTAAAACCGTCCGTATGCTGGACATCGAGAGTGAATTTGTAAACGCGGCCTGCCGTAACACTCGCGCGGCTGTCCGCCGCCGTGCTGATCTGCCCGCCGTAGTCGAGGTCAACCACATCGCTGCTGTAGGGTATGGCGTAGTATTTGCCGGGATACAGCCCGAACCCGTTCGGCCCGTCGTATCGGATGTCCCAGCCAGGGATAGAGTGCGTTCCGCTCCCATACTGGTAAAAGCCGCCCTGCGAGAAGTCGGTGTTGGTGGGAAGCCGGTTCGTGGAGTCATCGGCACGCCCCACGATCGGTATTCCGATCACCGCGAGCGCGGCGATAACTGTCAGCAAACGTTTCACCGTTGTATACTCTTCGTTCACAAAGCGTCCGCGTCATCGAGCGACACCGCCGTCAGTGTTACCAGGATTATATCGGCGACTCACGTTTTGAAAAAGAGGAAAATGTTTTCCCAAAACAGTTTCCGAGCCATAAGGCCGTATGTTTTTTTCTGTAGTTTCCGGTGACAACTGGCCTCGGAACGCTGAAAAACAGCCCGCGCTCCTGTAGTCGTTGCTCATCCAAAAAAAGGAACGCCGCCGGGGACATCGTCCTCCGGCGGCGCGTGCTCAGAACGGCGTCTCGGCCACTGTTCGGGCGACTTTTACAGCCGCAGTCTGTAGTCAATAATCGCCGACACGCCGACTCCCTTCACTCGCGAGAGCGACGTGACATCGTTCGGCTTCGTGGTCGAGACGGGGACCAGCGCGGTCGCCCGCAGTTCATTCCCTATCTTCGTCTCGCCTTCCACGCGGGCGATGGCTTTCACCTTGTCCACTTTGTTCTTCGGCCCCGTTACCTGCGCCGCGCCGACATACGCGCCTTCGCCGACCGTGACGATGGGAACGACGCGGGTCGTCTCGCGGATGCCGTCAGGCTTGTTCCCGGTCAGCGTGTTAACAAATCGGTCAATCTGCCCGCCGAACTGGTTCACCAGCACCCCGATCGCCGCGCCTTTCAGCACCTCGCCTAATTGCGCTCGCGCGGGCAACGCCTGCCCGATTGCGAATCCGCCGAATGCCGCCGCGACTGCGATTATCGCCACCCGGCTATTGTTCCGTCTTTGTATCATCTTCTCGTTTTCTTTCTCGCCGATCCCTCGACGCCAGATATATGTTCAACGTCGAGACGTCGGACGGCGTGACGCCCGGAACCCGCGCCGCCTGCCCCAGCGTCGCGGGGCGGATCTTGCCCAGTTTCTCCCGCGCCTCGGACGCCATGCCGTTGATGACGGAATAATCGAGGTCGGTGGGGAGTAGCAGGTGATCCCGACGCTTTGCCGCGTCTACCTGTGCCACTTCCCGATCTATATACCCTTCATAGTGAGCCAGTATACCTGCCTGATCCCACGCGGACGCGGTCAGCGGCGTGATCGGCTCGCCCATATACTCGGCGACCATCGCTTCCGTCACCCCCGGTCGGCGTAGCAACTCGAAGAGCGACACGCGCCCGTGCCCGCCGACCACGCCCAGCCCGGCGGCGGTCAGCTTCGCGTTGTCCGGCGTCGTGACCCAGGTGCCGTGTAGACGTTCGTGGAGCGTCGTCATCCGCGCCCGCTTGCCCGCGAACATTGCATATTGATCGTCACCGACCAGACCCACGCCGCGACCGATCTCGGTCAGTCGCAAATCCGCGTTGTCTTGGCGGAGCGTGAGGCGGAACTCGGCGCGCGACGTCAGGAGCCGGTACGGGTCGTTTACGCCTTTGGTCACCAGGTCGTCAATCATCACCCCGATGTAGGCGTCCGAGCGGGTTAGCGTCCACGGCTTGCGCCCCTGCGCGTACAGCGCGGCGTTCGCGCCCGCCATCAGTCCCTGCGCCGCCGCCTCCTCGTAGCCTGACGTGCCATTGATCTGTCCCGCCAGAAACAGCCCCTCGACGCGCTTCGTCATCAGCGCGGGCGTCAGTTCCGTCGGCGGCACGAAATCGTACTCCACCGCATAGCCCGGCTTCAGCATCACCGCGTCCTCAAGGCCGGGGAGCGTTCGCACAAACTCCAACTGGACGTCGGCGGGCAGGCTCGTGCTCATCCCCTGAATATAGAGCGAGCCGGAGTGCCAGCCCTCCTGCTCCAGAAAGACCTGGTGGCGTTCCTTGTCCGCGAACCGCACGACCTTGTCCTCAATGGACGGGCAGTAGCGGGGGCCGACCCCTTCGATAAAGCCGCCGTACATCGCCGAGCGGTGTAGGTTACGGCGGATCACCTCGTGCGTCCGGTCGTTCGTGTACGTCAGCCAGGTCGGAAGTAGTCCTTCGTGGCGGCGCGGTGGTGTGCGGAAAGAGAACGCGGGCGTGTCCGGCTCCGACGGTTGCGTGTCAGTGCGCGAGAAATCAACCGACTCCTGCGCGATACGCGGGGTAGTGCCGGTCTTGAGCCGACCGAGCGGGAAGCCGAGCGCGGTCAGGGACGCCGACAAGCCGTACGCCGCCGTCTCGACCGTGTTAGTCGCCGCCGTGCCGGTCTTATCAAGCGGGATACCGCGCCCGGCCTCCCAGCGCGAATCGCCCATGTGGCACAGGCCGCGCAGGAACGTCCCGGTGGTGACGACCACGGTCCGCGCCGAGAACGATTCGCCGCTCGCTGTCCGTACGCCGACAACACGGTCGCCTTCAGTCATCAGTTCTTCGACTAAGCCCTCGCGCAAAGTCAGGTTCGCCGCGCCCTGTAGATAGGCTTGCATGGCGCGGGGGTAATCAGCGACATCCACCTGCGCCCGGAGCGCACGGACGGCGGGTCCTTTGCCGGTGTTCAGCATCCGCAAATGTGTCAGTGTCGCGTCGGTGATGATCGCCATCGCCCCGCCCAGGGCGTCAATCTCGCGCACAAGGTGGCCCTTCGCGGGACCGCCGACCGAGCAGTTGCAGGGGAGCGTCGCGATCCGGTCAATATTCCCGGTGACCATCAGCGTGTCGCAACCCATGCGTGCCGCCGCGAGAGCCGCCTCGCAACCCGCGTGCCCGCCGCCGATAACCAGTACGTCGTAAATGTGCATAACGACTTATTATATCGCCGG
>JAYUUO010000073.1:0-5135 GCA_043754515.1 Armatimonadota bacterium
TCCTGTCCGCACTCGTCGAGGAAGGCTTTCAAGTCACGGGAACGTGGCCCATGCGTACCGAACGTGCTGGCAAAATCACGGCGGGAACCAACATTCTCGCATCGTCCATCGCCCTCGTGTGCCGCCCGCGCCCCGACACTGCCGCGACCGTTACCCGTGCCGAATTCGCCCGCGCCCTGAAACGCGAATTGCCCCGCGCCCTTGTCGCCCTGCAACAAGGCAACGTCGCGCCCGTGGATTTGCAACAATCCGCTATCGGACCTGGCATGGCGGTCTACTCCCGCTACAAGTCCGTGTTGGAAGCGAGCGGCAAGCCGATGACCGTGCGAACCGCACTCGGACTCATTAACAAAACGCTCGACGAAGTTTTAGCAGAGCAAGAAGGCACTTACGACGAGGCGACCCGCTGGGCGGTGACGTGGTTCTCGCAGTACGGCTTCTCCGAAGCCCCGTTCGGCAAGGCAGACGACCTCGCCCGCGCCAAGAACGTCGCCGTGGACGGACTCGTATCGGACGGCATCGTGCGTTCAGGCGGCGGCATTGTCAAACTGCTCACCCGCGACGAACTGCCCACCGACTACGACCCCGCGAAGGACAGCCGCGTCACCATTTGGGAAACGACGCAACTCCTCGCCCGCGAACTCGACAGCCGCGGCATTGAATCGGCAGGGCGCATGATGGCTCGCTTCCGCGCCGCCCACCCGAACCTTGAAGTGGAACGCGCCCGCGACCTCGCATACCGCCTGTTCGACCTGTCGGAAAAGAAAAAGTGGTCGGCAGAGGCTCGCCCGTACAACGCGCTGGTCGCCTCCTGGTCCGACATTGAAGCGCAGTCACAAGAGCCAGGCGCGGCTGGCCTCGTCATCACGGGCGGCCTGTTTGACACCACGGAGGAGGAATAAATGAGAGTTTTAGTCGTAACTTGGAATGAATCGCAGACTGTAAGCGTGGGACAGCGCATTAGCCATTTCTTGCCTTCTGACGTGACCATCTATCTCAATCTTGTTGAAACGGCGTTGGCTGAGGAATTGCTTGGCGATGGCCCGTGCAAGCCTAATCTCGTATCACACAGCTTGTCGGAGCACAAATGGAACGGTTCGCTCAAGGAAATGCGCAACTGCGGGCTTGAAAAACTTTGGCAACTTGCCAGCGACGAGTTGGATAAGCAGATTGCGGACCACAACCGCGCCGAGGAGGATGATCGCTAAACCGTGGCACGACGCGGAACAACACTCGGTCAGTCCGAGCGAATGCTGATATTAGCGAAGACGTACCCGACACCCAGTAAAGGAAGCGTCGAGACGACCTGTGTCGCCGCCGTCAGCGAGAACGGGGAACTACGCCGCGTGTTCCCCGTCCCTTTCCGTCTACTTCCTGACGAAAAGCAGTTCAAAAAGTGGCAGTGGGTGACCGCCAGTTTTCGTCCGCCCACTGACGACCAACGCCCCGAAAGCCGCCGTATTGATGTTGACAGTCTGGCGGTCGGCGAGCAAGTCGTGAAGGGTAAAAAAGCGGACTGGGTAGAGCGGATACGCTGGATCGAACCGCACATCCTGCCGAGTTTCACGGCATTGGAAGAGCGACGACAAACGACAGGGGAAACGCTGGGATTTTTGCGCCCGTCACGTCTGCTCGGACTGGATATTACGCCGCTTCCCGTCGCTGAACAAGATTGGAACGAGGAAGAGCGGGCAAAACTTACCCGCGATCTGGAGCAGGGTGACCTGTTTACCGACATGGGTGATGCTGGACGGAGACGGCGGGCGATGCTGGAAAAGTTACCGTTTCATGCACATTACCGCTATGAAATAGATACGCCGCACGGTCCAGAGCAGAACAGGCACCTTGTCACCGACTGGGAGGCAGGAAGGCTTTATCGGAATTGCGTGCGAAGTCACGGCGAGAACTGGCAGAAACCGTTTCGTGCGAAATTAGAAGAGTGGATGGCGGGTAGGGACCTTGTATTCATGATGGGAACCCAACACCGCTTCCCGAACCAGTGGCTCGTTATTGGCTTGGTTTACCCGCCGCGATCATCGGCGGACGAGCAACCGAAGCCATCTACGCAGCCAGCATTTGATCTGTGATGCCGAGATGAACTACGGTAAGCGGTGCGTATGCATCATCGGCAACACGGGTGGCAACGAAGGAACGATGGCAGGTCACGGGGTCAGCCTCGAAGCATAGAAGGCAACAACGGTTTTCAAGCACCTGTCGTATCAGCAGTGCCAGCGGCGTGTCCAGAGTGTCAAGATAAGCCAGATAACGTTCTGTGTAACGTGCCCAATCATGGTCCCGACGGTAGTCGTCGCGGATGGCTTTTGGACAACCGAACTCACGCAGATGGACGTAGCGGAAGCCGTTTGCACA
This sequence comes from Armatimonadota bacterium, assembly GCA_043754515.1. Lineage (GTDB taxonomy): Bacteria > Armatimonadota > Armatimonadia > Armatimonadales > Armatimonadaceae > JACMIU01. Next base: position 2,371 of record JAYUUO010000073.1, read on the forward strand.
GGCGGCAGTCGCAAGAGCAGTTTTAGAGAACCCTTTTTTTCGGCTGAGCGGGTTCTGACGGACATCAATAATGGTGTCCACACGACCTGCGCGGAGCAGGCAGAAAAAGCGGTCGAGGTTCATCCCCTCGTATCCAATAGTCATCAAGTCCACAGAGACATTGTACCAAAAATCACAAGCCTCTGTCGAACAAATGTTTTGGGGATCACCCACAGTTGAGGAGAATAGTTCGTGGCAATCAGCAATAAAGAACGAGTCGGGCGGGGATTAGACGTACTGCGCGGGGCACTGCGCCCCGTCGTGGAACAGGAACTTCGTGCTCTGGTTGGCGACAACTGGGTGGACAGCCTGCCGCCCGATGTGGTGGCAGGAATCCGCATCGAAAACGGCGAGGTTCAACTTGACACGCAGGCGTGTTTGAAAGCGATCATCCACGGGTGGGACGGCGTATTCTCGCGCCGCTTCCCCCGCGAGGTCAAGAACCTTGCCTTTGATGCCCGCGACATTCGCAACAAGCACGCGCACGACGAACCGTTCGACCTCGACGACGCTTTCGCCGCCCTGCACGAGATTCAGCAACTCCTCGAAGCCGTCGGGGCACCGCCCGCGCAGTCCGAAGAGGTCGAACGGCTCAAAATGGAGTTGCTCCGCACCAAGTTTGAGGAGCAGGCCCGCCGTGAACAGCGCAAGGCGACCGCCGCTCCCGTGGAAGGTGCGACCCTCGGCGGCTTGAAGCCGTGGCGGGAAGTCATCGCCCCCCACGACGACGTGGCGCGGGGCACCTACCAGCAGGCGGAGTTCGCCGCCGATCTGTGGCAGGTGTATCGTGGTGATGGCACCGCTGAATACCGTGATCCCACCGAGTTCTTCGGGCGCACGTACCTAACGGCGGGTCTGTCCGAACTACTTGTCAACGCGCTGAAGCGGCTGTCGGGTCAGGGCGGCGATCCCGTGGTGGAACTCCAGATCAACTTCGGCGGCGGCAAGACGCATAGTATGCTTGCTTTGTACCATTTGTTCAGCGGGATCAAGGCGACCGACCTTCCTGGCATTGAAGGCGTTCTGAAGCAGAGCGGGGTGGATCAGCCTCCCGCGGTTCGCCGCGCCGTGCTGGTCGGAAACTCGCTGACCCCTGGCTCCCCAACGCGGAAGGACGACGGCACGGTCGTCAACACGCTTTGGGGGGAACTCGCATGGCAACTCGGCGGGCGCGAGGCGTTCGATCTGGTTCGCGCTGCTGACGAGAACGCCACAAACCCTGGCGGCGACCTCGACAAAGTTTTCGCGCTCTGCGGGCCGTCGCTCATTCTGATTGACGAGTGGGTCGCCTATGCCCGTCAGCTTTTCGGACGCGAGAAGATGCTCCCCGCGGGATCGTTCGACACCCAGTTCACGTTCGCGCAGACGCTCTGCGAGGCCGCCCGCCGCGCCCCGAACGTGCTGGTGCTGGTGTCCATTCCCTCGTCCATATCCGAGCAGGGCGACACGGGGGGGCAGGCGGCACTCGACAGTCTGAAACAGGCAGTGGGACGCTCCAATCTCGTGTGGCGACCCGCAACCACCGACGAGAGTTTCGAGATAGTCCGCCGCCGTCTCTTCGGACCCGTTATTGATGCCCGCCATCGTGATGCCGTCGTCAAAGCGTTCATCGAGATGTACCGCACCAACTCGCAGGAGTTTCCGAGTGAGGTTCGCGACGCCGACTACGAAAAACGGATGGTGGCGGCGTACCCGATCCATCCCGAACTGTTCGAGCGGCTGTACAACGACTGGTCTACGCTCGAAAAGTTCCAGCGCACCCGCGGCGTACTGCGCCTGATGGCGGCGGCGATCCACGCCCTGTGGAAAGGCGACGACCGCAGCCTGCTGATTTTGCCTGCGATGGTACCGATCTCCGACCCGACCGTGCAACCCGAACTCACGCGCTACCTGCCCGACCGCTGGTCCGCCGTGATTGACAAAGACGTGGACGGCGTTCATTCGGAGCCGCTGAAACTCGATGGCGAAAATGTAAACTTCGGTCGCTTCTCCGCCTGTCGCCGCGTGGCCCGAACCGTGTTCCTCGGTTCGGCACCGACACTCCGCGCCGCCGCGCAGGGCATTGAGGACAAGCGGGTGAAGCTCGGCTGCGCCCAGCCTGGCGAGACAATCGCGACGTTCGGCGACGCTCTGCGTAAACTGTCCGACCGCACCACCTACCTGTACGTCGCGGGCAACCGCTACCGCTACGATACGCAGGCGTCGGTGAACAAACTCGCGACCGAACTTTCCGAGAGGGAAGACATCAAGCTGAAAGCGAATGGCGAGATCATCACCCGCCTGCGAAAGCACGCACGAACCCGTGCCGACTTCGCGGGTGTTCATGTCGCCCCGACTTCCTCGCAGGAAGTCCCCGACGACCGTAACCTGCGCCTCGTTATCCTCGGACCGCAGCACCCGCACAAATACAACAGCGAGAACAGCCCCGCCGCGCTGGAAGCGATGGACCTGCTCCGATTCCACGGCACGACACAGCGCGTCAACCGCAATATGGTCTGCTTTATGGCCTGCGACCAGAACCGTTGCGCCGAACTCGACCAGCAGGTGCGATTGTTCCTCGCGTGGAGCCAGATCGTCGAACAGGTAACAGAATTGGACCTGACCGCGAGTAGCAAAACGCAGGCACAGACGAAGGTGGCGCAGTTCGACACCGCCGTGGAGCAGAAGATCGGCGAAGTTTACACCCTCGTCCTTGCCCCCGCGCACCCCGAGGGCGGCGGTAGCCC
>JAYUUO010000074.1:0-15620 GCA_043754515.1 Armatimonadota bacterium
CGAACGCGACCACCCACAGCCCCGCCGGACCGGGCGAGACCTGACCGACCGCGATACTCTCGGCGAACTGCGTGTCGGTCGCGTGCCCCGTCGGCACCAAGTCGTCGTGCAGACTCGGGACATTGCCGAGGCCACTAAACGACAGGAGCGACGCTTTGAGCGTAACCCAGAAGAACAGGAAAGGCGTCACGGGGGCGGTGCCGCCTTTCCGGGCGGCGGTGGGATCGCACGCCTCGCGCGATAGTCGGCGTTCGCCCACGACGCGGCGGCGGACACCGTGCCGCCCGCAAGAAGGACGTAAATCGCGGCGATATGGTAGACGAGAACCGCGACCGCGCTGGCGACGATGATCACGAAGCCGAGCGCGAACAGCACGCCGCCCTCGCGCCGGCTCTCCTCAAGCGGCGGGCGGGTGATCGCGAGCGCTGTCGCGAGTCCCAGCCCGACCGACGCGGGTATGACGGCACTAACGGCCTGCTTCACCGCCGCCAAATCCCGAACTCGGGAATACAGGGCGGTCATCAGCACCGTGATCGCGACGCTGGGGAGTAGCATCCCCACGAGACACAGCCCGATGCCGCGCCAGCCGGCGATGCGCTTGCCGAGCAGTACCGTGATCGCTATCAGGTTAATGCCGGGCGCGACCTGGCAGATGGCCCAGTCATGCGCGAACTGCTCGTCCGTCACCCAGCCGTTCCCGTGTACCACGGCGCGTTGCATCAGCGCGAGCGTCGCCCCGCCGCCGCCGAACGATTGCACGGAAAGGAGTAGCCAGACGCGGAGCAGGTGGCGCGACGAGACGCGGGGAGGGGCGGTCATGTCCGGGGATTATACCGCGCGGGGGGTGACTGGCGGGTGTCCTTCCGGCGGGTTCCCCGCGCGCCCTCGGCGCATCACGCCAATTCGCCCAACTCGTCGCGCCACAGCAAGCGGTTTTCGCCCGCCTCATTCGCCTGCCATATCCGCCCCGTGGCGACGTCGAAGCAGGAGAGCCAACCCGTGCCACACGCCCACGTGTCAATACAGATCGTGTGCCCGAAGTCGAGCGGCACGCCATTCTTTTGCGACGTGTGCCCCACGACCACGGTCTTGCGGGAGAAGTGCGGGTCGGGGTTACGCAATTTCTCCCAGTACAAAATGCCGTCATGTTGCTCATCCATCGGCGTTTCGGCGTCCGCGCCCGCGTGGACGAAAATGTGCGTCGCGGTCTCGTGGAACGGGCGCGTGTCTTCGAGGAAACGCCAGTGGGAAGGGGGCACGGCGTCCAGCGACCCGTCGTAGGATGCGAGCGTGGCGTCGCCGCCGACCCGCTCCCATTGTCTGCGGTATACATCGCTTTCGGAGCGCGCCGCGAGCATCATGATGTCGTGATTGCCGCGCAACGGGATCAGCCGCGTCTCCTCCGCGAGCGCGATCAGCCGTTCGAGCACGCCGCGCGTGTTGGGTCCGCGATCCACGTAGTCGCCGAGCGTGATCACAGTGTCGCCCGCGTCCGGCTTAACCAGGGCGAGTAGCGTTTCCAGAGCGGTCAGGCAACCGTGGATGTCGCCGATGGCGAGGGTGCGGTTCACGTAGCGTCCGTTTCGGGGGCGGTAGCATCGCGGCGGGGTTCGGGGGTGAACGCGGCGAAGGCGGCGCGGAACGGTTCGGGGGCGCGCCGGGGCTTGTAGGTCGCGGCGTCTATGAACGCGCCTTTGGTTTCGGCGGTGGCGACGACGCGCCCGGTGGCCGCCTCGGTGAGGCGGTAGTCAATCCACGCGGAGGCGGGGCGCACGTCACGAAACCGGCCCCGAATTACGATATGGTCGCCGTACCGCGCGGGCGATACGAAGCGGAGCCGCGCCTCGACGATCACGAGCTGCACATGGTGCGCGCCGAAGTCCGCGAATGACAAGCCCATCTGCCGCAGATATTCGGAGCGGGCTTCTTCTAGATAGTGCAGGTACTCGGCATTGTTGACATGCCCGAACGAATCGAGTTCGTAGGTGCGAACCCGGACACTGGCGTGGAGCGGGTATTCGTCGGGCATGGCGGTCACTACGGGGCGCGTCTAATGGCGTGGTTCGCCTACTTGTTGAAATAGTCCGTGTTGAGTTGGATGAACCCTTTCCACTTGCCCGGAACTTCGTCCTCCATGAAGATCGCGTCCACGGGGCATTCCGGCTCGCACAGGCCGCAGTCAATGCACTCGGTGGGATTGATGAAGAGTTGCGTGTCTCCGTCGCGGCCGTGGATGCAGTCAACAGGGCAGACAGCGACGCAGGACTTGTCTTTCACGCCGATACAGGGTTCGGCAATTATATAGGGCATAAGGGTGAAACGCTTCCTTGAAAAAAGTTCGTCGCGCCGCTCGCTGGACGATCAAACGGGCGATGGCGCAACCGCATTATGCCACGCCTCCCGTGGTCCGCGCAACCACGAAGCGGCGTTCGCCGGTGGGGAAGAGTGCCCGTAAACATACCTGATTTAACGATGCGCCGCGCAACTTTTGACGGGTCACGCTTGACACGGGTACAATCCCCGGATTATACTTGCCATGACGAACTCGGGCTGACACTTCGGCACCGCGTCTACCCAGGATGTTTACGACCCCGATCTTTCGGGAAAAATAATCGTTTTCATCACCGTATCCCCCGGTTTTCTTGCGAAGACCGTGAAAGGAAGTGACATAGTTTGACATTTCTACGTGTAGAGTTGTGTAGCCCGACCCGAGCGGCCGGAGTGTCCCGGCGGACCGTCACCCTGCGAGGCGCGATCGCCACCGTCGTTTTCGCCGCGCTCGCGGTGTTCTCCCTGTCCCTTGTCGCGCCGCTGGCCGCGATAGCCAAGGCTCCCAAGTCGCGCAAGGCTATCGTCCGCGCCGAAACCGTGCGCCTCCGTTCCTCCCCCGGCAAAAAAGGCAAGTTATCCGGCCTGCTCGATTCGGGCCGCGTCGCCCGAGTTTTGGGCAAGAAAAAAGGTTGGGTGCGTCTGAAACTCGCTTCGGGGACCACCGGCTGGGTGCGCGCCGATCTCCTCGCGATCAACAAAAAACAGACCAAAGACACGGGCGCCTTCGCCGCGCAACACCCCGTCGCGCCCTCCCGCCGCGTTCGCCGCGCCCGTCACTCCGAAGTATCGGTCGCGAAAGTCACGCGCCACAAGAAATCCCCGACCAGAGTTGCCACCCGCAAGGCTAAAGTCGCCGCGCACATGCCGGTGATGAAACCCCTCGCAGTGACGCATCCGACGCCGAAGCGGCGCGCGACTCCAACAGCCGTTGTGAAGCCGGTCCAGGTCGCCCGCGTCATCACCCGCCTCGCACCGCGCATCCAGACGATCTCCCGGCAGATAGCGACGCCCGACACTCAGGTCGAAGCGAAAATTACGGAAGGGTATGAGACCGCGACCCTGCGCGAGGGCGTTGACAGCCAGATGCTTGCGGATCTGCCCGCCGACGCCCCCCGCGTCGTAACAGGCGAGTTGAAGGCGTCGGTTCCGCCTCTCGTGACCGACGCGCCCGCTGTGGAAGTGAGCGTCGCTCCCGAAACAATCACCGCGTCCGTGCCCATCCCCAGGAGTCGGGCAATCAAGGGCGGCGTCGCGAAGGCGGTGCGCGTGCCCATCGAGCGCGCCTCGAAGCGCGGCGACCGGATCGTGAACCGCGCGCTGTCGTACCGTGGCGTCCCGTATCGCATGGGCGCGACCGGTCACGGCGCGTTCGACTGCTCCAGCTTCACACGGCACGTCCTGAGCCAGTCCGGCGAGAGCATGCCGCGCACCGCCGCCGAGCAGTACCGCAAGGGAATGCCGGTCACCAAAGAGGAGATGCGGGCGGGCGACCTAGTGTTCTTCAAGAACACATACAAGCACGGCGTCTCGCACGTCGGGATTTACATGGGCGACGGGAAGTTCATCCACGCCTCCAGCCACGGCGGGGTTAAGACCAGTAGCCTTTCCGAGTCGTACTTCGTCCATCATTGGGCGGGGGCGCGTCGCCCGAATATCACGCTGGGTGGCGATTAGGTTGCTATCCCCCGGATTTTCTACGTCTGGGGGAGTTGACTTTGCGCATGGGACCTGGTGCCCGTGGCCCGCATCCCGGACGCCTGGAACCGTGGCGGCTGCCGGACGCACGTACGACGCGGACGCCCTACCCGCGATCCCCCAGCCCGCGCATCGTGAACACGCCCGCGTAGTGGCGGCGGATCGGGGCGATATTTGCCATCGCCCAGACCAGAGCGCGGTACGGATGCCAGGGCGGGCACGGGCGTCCCAGCACCGTGTTCCGTTCCGCGCGGGCGAGCGCGGTCTTCGCGGGGCGCATCCGGGCGTTCTCGTACTGATAGGGCCAGATCGTGTGGCGTATGGCCTCCCGTGTTGGCTCGCTGACTTCCGTTTCTTTCGACTTTGATCCTCCGGCTAACAGGCGCGGCAGAACGGACGCGAGTTCGCCCGCGTCCAGGAAGCCGAGGTTCATTCCCTGCCCTCCTATCGGCGAGACTATGTGCGCGGCGTCCCCGGCGAGGAATAACCGCCCCTTGTAGAACGTGGACGCGAGCCAGTACTCGATCCCGAATGGCGACATCCAGACGCACGTCTCGACCGGGATCATAAATCCGGTACGGGCGTAAACCAGGGCAGCGAGGTCGCGGGCGTCGCTCGTTTCCGTTCGCTCCGGCAGACGTGCCACCCAGCGCCGCAACCCACCGGGGAGCGGGAACGATTCCACGATCCCGCCTCGGGTCACGAACAGCGCGGCGTCGGTGCCAAAAGGAGTGTCATCCGCGAAATCACCCATAAGGTAGCAGTCGGGGTACGTGCCGCCGACGAACGGGATGCCCGCCGACCGGCGCGACGCGCTGTTCTTGCCGTCGCACGCGACCACGTACCGCGCCGTGACAGAGCGCGTGCCGTGATCCGTCTCTACAGTCAGGGTCGCGTGGGTTTGGCCGTATTCCGAGCCGGTCGCGGTCGCGCCGCGCACCAGGGCAGCGGGGGCGAGTTCGCACAGCCGCCGCTCCAGCACCGCCTCGGTCACGGTCTGCGGCACGGACAAGACGAAGGGGAATATGGGGTCTACCACGCCGAGCGGGAGCCGCCCGGCTAGTTTCCTGTCCAGATACACCCGCCCGCCGGGGATACATACCCCGCGCCCGGTCAGTTCGCCCGCGACGCCCGCCGCTTCCAGCACGTGGAGCGCGGGCGGATGGATGCCGATCGCGCGGGAGTGAACCGCGGGGGAGACCCGCCGCTCCAGCACCACGCAGTCCACGCCGCATAGCGTCAGGAGGCAGGCTAGTGTTAGCCCCACGGGTCCCCCGCCCACGATCACGACGTCGGCCTCGCGCGGCGGGTTTACAACTTCCAAAGAGAACTCACGTTTCCCATATCAGTTGCAGGCGGAACGGGAAGGTGACGCGGACGTGCCACCCCCGCGGTGCAAGCCGCGCCAGTTCTCCCGGCGTGAAGGCGCGGCGGATCGAGATTAACCCGTCCGGCAAAATGAGCGAGTCGCGGAACCAGCCGCCGATCAGCGGGAAACCGGCGTAGGCGAGCGGGTGCCGGTGAATATCGGCGTGCAACACGAGTCGGGACGCGAGTTCGCCGGACGTCTCGCAGAGAGTGACGACTTCGGCATCGCTCAGATGGTGCAGGAGATGGTTCGAGATCACGATGTCGAACCGCTCCCCGGCATCCGCGAGTTGCCGAGCGGGCGCACACGCGAAGCGCACGTTCGGCGGTTGCGGCAGACTCCGCGCATAGGCAATGGCGCGATCGTCCGTATCGGCCCCGACGAAGCAGGACGTCAGGCCGTCGCGCCGCGCATAGCCCGCAAGCCGCCGCAACACGTCCCCGCCCCCGCAACCGATGTCCAGTAGTGACGCGCCGGGACCCGCCGCGCGTAGTACCGGGCGCAGATACCGCGTGTACAGCCCGCGCCAGCCGCTCACGAGATGGTTCACGCGGTCGAAGTCGCGGTACGTGTTGCATAGCACGGACGCGTCGCACAAGGAGTCGTCCATGATCTCCGCGCTGTCTGTCGCCCGCGTTTTTAGCACCGTCATTCGCGCGGCTATGCCTTCCGCATCACGGCGGTCTCCACGGTCAGGCCGGGGCCGAACGCCATCGCGACGACCGGATCGCCCGCCCCCGTCAGCGTCCCGGCGCGGAGCATTTCCGCTAGCACGAATAGAATAGTCGCCGAACTCATGTTGCCGTAATCCCGTAGCACGCGCCGGGAGGCGGTGAGTGACGTTTCGCATAGGTCGAGCGCGGACCGCACCTTGTCCAGGATCGCCCGCCCGCCGGGGTGTACCGCCCAGTGTGCCACGTCCTGGGCGCGTAAGCCGGAACCCCCGAGCGTCGGCACCAGCGCGTCCCCGATGTTCGCCCGCAGGATCTCCGGGACGTACGACGACAGGCGCATGGCGAACCCATTGTCGCCAATCGTCCACGCCATGTCCGACTCGCCGGTCGGGGTCAGTGTCGTATCGAACCGCTCCAGGATCAGGGCGGGTTTACCGCCGCTTGGCTCACGCGCCGATACCACCGCCGCCGCCGCGCCGTCCGCGAACACCGAGCCGCCCAATATCGCGTCCGTGTCGCCGTCGAAGCGCAGGTGGAGCGAGCAAAGTTCGAGGCAGACGACGAGTACCACGGCGCGGGGGTCATTCTCGCAGATGGTCTTTGCTAGCCGTAGTGCCGGGAACGCCGCGTAGCATCCCATAAACCCCAGGTGAAAGCGCGGCACGCTCGGCGGCAGGTTCAGCGTGCGCACCAGATGGTAGTCCAGCCCCGGCTGAAAGAAGCCGGTGCAGGACGCGGTGATGACGTGCGTCACGTCGGGCGCGTCGAAGCCATCCGCGTTTTCGAAGGCGCGGCACGCGACCTCGGCACCCAGGCGGCGCGCCTCGGTAGTGTAGAGCGCGTTCCGCTCGCCTGTAGTGGGGTTGCGCAACGTGTCGGTCGCTCCGTCATAGAAGATGCCGCCCGCCGCGCCGGGCAGGAAGTCGGGAACCGCGCTATGCCGCGTTTCTATGCCCGACTGGCTGTACAGGTAGGAGCGTACCCGCTCCTGTTTGCGGTCTCCGCCCGCCGAGAACCGCTTCATGGCTTCGGCGATGAAGGGTTGCGGGTAGGCGGTAGGCGGAACGGCGGTCTCGATGTGATGAAGGTAGACGGGCATAAAAGGCGCGTGGTGCCGTTCCTTTCGACCGCACCCGCGTCCCGTGTATATACCCGATCATGGCTCGGTTTGGAACATGGGTCGGTTAGCCCAAAGTGCGCACGCCCATAACCGGTAAACCGTTGGGAGCCGCGCCCGCGCCGTTCCCGTTCCCGCTCGCCATGATCGCCGAGACGGACTTCACCATCTCCTCAATGTCGGCGTACTTCTCGTCGGAGTCGTCGTAGAGCCATTCGTTCAGCGCGTCCACGTCCACGTCGCCCCGGTCACGCTCCCAGAGTTTGCGAGCGATGCCGCGCTCGCACTTGGCGATCAGTTCGTCGGCGTTGTGGATGTCGGCTTGAAGCGACGTGCGCCGATCCCAGAGTTGCTTGCCCTCGTCGCCGTCCGAGCGGTCGAAGAAGAAGCACCACGTATAGAACAGATGGTACACCGTGCTGTTGATGCTCTCCCACGGCACGGACGGGCGGTTCTCCTCGAACCAGAGGTGTAGTCGGTCTTTGGCTTCCTTGAGCGAGATGTCATTACTCGCAGGGTCGGCGAATAGATCGTACATCACGCGGATGATCTGGTGCCGTTCCGCCGACGGCACATAGCGGAAGTTGTTATCGCGGAGCCAGAGCCGGAGCCGCTCGCCGGAAGTCATCTGGCTCGGCGTCGCGGTCGTGTACACCTGCGTCGAGGCGTACGGCGCGTAGGGCTGCGGGGATGATGACGGGGCGAACGGTTGCGTCTGCTGGGCCGGGGTGGGCGCGGACGCCGGGGTTGACGCGAACAGCGGCGGGCGCGTCGGCATCGGCCCGGCGTTGCCGTCGGGGCGTTGTTGCGCGTGCGCCGCACCGTTCCCATTCGATTGTCCCTGGCCCGGCGGTGTCGTGTTCGCCTCCATGCCACCTTCGAGTCGGCCCTTGGGTGCCACCGTCACGTCCCCGATGGCGGGCTTATGCAGATCAATCAGGTCGCCGTGCGAGCGTAGGAACTCCAGGAACGACGTGTGCCCTGAGCGGGTTTCGTCGAACATCGGGTCAATCTTGCGCATCGTGGTCTTGAGCGCGGAGCCGGGCACGGGGCGGTTGCCGAGTGCGGCAAGCCCTTTAGCGAGCAGGGCGACCGGGTCCATCGGTGTCACCGGGATCGAGCGTTCGGGCAGGACCTCGCTGTTCGCGCCGTGCAGATCGTCGTAGTAGCAGAAGCGGTCGCAGGCTTTGGCGAGGTAGGTCGAGGTGTTGGAGCGCACGCCGACCCCGACCACATACCGCCCGGTCTCGCGCAGTTTCAGTACCAGTGGGGTGAAGTCCGAGTCGCCGGAAACCAGCGCGACGTGCGTGATGTCGGACTGGCGGAGCGCGACGTCCATCACGTCAATCGCGATCTTGATGTCGGCCCCATTCTTGCCTTTGTAAGTCAGGGAGAAAGTCTGAATCGGGTCGCAAGCGTTGTCGAGTAAGTCGGAGCGGTAGTCCTTAAAGACGCCCCAGTCTGCATACGCCCGCTTCAAAACGATTCGCCCCTCGGTGACTTTGCCGATCTCCTCGAAGATGCGCCGTAGCTCCACCCGCTCATTCACAAAGTAGTCGTCAACCGCCCGCTTAATGTTTTCGAAATCAACGAATACCGCCACTCTATTTTCCATACTATATGCTTTCTAAACCGAAATAAATGCCGCTAGACCGTCGCGAGCCTCCCGAAATATAGTCCCCCGCCGCCCGTGCCGCTGTATCGGGGATGGGGTGAGGAGAGTAATACCGCCCGCGCGGGGGATCGGGTACGATCCTTTAACGTGCCGCCTTGATAGTAGCGGTTGTATAGATCCGCCGTTCTTTATAATATCACCCGAGGCGCGTGCGGCGCGGGGGGCGGAACCCGCGTGACCACGGCGCGGGGCGGAACCGCGAATATGTTTGCGCCGTCATGGTCGCATTATTCGCGCCTCTTTACCGTGAAGCACGGCACGGCGGGGCGGTTCTACGCAGCCGAATCGTTATAGGGCAACAGTTTGTCGGCGTAAAAGCCGCGTGATTCTATCGCGCAACCGAAGGAGTCCACGAACGCGACCTCGAACGCACCGTCCGCGAGCCGGTCAACAATGGTTCCGGTTTGACCGACGCGGAGCGGCGTCCCTGGCACGTCCCTCGCGAGACGTACCACGTCGTAGAGTTTGAAAGCGGTTTGTGTGTCGGTTCGTTCGGCTACCATAGCTTGATGTACGCGCTCGTCAGACGCGGCGTTTCCTCTCCCGTATCAATGATCCACGCCGACGTAACCTCCGTGGTGTTGCCGTTGACCCCCGTCATCAAAAACCGGATCTCGTAGCGTTTGCCGTGCGCATCCTCAGTGCGGGGTTCTGCCTCGCCGGTTCGGGCGGCTGTCAACAAGGCGTCGCGTAATAGGTCAGCGTGTTCGACAGTGATTCCTAAAAACGAGCGGAAAACACGCGATTTAGGCCCTCCGTGTGAATGGTCGGGGTTTAAGCGGTAGGCGGTTAGTTTCGACGGGTCAACCGTTGCCCGATCGCCGTTCGGTAACTGCGCCATAAGCGTACGCGCGTTGCACCATCACGGTACAATACGGGGCATGGAACCGCCCCCCGACGAGCAAGCCGAACGCGACCCGCCCGCGATGAAACCAGGCGCGGCCCGCGCGAAGCGCAGCTTCTCCGGCCTGTCGCTCAAAGAGGCTTTACGGTGCGTGGGGCTGTCCGACGTCACCGCGTGGCGAATCGCCGCCGACCCGCGCCCACCCAGCGCGTTTTTGAGCGAGGCACTAACCCGGTTCGACGCCTTCAGCCTGACGAACTCCGAGGCGGCGAAGCTACTTTTAATTGACATCCTGTTCACCGAAACCCTGCCACAGTTCCCAGGCTTGCGGGCGTGGAAGGGCGAACCCCTCGACAGCGACGCGCTAACCGGCGTCGCGGACCTGCTGATCGCGCCGAAACGCGCCTTCATGGAAACGCCGCTTTTATGTGCCGTGGAGGCAAAGAAGGATGATTTTGATCAAGGCCGGGCGCAGTGCATAGGCGAGATGGCAGCGTGCCGGGCGGTCAACGAGCGCGACGGTCACCGACTTGATGTGTACGGCGCGGTGAGCAACGGGCAGACGTGGCAGTTTTACCGGCTCGAATACGCCGGGGCGATCCATGAAACCGGCGCGTACACCCTGCAATTCCTGCCCGAACTGCTCGCCGCCCTGTTCCACGTCTGCGCCGCGTGTGAACATAACCTGCCGCATACCCCTTAGTGTGCCATCCTGTTGGAAATTAGACATTTGCCGCCCCTTCTTGTTGCAACTCCGGGTACAACCGGTGCAGTTTGACCCGAGCATCACGGGTCGTGAACTGCCCGTTCACCTTGCCTTGCAGTTTGTTGCGGGCGATCTCCCAGGCACTCACCTCCGCGTCAATATCCGCTTTGCTGATCCGCCGGTTCAAGCATTGCCTCTGCGTCAAAAGCCGCTTTTGACTGCCATCACCGACACTTCGATCTCGGCGATATTGAGCCACGAGCCGTGCTCCGGCGTATAGTGGAACTCGAATCGGTTCAGTCGAAAACCGCCGCCGTTTGTCGGGATCAGACGGCACGCTTCCGCGGGATCGAAAGCCATATACAAGGACCACGCCTTGTGTGTGTTCATAATTTTTTCGCCGCGAAAAGAATCGCATTGTCCAGCACGATCACGATCTTGTCCGCGTCGGGACATTCAGGCGAAACGCAGTTCCGCCGCACTCGTTGGAGACGCGCCTCAGGAAATGGGCGAAGTCGACACGGGTACGCCGCTCCGTCACTTCTACCATGCGGCGGCCGGCGAGCGGTTCCACTCCCAGGAACAGATTCGCGGCACCAGAGAAATCGCCGGGGCGATTTTCCCGACCTCGCGCACGTACTCGTAATCCTCGCGCTTAGCTTGACCCGCCCCGGCGGGTAACCACTCCCGCGACGCGCTGCGCAGTTCCTTCTTGCCTTCATCCACGCAGACCGCCGGCCGCTTCGCGTCGTATGGCAGTTCGTACACACCCAGGACGTCCTCCATCCAGAGAAATCGCCACAGGCGATTTTCTTGCTTGGCGACATACTGCGGCGAGGCGGTTCCGATGCAGAACCTCTCTACCCAGAGGAATCGCCGGGGGCGATTCTCTCGATTCCAAGGCTTGATCGCGTTTTTTTTAGCCGGGCGCAGACCGCCGAGTCGCTGATACTGTCCACCAGTTTGAGCTCCACTAATTTGTCGGCGAGGAGTTGCATCGTCCAGCTCGCCCGGCCTACGGGAGGCGTAGAGCAGGCAAGGAGAGTCAGCTGGGCTTCGACCGCCCCCGTGATCTTCGGTGTTTTCCCCGGTCGTGGTTTCTCAGACAAAGCCGACTCGATCCTCACTTGAACAAAAGCGCGACAGATGCGGCTGATCGTCGGACGCGAAACCAGAAGCGATTGTGCGATTTGTTCTTGTGTCTCAGGTTTGTCTTGACTCTTATCGGCTAAGAGTAGGATGCGGGCGCGATTCGGGACGCGGGCAGAGGCATTGCCTTTGCGCATGAAATCGAGCAGGTAGTGACGGGCTTCCGGTGATAAAGTGACGGCAAGATATTGGCTCATGCATTCATTCTCGAATTGATAAGCATATTACTGGATGCTTCACTTAGCCTTTCAGTTCATAGCCTTCGGATTGCTTAACAAGGCGGTAATCCGGATAAGCATTGCGGGCAGGCGCATCAAAATTAATATTCGCTTTATTCAAACGAGCTCCAAACCAGTTTTGGAAATGGAATTCTTTGTGAATACCACTCGCCGATGATAGTGTCGCGGTGAATGACGAGGACTGCGTCCGCCCCGGTGTCGCGGCAAAGCCGCTCGTAGTCGCGGACCGCTTTCCTGTTTATCCCGGCCATTTCGGGAGAGGTTGCCACTGTAGCGGGGTTCGCTACCTTTCAGCGTGTGTCCACGGTGGGCGGCAGATATGCGGGACGCGGCGGAGCGATGTGAGTGAGGTGTAATCTCCTTCGCATATCGTCGAAATCAGCGGAGCGAACTATGCTCTGTTTGTCCGTCAATACTCTAGAGATCCGTTCGGACGCGTCCAGTGCCGCCCGCACTAGCGCCATCTTTTTCTCGTGCATGCTGGTGTGGAAGATCCCGATCAGCCCGTACATCTTCCCTTCGGCACTGTTGAAGCCGGGAATCATCGGGGTATTTACAAGCGAACTGGAAGTGCTTTCTACCGTTTCATATTGCCGCGTACGTATCGCGTGCTTCAACGCGTTTATAGTCCCCGAAGCTAGCGGTCATGTGCTTCCCCTGACGGGACGGGAAGGACTGAGAGAAGTGGTTGCACAGGTAATTGATCGCGAGCACCCTGGTGAGGTAAATGTCTTTAGACGCAGTAGTTCCCTCCTTATAGACACGGTAGAACTTGCGAGCCTCCCGCCACCGGCCCCGCTTCTGTGCTATTTCGCTGAGCAGATAGACGACGCTCATATAGATTCCCAGAAATTTCTCGTCGGCCCGTCTTGCCAGCGGGAGCAATGCTTATAGTGTTCGCCGCGCGGCTAGCCACTTGCCTTCTCGGGCCATCCGGCGCGACGCGGCGACCTTGTTGAGTATGTTTTTCTCGGACGCGCTCTGAGTCAGTATAGTTTGTGCTTCAGCGGGTAGTGGCACTGTCAGCGCGACAGCCATCAGGGCGATCATGGCGTAATACATGGAGATAGGTGGCATACTTGGTGCTTCTCTCACAGTGGAATCGAGGCACCATGAATGCGACCAGCGTGCGCCGCCCGAACCCCGTCCGCCGATATATTACACGATGCGAATGCGGGTTTTGCCCGGTCAGCATACTTTTTGTTTTTGTCTACGTTGCCGCTGTGTTATCGTGTATCAGCCCCATTTACTTGACCGGCGCGACGACAGCGGCGTGCGCGGCGGAACGGAGGGCGCGAAAGGCGAGGGATGCGACATGGCGACGAGACCGGAAGGACTAGAACCAGGAGAGCAGAAGCTATCGAAGCCGCCGAAGCCGAAGGTATTCAAAGGCGTCTGCATCCGCCGTGGGTCCAGTTCGATCCAGATGCGCGGCACCTGCTCGCGGATAGGTTGCGAGCGATAGGCGCACAGGAACGCAGTCCTTGACCTGGTGGGCTTAAGGAAAGAAGAATTTCCTAGTTATCGTTGTATGGGTCACGGACATATCCCCTCTCCGGGATGGAGAGGGGGTGAGGTTCCGGGGCGGTCAGGCGGATGAGGTCGCGCGCAAGACCCTAGTCCGCGGCGGGCGTCGCGGCGAGCAACACTACGTTGGCACGGCGCATCAGGCGGGACTTGCGGCGTGCGGCGGCGTTCTTATGGATAATGCCGCGCTTCGCGGTCTTGTCGAGAACGCTCACGACCTTCGAGAGGGCGGGCGTGATCACCGCAACGTCCGCGCCTGCGATGGCGACATTCGCCTTTTTGATGTATGTGCGCATCATGGACTTCGCCGCGCGGTTGCGCAGGTTGCGCACACGGGAGCGCAGGACATCTTTTTTAACCGACTTGATATTTGGCACTGTTCTTATTCTTCCTTGGGATTCCGCCGGTTCCCGGCGAATCGTCTGTTACTTCTTGGGGGCGTCGCTCGCCTTGGGACTGTCGCTCGTGCTAGGCACCCCACCGCTTCTACCGGGACCGCCGCTCATCAGAGCGGGGATCAGTCCTTGCTCCGGCGGGAGTGTCCCGTTCGGCCCGAGTGGAACCCGTAGCGTACCGTCCACCGACACGCCGGGCTTTGTAGCACCGCCCGGCTTGGCATCGAGATTGACCGCGTCTATTTCGGCGGTCGGCATCACCTTTTTGATCGTTTCCACCGCAGTGTAGATAGAGGAGGAATTGCCCTGTATCGCCGGCGTCCACTGCCACGCGACCACGATCTTCGGCTTGCCGCCAGGCTTGCCGAACGACTTCATGCCCCCCCAACTCGCTACCTCGTTCGCGCCGGGCGACGTTTCGCCGCTCTGCGTCGGCGGCGGGTTGTTCTTCGCGTTCGCCGCGTTCTTTTTCGCTTGCTCGCGTTCCTGCTCTTTGCTGACCTTCTCGCGGATGACGGGGTCGTTGTTCTGCTGCATGATATTCAGCCCCAGCAACGCGCCCGCGGCGCAGACGGCGACCACGATCAGCGGCAAATTGTTCGGTTTTTGTGCCATATTCTTACGAATCTCGCTTCTCGGCGGTCAGTAGCCCCAGGGTCTCTGTGTTGCCGTGCGACGCCGCGAGCACCCGATCGCGGACCGACTCGGGAGACACGCCAGACGCCGCGAACGCGTCGCGCAGGAACAGTTGCCGGTCGGGGGCGAGTAGCAAGTCCAGCGTTGAGATGCCCAGTGCCTCCGACAGCGCGGCGAGGGCGGGCGCGATGGTGTGTATCTCGCTCTCGGCACGGGCGCGTAGCATCCCCCGCGCGAGTTGCAACTCCTTGATAGCCTGCTCGACCGGCGCGACAAGGATGCGATATTCGCTCATCTTGTCGAGCACCACGGTCGCCGCGCCGTCCTGGGGGTCGCCCTCTATATCCATGCCGTTCTGATCCTCTGGTGTCACACAAAGCCGACGGCGTCCTGGGGGACGCCATCGGGCAGTATAGCACGCTCCGTGGGTGTGTGCAAGGGCGCGGCGTGTCCAGCGGCTGTTACTTCAGGGTGCCCACCGTCGGGCAAGTGATTGTCTCCTGCCCATCGGCTGATTTCCATTGCCGTGACAATTCACTGAGGCAACGGCTCACGCTCGACGAAATGGGAAACGCCATGTTTCGCGAGATAATACTGTAAGCCTCGTTCCGCGACATCGAACAACACCTCCGCCATCTCCCACTCGGTCCACTGCTCGCGCCTGAATGTAGAAACTACCGCGATTGAATTTGCCCTGATCACCTGTGTTCATGACACACGTCTTATTTAACCGAGGACTGGTCATAATTCAAGCCGCTCTTACGGAACGGTTTTAACCCGCGACTGGTCGGCAGACCGAGTTCATGCCTCGCCCATAAGCCCAGTTCATAAACCAGTATCGCACCTGAAACAAATCGGCTCGTTGCCATCTTTCCTTTTGTCGGCACATCACAATGACTATCAAAGATCGAATTGAAATGCTCATTGAAGTTTTCGATCCCCTTCGAGACCTCCTTACCCGCGTCGGCGTGCGGACATTTCCCCCCGCGTGTTGCCACAAGTTCCATGCCGCGTAGGTGACAAGCCGCCTCCTTCTCCTCGGTCCGGTAATGCTGATCCCCTAAAACGAAGCGAGCGCCCGTCGGCACTTCGGAAACCATCTCCTGACCCACCTTACCGTCATACACATTAGCGGCAGTCAATCGTGCCGAGAGCGCAATCCAGGCATCTCCTACCGTTGCCGCCACGTGAAGTTTCCACCCATAAACCCATCCGTTCGATGAAAACGTGTTTTCATCTGTCCAACCCCTCTTCGTCCACCCT
>JAYUUO010000075.1:0-15499 GCA_043754515.1 Armatimonadota bacterium
CGAGTTCAGTCGAAGGCCGGAACAGGAGTACGTCTCGGAGTTAGGCGACGTGACCTATTTCGATCTTGCCCCCGATCCGGCGGGATAACGGCGGGCGCGGTTCGCGAGCGGCGAAAGTGGCGTTTCGCCATCGTGATGGCATTCGACATCGCGGTGGTGGGATAAACCGAAAACGGACGCATTCAGGCAGGCACTGATGCTCGGTGGTACATCCACCCTATTTAGGAATCTGCCTGTGCGGAAGCGGCAACATTTTCTAGACGGAGCGACCAGATAAAAAAGCAATCAGGGCTTACTTCCCCGGTTTGTCGGCCGCGACTATGAGCCGCGAACCCTCCGCCATCAGAGCCGCCCGCTGTTTCGAGGAACGCGCTGATTCGGCAATGAACACGCACACGTCAACCGGTGCCCCGTTGTGCGCGTGACCTGTGCCCGTAGACTACTCCTTCAACCCACCCATTGTGACCACGTGCGCCGTGGAATGTGGAAGGTGCTTGTTGAAGTGGCCGAAGAAGGTAAAGGGATGGTTACAAGTTCACACAGGCATGAAAGCATGGGGTATGACAACGGCGAAGGGCACGGGAGGAAATAGGAACGCCACGCATAAACCGAAATGGCCTCGGAGGGACTCGAACCCCCGACCCTCTGTTCCGAAGACAGATGCTCTAATCCGCTGAGCTACGAAGCCAGAACCAATGTACTTATGGACAGGAAAGGCGTGATCGTCTCCCTAATGACATGAACCGCCCGTAGTATACCCCGACTTTTTAGCCGGCGTCAACTCACCAGACGCCAACTTCCCGTCCTACTCGTCCTCTTCCGCCGCCTTGCGCTTCAGACTCGTGTGCGCGTCCGGCTCCGTCTTGTCGTCGCGCTCGCCCTGGTAGATCGGCTGATACAGGCTTCCGCCCTCGTAGTAGTACAGGTACTTGATCTCGACCAGCGACCCGACGGCGGGGATCGCGAAGTTCGGCAGGATGGTCACGTTCCCGACTTTCACGCACGCGTCCGCGCCCGGCTCCGTCAGCACGCCCACCTCCGCGCTACGCTTCCGGTCGCTGATCCCCAGCACCCGGCACGTCGCCGACTGCGTGAACTTAAACTTGCGCTGGTTGCCGCCCGACGCCGGCCGCCCCGCCCGGTACGGCGCGTCGAGCCGCTTCAGCACCACGCCCTCGCCGCCCGCGTTGCGGATCCGCTCCAGATGTGCCGCCTTGTCCGCCGCGCCCGCCGACGTTTCCACGAGCCGCAGGTACGCGCCGTCCGAAAGACCCGCGGCCAGCGTTCCGACCCGCTCCCCGTAAGTCACGTCGTTCAGAGAAGCGCCCGCCCACCGCGTCGTGTCGAACGCGTAGTAGACCGCGCCGATCAGTTCGCCGTCCAACACCGAGTCGTCGGGCAACACGGCCAGCAGGGCGTCGTGCAATTCTTGCGGTAAGGCGACGAGCAAGCCCTTGCGGTTAGAGCCGGATGCCGCGCCGTTCTGCTTTTGTAGCATGATGCGCTTGCCGTCGAACTTGGTTTGTAGCACCCAATCATCGCCCGCGAGGAGCGCGGCGAGTTCGGCGTCCGTGGCGTCATTTAGCAGTTGCGGCACGTTGCCGGAAAGTCGCCCGGCGTCCTCCGTCCCCGCGAAAAGTTGCCCGCCCTCCTGGGCGGTGTAGCCCTTGCTTGTCTTTTCCTCGACCAGTTTGTCGAAAATCGCCTTCGCCTTTTCCCGCGCCACTGGGGACGCGGTTTTGGTGCCCGCTTGCAGAGCCGACCCGCGCCGCCCGTACGAGAACCGCACGACGTAGCCGTCCCCGTCGGCGTGTATCGAGGCGTTATAGATCTTGTCGGAGCCGCCGTCGCGGTAGTAGAGGTTGGTGGTTTCGATGGGAGCGTCTGTCGGGTTCGTCATGGGTCAATTACTTTCGGGCGGGAGGGTCATTGTTTAGATCGTCGGTTCGGGAAGGTTCGTGGCCTGTCCTCTCCCCCTGATTCTAACGCCTCCGACACTCCACCGACCCCGAGCGTTACGGAAAATCCGATCATGCCGATGAAGAAAAGCCGCGCGACGTGGCATATCTCGGAAGAAATATCGGCGAGGCGGGGGTCGAACCCGCACGGGCTTTCAGCCCACTGGACTCTCATTCCAGCGCGTCTACCAATTACGCCACTCGCCGACGGAGCGCGTTGCCGCGAAAAGCAACGCGCGATGCTCTCTCGCGGATTCGAACCGCGACTAAACCCATCTTAAGCGGGTTGCCTCTACCAGTTGGGCTAAGAGAGCGTGAAAGTTTAAGTGCCGCGAGCGAGATTCGAACTCGCACCACACAGGGTCTAAGCCTGCTCCCTCTACCAATTGGGGTACCACGGCATGATGACAAACAAAAAAGCCCCGCTCTTCCCGGTTAAAGGGAAGGCGGGGCTTGCGAAAAACCGGTCGTCCGAACGGCGTTACGAAGCGATCCCTCCCCTATCTT
This sequence comes from Armatimonadota bacterium, assembly GCA_043754515.1. Classification (GTDB taxonomy): domain Bacteria; phylum Armatimonadota; class Armatimonadia; order Armatimonadales; family Armatimonadaceae; genus JACMIU01. Next base: position 2,466 of record JAYUUO010000075.1, read on the forward strand.
TCAGGAGAAGCAGTTGGCTAAGCAACAAGTAGTTATTCCGGGCGTTCATGCCTTCCTTATCGGCACGATAGTCCTCGTTGCTAAACGGGGACGCGCCTTTTTTTTCGCGAGCCGCCCGGATTATGATATGCTCGAAGACGAGATGAACCCTCCGCCGCGCCCGTTCACGCCGCAAGACCCTGATCCCGCCGCTTCGCCCTGTACACGGGTGTGTACGCTGGATGAAAACAACGTCTGCCTCGGCTGTGCGCGTAGTCTGACCGAGATCACGCGCTGGTCCGCCATGACCGACGCCGAGCGACGCGCGGTGGTAGCGCGGCTCCGGGTCAACTCACCAACCGGAACCTAGAGACGGATAGTCCCGCGATAGTACGACGGGGCGGAGCACGGGCGACAATATTTCATGAATTATCCGGGACAACTCGGTACTACTACATACGAGCCTACTGCACTTCCCGCCCCGCCGTCGGACGATCCGACACAGCCCACCCCGCCGAAAGGCGCGACTAAAGCGGGGCTACTCGCGACACTGGGACCGGGCCTGATCACCGGCGCGTCGGATGACGACCCGAGCGGGATCGCGACCTACTCGCAGGTCGGGGCGCAGTTCGGATACGGGATGCTCTGGGTGATGCTGTTCTCGTACCCACTTATGTGCGGAATTCAGGAGATCAGCGGGCAGATCGGGCGTGTCACTGGGCGCGGTATCGCGGGCAACTTGCGCAAGTTCTACCACCCGGTTTTCTTATATAGCATCGTTTTCCTCGTTCTCGCGGCCAATATCATCAACATCGGCGCGGACGTCAACGCGATGGGCGCGGCGATGAAGCTACTGGTCGGCGGCCCCGTCCTGGCTTGGGCCACCCTGTTCGCCGTTATCGTTCTGCTACTCGAAGTGTTCTTGCCTTACGAGAAATACGCACGATTCCTCAAGTGGCTTTGCGCCGTGCTGTTCGCTTACGTCGCCACCGTTTTCGTGGTACATGTCCCGTGGGGTGCCGCGCTGAGGGCGACCGTGATCCCGTCGTTCACCTGGTCCACAACGTTCGTGACCAGCATCGTCGCGGTACTCGGCACGACCATCTCGCCGTACCTATTCTTTTGGCAGGCGCAGGAGGAGGTCGAGATCGAACGCGCGAACCCCCGCGAACGGCCGCTACGCCGCGACCCAAGCGATGCGGGCTCAGAGTTGCATCGCATCCGGGTGGACACGTATGTCGGCATGGCGTTCTCGAACCTGATCGCCTTTTTCATCATCCTGACCGCCGCCGTCACACTCAACAAGCACGGCATCACTGATATACAGACCGCGACCGACGCCGCGAAGGCACTGGAGCCGGTCGCGGGCCGGTTCGCGTTCCTGCTCTTCTCACTCGGGATCATCGGGACGGGGCTGCTGGCGGTGCCTGTGCTCGCCGGTTCCGCCGCGTACGCGGTCGGGGAGACGCTACGCTGGCGCGTCGGGCTGAACAACGACATTCCGCACGCACGCCGCTTCTACGGCGTGCTGGCGGCAGCGACGTTTCTGGGACTCGGCATGAACTTCGTACATCTGGACCCGATCAAGGCACTGTTCTGGTCCGCGGTTATCAATGGCGTGGTCGCGGTGCCGATCATGTTTCTGATGATGTTTATGGCGAGTAATGACAAAGCAATGGGGCGGTTCACCTTGAACACGCGCCAGAAGGTATTAGGCTGGGCGGCGACCGCGGTGATGACAGCCGCCGCGATTGCGCTGTTCGCCACCTGGGGCAAAGGATAAACAGACGATGAATGTCACGCAAAGCGGCGAGCAAATAACCGCCGGTCTGCCTACTCCGACCCCGATCACGCACGCCCCCACGACTAAAAAGCCGGTATGGGAGCGACTACGATTGTCCGGTCGCGTGATCGAGCCCATGTCTACCATACAGAACGCGCAGGAGGAGTACGAAAAGACGCTCTCCCCGCTGGATCGGTTCGCCGTCCGCATCACGGAGAAGGTCGGGTCGTTCGGCTTCTTTCTACTGATCTTTGGTTGGACGGTGCTCTGGACGGGCTATAACATCCTGGCGAGCGACGTCAAAGGGTTGCACTGGAAGGCGTTCGACCCGTTCCCGGCGTTCGTCGCCTACCTGCTTATTAGCAACGTGATCCAGATTCTGCTGATGCCGCTGATCCTGATCGGCCAGAATCTGCAATCGCGGTTCGCAGACAAGCGGGCGCAACTCGACTACGAGGTGAACCGCATCTCCGAAAAGGAAGCGGCGGCGAACCTGCGGCACATGGATCACCAGACGAGGCTACTACTGCTGTTGATCAAGCACGCCAACATCGAGATTCCAGAGGAGGAGTTGCTCGCGATCGAAGCGACTATGCGCGAGGAGGAAGAACTGGAGAACACCGACCCGACGGAGTAAGCATTCGGGCGTACGACGCGCCGTGGTTCTAAACCCGGCGGTGATCCTGTCGCCGCCGCGGCTACGAACTTATGGAGCCGCCACCGCGTGAACGTCCACCGTGATCGGATGCTCCTGCTTCGTAGCCAGAAACAGGAAGCGCGGGACGGGGATCGCATACTCCTGAAGCCGCACGGTGAACCGGGCGACGATGTGAAGACTATCGCGCCCCGTCACCCGGTCTCGCTCGCGGGTCACGGTCACGGCGGGGCTGATCGCGCGGCTCACCCCGTGGAGTGTCAACACCCCGCGCAACGTTCCCGACACCGGCTGGTTCTCCCGGAGCACCGGCGCAGAGGCTTTGACGGGCAGGTTCAGCGCGGTGAGAACGAACGACGCGGTCGGGAATAGGTCCACATTCAGATGCTTACGGCGCATGTTCGAGTCGCGCGATCCGTTTCCGGTCGCGAAGGACGCGGGGCGAATGGTAAAAAACGCGATCGGATGCGAGGCGAAGTTGTCCGGGTCAACCCGCGCCTCGCCGCTGATCTGATCCGTGTTACCGCCGTACTTCTCCGTGTTCGTGCGCGCCTCGAAGCGAACACTCTGTCCCGCCCCCGGCGCGATCTGGTACGTCACCGGCGCGGCTCGCGGGGCGGCGATGGGCACGCTCGCGACTAACAATACGAACAGCGCGACTAATCGCGTCCGTTTAGGACACATAACAAGGCTCACGGCGAACTCGTTTCTAACGTTGCGCTTTCACCACGGCGTCTTGGGTACGCCGTACCGGGGTCGGTGGAAAGAAAGTATGCCGCAACCGACGCCCGCCCAGCACGGAGAGCGACGTCTGCTGGAAAGCGATGTCATCCAGCCCGAAGTCGTTACCGTAAGACTCGGTGTTCTGGTTGATGATGTAGATGTCAGCGAGCGTGCTGTTTCCCGAGTTCCAGACCGCCTCGAAGACGCCCCAAACGCCCGGCGTTTTCGAGGCGACAAAAATCGGCCCGATCAGTATGCCGTTGACGCGGAATTGGAGTTGCGCGGGGCTGACTTCGTCCGGTGTCCATGTCGAGACCCAGGCCGAGAAGTAGTAATTCGTGAACGGTTTGACGGTGACACGCTGCCCCCATACCATCTGATCCGGTACGCCGGAGCCATTAACGAGAAGAAACGCCCCTTTATCGTCGCCGGTCGTGTGGTCATAGTAGTCGAAAATACCCGCGCCCGCGCTGTTCAGGACGGCGGGACGGCGCGTGCTATGGGCCACCGTGAAAACACCCGCCGGAACTAGCGCGTCGGCTACAGGCTCGACGTACTTATAGCCGTATAGGAAGTCGGCGTTCCCCGCGCTGAAGTCACCGTTAGCGACGAGGTTCTGCGCGTTAGCGGTGGCGGCGAAAGGCGCGGCGACTAGCAGCGCGAGCGCGCCCACCATAGCGGCTAACACGTGAGGATAATGCGACGACATACGATGAACGAACCTTCCCTGAGCAGCGGACGGTTACCGCCGCACGCACAGTATATCCGCATTCGCCGTGATCGTATTTGCCGATCGAAGTGCCCCCGGCACGCACCGGGCATGCCGGGGTTTCATTTGCCGTTCAATATGAGGACGCGATGGCTACACAGTAAGCGTGCTGGCGATGTCGTTGATCTTGTGCCGCGACAGGGCGAGGTTCGCCTTGGTCTTTTCCAGCGCGACGTAGACGAACAGGCCCGCCGAGCCCTTGCCCTTGAGCGGGCGGATGATGTGGTACTGGGTACCGAGCGTGATCAGGATGTCCTCGATCTCGTCGTTCAAGCCCAGATCCCCCATCGTACGCATCTTAGCCCGTACGACCTCGGTGTTGCCCGCCGCCGCTACATCCAGGTTGAGCGTGCCGCCGCCGGCTTGTCCCAGGCTCATGCCACTGTCAAGGTCAACGATAGCCGCGCCGATAGCGCCCGGCAGTTGCATAACCGCCGCGAGTGAGTTCGTCAGGTTTGCCATTATACTTGTTCTTTCCGTGCCGGATGAGACCGGCCCGTGGTTATTCACGCCGTAGCGCGCCGTCAGAGTTTGCCCGTGCAAACACCAGGTAACACTCCGAATTCCGTGGGTACGGATGGAGTCTCTTTCAAACGTCGCGGTACTCTTCCTCCGCGCTGATGCCGAGGATTTTCATTGCCACGTCTTCACGCATGAATGGCGGCAACTCCTCGTCACTCTCCTCGGCTGGGAACTTCCCACTCCTGCCGAATAACTTATTGCTCACACACCCGAGGCTGAGGGCGCGGATCCGGGCCGCTTCTAAAATATCGTCCGCATCCGGCTCGCTGATCATATTTCCCTCGATCTCGGCGAGTTTACGCCGTGCCATCACGAGGTTCGCGGTTTGGCGGTCCAACACCAGGTACATGAACAGGTGCGGAGCCTCGGTGCGATTGTGGATCAGGCGTATCAGGTGGTAGTGCCGATCAAGGGTGATCAGAATGTCTTCGACGCTCTCGTGGTAATGATCCTCCACCATGCGAAGTTTGGCGCGGAGCATTCGCGCGTTGACCAGTGCCGCTGCCTCCAGCGCGCCAGATGCCGCGGTACCACTACGCTCGAGACACTCGCCGCTCTCGACATCCACGATTGATGCGGTGAGCGCACCTACCTGGGTCATAACTGCTTCGACCGCATACCGCAAAACTGTCATACCCTCCTACTCCCTCCCACGGGGTCAATCATATGATGGTGACCGAGCGCAGGCAACCCTAATCGGCTGATTTACAAGGTATATAACGGGTCTTCATCTTTTTTTCGTTAGGGCGTTTTCGATATATATGCTAGTGTCTCAAAAAACTAGTATATATACTGGCATTTGGCGACCGGGTAACGCCACGGCATCCCGCGAACTTTCCGCCCTAAATCAGACTTTGCCTTGACAGCCGCGCCCGCCCGTCCTACAATCGCGTTAGCAACGCCACCCGCCGCGCTCCCGCCATGCGTCTCAAACGTCTCACCCTCCACGGCTTCAAAACGTTCGCCGACAAGACCGAAATTTCCTTCGCCCCCGGCGTCACCGCCATCGTCGGGCCGAACGGTTCCGGCAAATCGAACCTGCTCGACTCTCTCCTCTGGGTGCTCGGCGAACAGAAAAGCTCCGCCCTCCGCGCCGCGAAATCCTCCGACGTCATCTTCGCCGGTTCCGGCAGGCGTAAGCCGATGGGTATGGCGGAAGTTTCGCTTACCGTGGATAACGAAGATCGGTTCCTGCCGCTCGACTTCAGCGAGGTGACGGTCACGCGCCGCGCCTATCGCAACGGCGAGACGGAGTATCTGCTCAACAAAACCCAGTGCCGACTTAAAGACATCACCGATCTGTTTCTTGATACCGGCGTCGGGCGCGGCGCGTACGCCATCGTGAACCAGTCGGAGGTAGACTCGATCCTGTCCGCCCGCCCCGAGGACCGCCGCGAACTGTTCGAGGAGGCCGCCGGGATTAAAAAGTACCGCGTCAAGAAGCGCGAGGCGCAACGCAAATTGGAGGCGACCGATGCCAACCTGGTGCGCATCCATGACATCGCATCCGAAGTGGACGCTAATATCGGACCGCTCGCCGCGCAAGCCGCGTCCGCCCGCCGCTTCGCCGAACTGAGCGGACGGCTACGTGAGATCGAGGTCGCGCAACTCGCCGCCGACTACAAACGGCTCGCCGAGGAGATCGCCGCCTTGCGTGAGCAGGCCGATGCCGCGGACGCCGAAGCCGTTACCGCCCGAGGCGTCGCCGCCGAGAGCGAGGCGCAAACCGCCGAAACAGGACGCGCCATCGCGGACGCGGAGGCGAGTATGGACACCGTGCGCACCGCCCAACAGGCGGCGATGACGCGTACGGAACGCGCCGAGGGGCAGATCGCGCTGTCCGCCGAGCGGCGGGCGTCCGCGCTTAAAACGGTGGGTACGGTCGAGACCGACGTCGCCAATTTCGGGCGCGAAAAGGAGCGGTTTCAGGAAGAGGCGCGTACTCTAACCGAAGCGACGAAAGAGGCCGACAGCGCGGCGGCAACGGTCGGGCGCGACCTGATAGTCGCCGAAACCGCCGCCCAGGAAGCGGCCCGCGCACTTGCCGAACTCGGGCGCACCGCAGTCGGTGCGGAAGCCGACTACCTCGCCCTCGCCCGCAAACTCGCCGCCCAGAAAGCCGAATGGGAATCGCTACGCGCCCGGATCATCGCGCGGGACGCAGAAGTCACCGACGCCGAAGCGCGCGCGGCTCGACAGGATGCGGAGGCGGGCACGGCGGGCGAGGAGCTTCATCTCCTCGGCGCGGCGACCGAGACAGCGAAAGCGATACTGGCGGAAACGCGGCGCGTGCTGACCGAGGAGCGGGAACCGGCGCGGCTGTCGGCGGGCGACGCGGTGACACAGACGGGTGACGCTCGACAGTCTCGGGAGCGGCGTCTCGCGGAACAGGGTGCGCGGCTCCGTGTCCTGGAGGAGACGGAATCCGCGCTCGAAGGCTACTACGTCGGCGTCAAATCGGTGACGAAGGCGATATCGAGTGGCAAACTATCCGGGCGGTACGAGCTGGTCGCCGACGCCCTGCGGGTTCCGGCGCACCTCGATACCGCCATCGAAATCGCGCTCGGCGGGTCCCTCCAGGACATCATCACCGACACTGAAGCCGAGGCGAAAGCGGCCATCCGCTACCTGAATGACACGCGCGGTGGCCGGGCGACGTTCCTGCCGCTCGACGCCCTGCGGCCCCCTGAAGTGCCCGACGCCCTGCGCAAGGCAGCAAAGCAGTATTCTGGCGTGCTCGGCTCCGCAGCGGACCTAGTCGGGTTCGACGCCGACGTCCGCGCCGCCGTTCACGTGCTTCTGGCACGGGTTCTGATCGTGGACGACCTGGACACGGCGACGCGGATGTCGCGGCAACTGGCGCGTGAGTTCGGCAAGATCGTCACGCTCGAAGGCGAGGTCGTGGTGCCGTCCGGCGCGATAACAGGCGGAGCGCAGGGCAAGCCGGGTCCGAACCTGCTCGGGCGCAAGCGCGAGGTGGGCGAACTAACAGACTCGGTGAAAGCACTCCGCGCCGAAGTTGACCGCCTGAAAGCATCCGAAGCGAATGCTCGCGCCGCCGAGACCGCCGCGCGGCAGGCGGTCCGCGATGCCGAAGCCGCCGTGCAAGCCGCCCGCGACGCCGCCGCCGACGCCGAACGCCGGGCGCAGTCGAAACGCGCGGATGCCGAACGGCTCGCCCGCGACGCCGCTACCCTGCGCGAGCGGGCCAAACAGCTCCGTGATTCGGTCGCGGCGGATCGCGCCCGCGAGGCGAACCTATCCGCCGCTATCACGGACGCGGGCACCGCCGACGAAGGCGCGCGGACGAGCCGCGAGGAGATTCAGAAGCGGCAGGCGTCGCTCGCGGTCGCCCGCGACGAGGCGCAGGCGCGGGCGCGGAAGCTGTCCGGCGAACTCGCGACGCTCAAGGAGCGCGCCCGAACCGTGGCCCGAGACGCCGAACGCGCCCGCGAGAACGCGTTACGGGCGACGATCTCCGCCGAGGAGCGCACGCGCCGCGCGGACGAAGCCCGCGCCCTGATCGAGCGTGAGGACGCCGGGGCGACCGCGCGGGTCACGGAGCGGGATACAGCGCGGGCGGCACTGTCCGAAAGCACAGGCAATCTGGAGATATGGCGGGCACGACGGCAGACACTACTGGCCGAGAACTTCGCTCTGACCGAGCGGATCAAGACCGCCAACATCGGCGCGACGGACGCGGCGGCACGTTCGGCGGCGGCACGGCAGAAGTCCGCACGCGTCGAGACTCAGGCCGAGCAGTTCGCGGAGCGGCTTTTCGCCGAGTATGAACTGTCGCCCGAGGACGCGGTGACACAAACCGGCGGGGCACCGGTCGAGAAAGACGTCGCGCTGGAGATAGCACGGCTCCGGCGCGAGATCAAGGCGCTGGGCGTGATCAACAGCGGCGCGGTGGAAGAGTACGAGCGGATCTCCGAACGCTCCCGCTTCCTGACCGAGCAACGCGCCGACCTGCTTGCGGCGAAGGAGCGGCTCGCCGCCGCCATCGCCGAGATTGACGAGAGCACGCGCGGCGTGTTCACCGAAACGTTCCAGGCGGTCGGCGTCGCGTTCGGGAAACTGTTCGCGCGGCTGTTCGGCGGGGGCACCACGGAACTGGTGCTCACGAACCCCGAGGACATTCTGGAAACGGGCATCGAGATCTTCGCCGAACCGCCGGGCAAGAAGCGTCAGTCACTCGCGCTACTATCAGGCGGCGAACGGGCGTTAACAGCGACCGCGCTCCTGTTCGCGTTCTTAGAAGTGCGCCCCGCCCCATTCTGCGTACTAGACGAGGTGGACGCGCCGCTCGACGGCGCGAACGTGGAGAAGTTCGCCGAGCTGTTGCGCGACTTCGGGCGGGACACGAGCGGCGGCGAGGGGGGAAGCGTGGGATCGCAGTTCATCGTAATCACGCACAACGCGACCACGATGGAGGCCGCGCCGCTCTGGTTCGGCATCACAATGCAGGAGCCGGGTGTGTCGCGCGGCATCTCGCTGAAGGTACCCGAGCAGGGCCTGGCAGAGCCGCTCGACGGCGGCGACGGAACAGGGATCAAGTAGCCGTGGGGTGCTGAAATCGCGGCGGGACCCGTCCGTGCGCATGGCGACATCTGGCCCGGCCCTTCGCTGGTCGGGCTCCGGGCTATGGGCGCGCGGAGCCCGACTAGCGAAGGCCTCCCTCTACACGTTCCAGGCGGCGTAAGCGGAGGAGCAGGCAGTGCTCCCCGCGAGAACCTGACCCCTCGTAAAACCCGCATCCGCGAAACCATTTAACGAACCCGATGATCCGGCGATATAATAGGCAATGACAAATAATCTCCTTGCCTTGACCGGAAAGCCGGGTCTGTTTGAGTAGCGGCGTCGTCGTGCGAGCCGGACGCGGTTTGTATACCGTGCAGACCGATACCGGGCGGGTCTTTCCGTGCAAACTACGCGGCAACCTGAAGAAGAACCTGACCTATCCCGAGTCAACGAATGTTCGGCACCGCGTCGAGGAAGCCAAGAAACGGCGCGAAACGAACCCACTCGCTATCGGGGATCGCGTCGAGATCGAGGTGGACGAGTCGGGGACGACGGGCGTGATCGAGTCCATCGCCGAGCGGACGTCCGCGCTGACCCGCCGCTCCGGGAACGAGCGCGAGCGTCAGACTATTGTCGCCAATCTGGACCTCGCCATCGTCACGTTCGCCCTGCGCGACCCGCAGGTGGACACATGGAAACTGGACCGCTTTCTGGTGCTCGCCGAGGACGCGGACGTTAACGCGCTGATCGTGATGAATAAGACCGAACTCGCCGACGAAGCCGCTCTAGAAGGAATAGCCGCCGACTACCGGCGCATCGGGTACCCGGTGCTGGGAACCTCCGCGCGAACCGGAGCGGGCATTGAGGCGTTGCGCGACCAACTCAAAGGCAAGATCGCTGCGTTCTGCGGGCCGTCCGGCGTCGGCAAATCCTCGCTCCTCAACGCCCTGCAACCGGGCCTGAAACTCAAGACCGCAGAGGTCGGCGAGATAACACACCTCGGGCGGCACACAACGGTCGCGGCGGAACTGATCCCACTCCTTTTCGGCGGCTGGGTCGCGGACACGCCGGGCCTGCGCCAAGTCGAGTTCTGGGATTTGCCCGTCGAGGATGTCGCGTTCTGCTTCCCCGAAATGGAGCCGCTGATGGGCCGTTGTAAGTTCGCGGACTGCCGCCACCGCACGGAACCCGGTTGCGCGATCCGGGCGGCGGTCGAGAGCGGCGCGATCAGCGAGCGGCGGTACCTGTCGTATATCCAGATGACCGAGCCGGCTACGCACGCGTCCGACCGCGCCTGAGTGGGGGCTGAGGGCAGGCACCATTCCGGGTAAATATTACGTGGTACCTGCCGGTGGCCTCTTCGCTTCCGGTTTTCCTTCCGGTACAATCCGGGACAATGGCTCTCAAAAAATCCGAACTCTATTCCAGACTGTGGCGCAGTTGCGACGCCTTGCGGGGCGGAATGGATGCCTCCCAGTACAAGGATTATGTACTGTCTCTTCTTTTCGTGAAGTACGTTTCCGACAAATACGGCAACGACCCCGATGGCGCGCTTATCGTGCCACCGGGCGGTAGTTTCGCCGATATGGTCGCGCTCAAAGGCACTAAAGAGATCGGCGACCGGCTCAACAAAGTGCTCGGCGAACTGGCGAAAGCGAATGATCTTCAAGGCGTGATTGATGCCGCCGACTTCAACGACGCGGAGAAACTCGGCAAAGACAGGGCGATGGTGGACCGCCTGACGAACCTCGTCAGTCTGTTCGAGGATCTCGACTTCAGCCGCAATCAGGCCGGGGGCGATGACCTGCTGGGTGACGCTTACGAGTTTTTGATGCGCCACTTCGCCACCGAATCCGGCAAGTCGAAGGGGCAGTTTTACACGCCCGCCGAAGTGTCGCAGGTGATGGCGCGGGTAATCGGCCTCGGCGCGGCGACCGCCACGAGCCAGACGATTTATGATCCGACGTGCGGCTCCGGGTCACTCCTCTTGAAGGCGCATGACGAGGCGCAGACGCGCACCGGCCACAACCTTGCAATTTACGGGCAGGAGATGGACAACGCGACCGTCGCGCTCGCCAAGATGAACATGATCCTGCATAGTTGCCCGACCGCCGAAATCTGGCAGGATAACACGCTGTCACACCCGCATTGGGCAACCGGGCCGGACTTGAAGCGGCACGACTTCGCGCTCGCCAATCCCCCATTTTCTACGAAGGCATGGGCGAGCGGCATTGACCCCTTGCGCGATACGTGGGGGCGGTTCGCCTTCGGCGTGCCGCCCGCGAAGAACGGCGACTATGCGTTCCTGCTCCACATCCTCGCGTCGCTCAAATCCACGGGCAAGGGCGCGGTGATCCTGCCGCACGGCGTTCTGTTTCGCGGCAATGCCGAGGGAGGCATCCGCGCCAATATCGTGCGGAACGGCTACATCAAGGGCATTATCGGCCTGCCCGCGAACCTGTTTTATGGCACGGGCATTCCGGCGTGTATCATCGTTCTGGACAAAGCGGGCGCACAGGCGCGGGACGGCATATTTATGGTGGACGCGTCGCGCGGCTTCAAAAAGGACGGCAACAAGAACCGGCTCCGCGCCCGCGATATTCACAAGATCGTGGACGTGTTCACCCGCGAGGCCGAAGTTCCCGGCTACTCCCGGCGCGTGCCGCTGGACGAGATAGTGCGCAACGGTTTCAACCTGAACCTGCCGCGATACATTGACGCGAGCGACCCGGAGGACATACACGATATCGGCGCGCACTTGCACGGCGGGATTCCGGCGCGGGACGTGGACGCCCTCGCGCCGTTCTGGGACGTATTCCCCGAAGTGCGCGAAGCGGTGTTCGTCGAGTCGCGCCCCGGCTACCTCGAAGCGCGCGTGCCGGTCGGCGAGGTCAGAGCAGCGATCTTCTCGCACCCACAGTTCCGCACGTTCCACTACGAAATTATGGCGATTTTCGACGCGTGGAAACTGGCGACCGCGCCGAAACTCCTGGCCTTGCAAAAGGGCGATGCTCCGAAGCCGTTCGTGGAGTCGGTGTCGGAGAGTCTGCTCACGGCGTTTCTTTCGGCGCGGCTCGTTGATGCGTATTCGGTGTATCAACATTTCATGGACTACGCCGCCGAAACCCTGCAAGACGACGTGTACCAGATCGCGCAAGCCGGTTGGCGCGGCGTAATTGACGGCGCGGCGAACACCGAACTCATCCCCGCCCCGCTCGTGATCGCGCGGTACTTCGCGGGCGAGCAAGCCGAAATCGAGCAGTACGCGGCGGTGCGTGATGCCGTGGTTCGCGCCCTGGAGGAACTGGATGAGGAGTACGGGGGTGAGGACGGTCTGTTATCGGAGGCGAAGCCGGACGTAAACAAGAAGCCGACGAAGCAGACCCTTACCGCGCGGCTCAAAGTCATCGGGCACGACAAAGTGTACGCCGACGAGCGCACAATTCTACTCGGTTACGCGGAGCGACTGACGGAACTGGCCACGGCAAGCAAAGCGGTCGCCGAGGCTCAGAAGTGTCTCGACGACGCCGTGGGCGCGAAGTACGCCGCGCTGACCGAGGACGAAGCACGCGAGTTGGTGGTACGGGATAAGTGGCTCCCGGCGATCGAGGCGGGCGCGACGCAGGAGCTGGATCGCGTGTCGCAAACCCTGACCGGGCGCGTCAAGCAACTCGCGGAGCGGTACGCGACGGCTCTGCCGGAGTTGACCGCGAATGTGGCCGCGCTGTCGGCGCGGGTGGACGCGCATTTGTCACGGATGGGAGTGCAGTAGGCTTTGGGTGTTGGGTTAACGAGGTGTGTGGATTCGGCGGCTTGCTCTACATCGCCCGAAAGTTGTGTGTCCGTTGCCTGAAACAGAGAAAGCCGCCCGGAGGCGGCTTTCAGAGCGCACGTCGTAACGTCCGCGGGTACTGACTCAGTGTACCGTAAGTTTGACGATTGTCAACGACGTGGGGTTGCTATTCGGAGATCGCGCGTCGTCGCCGCGCCGCGCTACCCCGGACCGGGGAGCCGGTGAAGCTTCGCCCGCCTCGTCGGACTCCCACCCCCCTAACCCCCCTCCCTCAATCCTTGAGAGA
>JAYUUO010000076.1:0-15141 GCA_043754515.1 Armatimonadota bacterium
GCGAGCGATCGCCACGCCTCGCGCCAAACATCGGCGCGGACCCACTCCTGGAAATACCGATGGCACGTCTGGTACGAGACCCCGTATTTGTGTTTGTCGATGTCTTGCCATCGCGCGCCTGATTCCATCACCCAAGTAATGACGGCAAAAACTTGTTTCGTATCGGCGCGTTTACGTCCCACCGGCCTTTGTTCGTAGTGGGGCAACAATTTAAGGAGGTAATCACGCTGTTCTATAGTCAGTGTCATATCAAGGATATACTAGCAACAAATATCAGTTGCAGGTTTTAAGACTACTTCATTCTTTCCTGACCATTTTGTTCGTCCCGATACTGCCCGAAAGTTGAAGAAATAATGTTGGGATTGTTCAAAAAGATGTGGCAGAATTTACTCACCTATGATGTTCCTATCATCAGTTGGTTCTCTGTGCGGGCTCCGCTCTGCACATGCTCAGTCGGGCAATGTCAGCTGGGATGATACGGTTGTGTCGCGTACCGTTCGGCTGCCTTACAGTTTCTGCTCGGCTAGTGCTGTATTACCGTTATGCCTTCAGCAACTGGCTGTTTGATGTCCCTAGCTATGCGGGTGAGTACCTGCGAATTCGTGAGACATTCCCGTCCGGGAGTTTAGGCATCGTTGGGTCCGGCTCGCTCCTTTTTAAGCCGCAAGAGGGCGTCCAACGCCCAATAGTTCCTCTGTCGCTTGCGATGACGAAGCCAGCAGCGAGTGGTGATGTAGCTCTTCTGGCCCCGCAGACCCTCGGTGACGTGATAAAGTCGCTTCCGGTGGAAAGCCGGTCAGGCGGCTTGTCGCTCTTCCGGTTAGAACGCCTGCGCTACCTGAAAGCGTCGCGGCCCTGTTCGCCACTTCCGGGTCGCCCCCGTTAATACTCTGGGGTTTGCCCCGGCAGAGACTCATCGAAGGAACAACAAATGCCTCCCGTCGCGTAATTCGCTTCTACCACCTCCGGCGGAGGGGGACATTTTTCGGGGTACAATGCCTCCTAAGACTTTGGCGCGAACCGCATCGGTGCGGGGGGGCGTGGGTAAAGCGACGGGATACGTTCGCTTTTAGAACACACGGGAATCATTTATGGAGCGACGCATATTCGGGATCGAGACGGAGTTCGGCTGCCTGGTGCGTGACGACCGGGCGGGCACCCCGGAGCGGGTGGTCGAGGAAGTCAAAAACCACTGCTTCTATCAGAAGAAATGGGGACTGATTGACCTGCACGCCCGCGACTACTCGTTCGAGCCGGCGCGCTCGGGCGGCTTTCTGGTCAACGGCGGGCGGCTGTATATTGACGCGGTGGGCGACCACGAGGAGTACGCGACGCCGGAGTGTACCGACATCTTCGACGCCGTGCGCTACAACAAGGCGGGCCAGTGGATCGTGCAAAGCCTGCTCAACGATCTGGGCCTCGCCGACGTCGCCTCATTCCACAACAACAGCGTGGACCACTACGGCGGACATACGTTCGGTTGCCACGAGAACTACCTGGTCGAAATGCAGGACGAAGACTTCTTCCGCGCCTCGTTCAACTACCTGCTCCCGTTTCTGGTCACGCGGCAGATCTTCGCGGGCGTCGGGCGGGTGGGGGGGCACCGCCTCAACTTTTCCAGCATGAAGAACTCTGTGATGACCATTTCGGATTACGACGTGGACTACCAATGGGTGAGCAACTTCTATGGCGTCGAGATTGACCCATCCGTTGATTTCCAGTTATCACAACGCGCGGATCACATCGTCAAAACCATCTCCAGCCGGGTGCGCTTCAACCGGGCGATCATCAACCCCAAGTGGGACTCGTACTACAACTTCTCGAACCTGCACCGCCTACACATCCTGTATGGGGAGGGGAACATGAGCGAGTACGCGACCGCGCTGAAGATCGGCACCACGTCGTGCGCCCTGTCGCTCGTCGAGGATGGACTGCTGGGTGGGGAGGTGGAAATCCGCGACCCGCTGGAAACGCTCCGGGCGGTGTCGCGCGACCCGTCGTATAAGTGGCTGGTGAAGCGCAAGTCGGGGGGGACCATCTCGGCGGTTGATCTGCAACGTATCTACCTGGAGGCGAGCAAGAAGCGGCTCGGCGGATTCGATGCGCAGACGGAATGGGTGCTACGCGAATGGGAGTTCACGTTGGACGCCCTGGAGCGCGACCCGATGTCGCTGTCGTCCAAACTCGACTGGGTGGCGAAGCGCAAGATGTACCAGGAGTATATTGACTCGGAGGGGGCGTCGTGGCAGGACGAAGTGATGCAGTCGCTAGACATCGAGTACCACAACGTCAACCCGGCGCAGAGCCTGTTCTCCGCGCTGGAGGAGAGCGGCGAGATGGAGCGGCTGATTTCGCCCGCCGAGATCGCCACCGCCGCCGTGGTCGCGCCGCAGAACACCCGCGCCAAGGCCCGCGCCGCGATCATCTCGAAGTTGATCAGCACCCGCTCGCGCGACTACGTGATTGACTGGGACCTGGTGTATCTGGCGAAGAATCGGCACCTGGACCTGAAGAACCCGTTCGACACCTACGACGCGGAAGCGGACTCGTTCGCGAAAGCAATCTAGTCCTTTTGGACCGCCACCACGGCCCCGCGCCTGTTTCTACCGGCGCGGGGTTTTTTTCGTCGGTTCGTCCTCAAGCGGCATCGCGCCGGGCATGACGGAGGAGTTGGTGCTGGGGTCGGTGACAGCCGTGGTGGCGACGGGGCGAGAACGGTCCGTCATCGCGAGCGGATCGTCGTCGGGCGGGTTGAGCTTGCCGGTGAGCAACAGCGCGAAGATCCAGACTGTCGGGACGCCCATGACAAGCATCAACCCGAGAGCGAGTTGCGCATTATCAACGATTGGCGGCTTCCTATTTTCCAGAAGTACCCACCCCTTCTCATGGAATCCGGAGCCATCCGGCATACCGCCGTGAAACGTCTCCAATTTACGGGGCACGAGGGTGCCAGTGAACGGGGCGGGTATCACCAACTCCGCGCGGTTTCGCGTGAGCCACGCCGTCGCCGTGGCCCCAGCAATCTTGCGCGAACCCGGAGTTCCCAACTCCCGCATCTGTCGGAATGACTCCTTGCGCTGTTTGTCAATGCTGCGTATCACGATGAAGAAGTCGCCCTCGCCGGACGCTTCTGCCTCGCCGGACGCTCCGGTCCGCCCGACGTGGCTGGAAGGGAGCAACGGGATATACAGCATGAAGGGGCCACTGTCGTAGCGCGCTCCGACGTCGGCTACCTTATCCTGTACCACTACGGCGCGAGCGAGGTACGCGTCGCCGTCGGTGATTGAGACCCACTCGCCCACCTTTTTCGGCGGGTCGAGCACCAACTCGTCGAGCGTCACCGGTCGCGGCTTGCGGGTGGCTCTCTCGGCGTCAACGGCACTCTTACCGCCCCAAAACATCCAGCCTCCGTACACGAATATTAGCGCGGAGAGACAAATCAGCGGCAGTCGGAAGCGGTCGAGCATGGTTGAGAACCGATCGGATGGGGGCGATACGCACGGCTAGTAGTTCGACGCGAGACGCGCCCAATCCTTCCTTACCGACCGATACGAGAACGCGATCTCGAACCGGCCGTTCGCCTGCCGCACGAGGTACAAGCCCGCCGCCTCGTAAGTGCGCCGCGCCGCGACATTAGTGAACTCGCAGTTGACTAGTCCTTCGCAGCACGGGCGACAGGGTTGCCCGGCGGCGATTACGTGCGCGCGGTTCCCGGACGCGCCGGCGACCTGTAGCTCCGCGCGGAAAGCGGCGGATCACTTCATCCGCTGAAAGCGCGACGGGTTCGATACCCCGGTGCTTGCACCGTTCCTGGTTTAGGCGTCTATGCCGCTTTCAGGCGACATAGTCTTGACAGGGGACTATCGGGTCACCGTCCGGCAAATACCTCGGGGCTTGCCCCGAAGATTTTCGTTCACCTCAAATGTTTCATGAAAACACAATGTTTTTCATGAACGAGTGCCGTCCGTCATGATGACTACTGCTCCGTGTGTGTAGTAGCATTTTGCCGCAACGAAACTACTCTACTGAATCTTCACCGTTATCTGTGGTCCCTTTTCCTTTGCAATAGTAGCCACTTGGGCTTCCCTCAATGAAAAACTATGAAATTAATTGGAAAAAACTATGAAAATAGTTGCCATTTTCCATGAAAATACTTTGCAAAACAGGGTGTACTCGGTATAATCATCATGTCGTGTATCGCCAAGGAAGGTGGGTAAAGACGCAAAGCGAAGTCGAATTCGCGGCTACGACTCTTCACTACGGCACACCCCGGCGAACTACTCGATGATTACCGGAGCGGAATGTCCCGCCCCGACCGGAAGGAACCCTAATCATGGTCAGATCAAACTCAACGGTGACAACAACACCGTCGCGCGGTCGCGCTTTTCTTCTTTGCTTCGCGTTGTGCCTCGGAGTCGCCGCGACATCCGGCACCGCCCACGCGCAAGCCAAGCAACTCTACGTGCGCGGTCAGTTGCAGCACATCAACGGCGTCAACCTGCCGTGGATGAAGAACAGTGGCTCCGACTACAGCCACGACATCGGTCCGAACCACTATAACGGTTACGGGTACAACTATGTCGGCAGCGACGTAGACGCTTACTATGCCGACATCAAGAATATGCACGCCAACGTCGTCCGTGTCTGGCTCTTCGAGGACATGCAGGGGCTGACCTTCGACGGCAACGGCTACATATCGGGGATTGACCCGACGTTCCTGAATAACCTTTCCGATATGGTTCAGCGCGCTAACAACCACGGGCTGGCACTGGAGTTGACTCTGCTCAATTCCAACGTCGGCGCGCAGGTCGGTCACTATCCCCACGACGGCGGGGGGGCTATCCGAAATGTTCTGACGGACAGCAGCGCACAGAGTGCGTATCTCAATAACGTAGTGAAGGTGCTGGCAAGAAGGTTTAACGGCAATTACGGCGTTTACGGCTACGACCTGATGAACGAGGCGAACTACGCCGTGTCGGGCGGTACCTGCTCGTGGGCACAGATGCACTCCTTCGTCTATAATGCCGCCGGAGCCATACACAGCGTCAACGGAGGTACACAAGTCACTTGCAGCACAGACGACGCGAATAGCCTGGTGAACGGCAACTTCTACAATCGTTTCGGGGGGACGGGACTCAACTACTACGACTACCACAGCTACACGGATACTCCGAACCTGTTCAGTCTGGGAGGCGGCACTCCTTATTCCTCGATAGACCGCCCCATCGTCCTCGCCGAATACGGACCGCGTACCACGGGAAACGTGAGCATACAAAACTCCGTAACGGACAGTTTCATCAATCAGGCGTCCTATAAAAGCTGGGCGGGGTCGCTGATATGGGATTACGACGCGACGGGGCAAGACAACCTTGGCATCGTTTATGGGATCGGGAACTGGCACTCGTGCTGCTGGACGTTCCAGTATTACTCGACGCACGTCTTCGGTTTGTAATACCCTCGCTTTCCGCCAGCGGCGCATGCCGCTGGCGGAAAGCGCGTTACGAGAACGCGATCTCGAACCGGTCGTTCGCCTGCCGCACGAGGTACAAGCCCGCCGCCTCGTAGGTACGCCGCGCCGCGACGTTGGTGAACTCGCAGTTGACCAGAATGTAGGACGGACGCTCCGCGCGCGCGGCGGCGATTACCTCTCGCAGCAACTGGTTCGCGACGCCCTTGCGGCGGTGTTCGGGTAGCACGATCAGGTGGTCGAGGTGGAAGCGTCGGCGGCGGGTGCCGTGCGCGAGGCGAACGCGATCCGAGACAACGGCGACGGCGAGGCCCGCCACAGTGCCGCCGGGTAGCACCGCCATCCACGCCCGGTGCGTGTCGGTATCGCAAACGGCTTCCCATAGCTCCCGGTTCAGGGCGAACCCTTCGCCGAGCTGGGCTTGGAACAGGAGGTTCGCGGCGTCATAGTCGGACGCGAACGCGGGCCGGATGGAAACGCTGATCGCGGCGGGGGAGTCGCGCGTGGAGGATTCGAGAGCGGCGGACATAGTTAGGTTGATCGGCTCCTTGACAGCATCATTGCCTGGTCGTGTGCGGGAAGTATACCACGCGCCGCGGTACCTCGCCTTGACTTACGGGGCGTTCGCGTGCTATAATTCACGCCGACATGACCACCCTCCGCAGGCGATACACTACCGTAGACGGCAAGACTGATTGGGTCGTTTCCGCCACCTACGACGAGACGAAACTCGACACGATGCACTGGTTCGAGGCGCGGATCAAAGCCGTCAACGAGCCGGACGGCAAAGAGTACCCGTTCCCGCCCGAGATCGCCCTGTACCGGATCGGTGAGATCGAGCACACGTTCCGCCAGTACGTCGCCATAGACTTCGCGGGGGATCGGGAAGCCGCCATAAGCCACTTCATGAACACGATCTACCGCCGCGTCTATTCGTACATCGAGCGCGGGCACTAGACCGACAGCCCGCCGCGCCACTCCCGAATCTGTGCCGCGAGCGCGGACAACGAATCCGTCACCCGCGTGGCGGGGCGGGCGAGACCGAGTCGTACGCACACATCCTCCCACCGGGCGTAGCCCGCGTGGCAACCCACGAATACAGGCGCGGTACGCTCGAGCGCGCCCCCCAACTCGAATAGCGTGATCGGGCACAGTGTCTCGTGGGGGAACCAGAACTGCACCGCCGTCGCCTCCCGCAGGTAACGATACTCCCACTCGATCTGCTCCCTGGTCGCGGAGGGACCGGTTGTGTCGAAGTCGTCGCGGCGCGGGTTCAGAAGAGTCAGCCGCGTCTCCGCGGGTAGACCGATCATCGCGCCCTGCCAGTCTCCGCAACCAGAGATGCCACCCGCGAGGAAGAGCGACGGGCTGGGAACGGCTTCCAGGATGGGAGCGGTTATAATTTTCATGCCGTCCCGCTATACCTGATACCCGTAGTCACCGACAAGATGATTCGCGCAATATCGCGCCGTCAGGTTCGTTCGCCCTACTTCCTGGGTAAGTATGGGTTACAAACGCATCGGTAGTTGGGCGCGGGATGCCCGAATGCGCTAATGCATTAGTAGCTGGTATTAGGAATGAGATGCACAATGAATACGAAACGCAACAATGAGATCAAAGCAGTCGTCGCCGCCTTGACAGTCGCGGCGGCGGTCGTGTCGGGGTTACTTACCGTCAGGGGCGCGGATGCCGCGCCGCAGGTGGCGGGAAAAAACCGCGTGAGTCGGAGCCATCATCGCAAGCCGGTGGTAGTTAAAATCGCGGGTAGTCGGCGCGCCGCCGAGTCGCGGGCCGAGTCGCTTTACTCGGGTGCTGTCGCGAAGAAGGACGCCGCCCGAGCCGCCGCTGTCGCCGCGTCCGCCGCGATGAGGAATCGGACGAATAACGACCCGAGCACGGTTCAGAATGGGAATGACAGGAATATTCCCCTGCCTGTCAACACGAACGTAATTGGGTTCGGCCCGAACACGAATATTCAGACTGGTTACGGAACGTCTTACAGCGGTTACGGGCAGTCGCTTATCTATCCGGGAGTGGGAAACTTGAACACCACAATTGTGGGCGGATATCCGAACAGTCCGGCGGGATTCAGCACCACAACCGGCCCGCTGATCTACA
Source organism: Armatimonadota bacterium (assembly GCA_043754515.1). Taxonomy (GTDB): domain Bacteria; phylum Armatimonadota; class Armatimonadia; order Armatimonadales; family Armatimonadaceae; genus JACMIU01. Next base: position 7,586 of record JAYUUO010000076.1, read on the forward strand.
ACAACGGCGTGTTTTCGATCAACGACGGCTTCTCTTTCGGCTTCTAGAAGGGCTGTCCTTGCCGTGCGCCCCGGTCTGACCGCCGGGGTTTTTTTAATCACGTGGGATCAGATAGATGCGCGGCTTCTCGAAGATGATTTGACTCCGGTGCTTGAGCGTGTTCGCCCCGCCGTAGTAAGAGCCGTAAGTAGGGGCGATGTCCCCGTAGTCGCGCCCCGCCGCTACCGCGATGTATCGCTCCGATACCCATTTGTTGTAAGTCGGGTCGACGGGCCACCAGCAGAGTAGATCCGGCGACGCTGGGTGCGGTAGACATGCCTCTGCCCACGCGTGCATTACGCCCTCGCCGGGGACGCAACCGGAGACGTAGCGGGCCGGTACGCCGTTGAGTCGGCAGAGCGTTAGCAGAATGTGCGTGAAGTCCTGACAGACGCCTTGTTTCTCTTGCCAAGCCTCCGCCGCGCGTGTGCCGACCCCTGTCGACCCGGACTGAAACCGCATCCGGCGGTGTACGAAGTCGGCATATGCTTTGAGGCACTTCAGAGGGGGCATGTCGGTGGTCTCCTCCGCGACGGCGCGGGCAGCATCGGCAAGCGCGGAGTCGGGCTGTGTTCGGGTCGTCGGACCGAGGTAGTCAGATGGCGGGCGGCCCGCGTGGCTCTCCAGTGGTACGGGCGTGGGTAGCGATAGCCCGTCGCTCCCGTAGGTGCCCAGCGTCTCGACCACGGAGGCGACCACCAGCGTTTGATGCTCCCGCACCTGCTCCTGGTGGACCTCGATTACGCTGTTGCCCCACGCGTCGGTGTAGCGGGGCGTGGAGTGCGGAGCCGGGGCGACGCGCACCTCGTCGGCGAGCAGGTGCTGGTAGCCGCGTTCGGTAGGCGAGACCAGGCGTAGGGCGGTCGTCACCTGGCGCGCCCCCCGCTCATACACGTAATCAGCGGAGTGGGTGGCGCGGAGCAAGGCGACATTGATCGCCACCGTCTCGGGCACAAACGGCGCGGACGGAATCGGCGCGGGTGGCCCGTCGGGGGGGCGGTACGCTTTCGCGGTTTCGGCTACGGTTCCCATCTTTATGTTCAACCAATCGCCGCGACGTCGCGGTCCCCGTTTTCGTGATTATAGCACGGGAAATCTTCCCGCAGGACGCGCGGACGAAAATCCACCCGACGAAGGTTTCGATGCGTCATCTGGCGAACGTTGCTATTGACATGAGCATGCCCCAACCCGTTGACACAAGCCAGGAGCCGCCGCCGGTTATCACGCCGCCTGTGCCGCCGATCGTTGTTGTAAACCCGGCACCGCCGACTGGTCCCGCGGTAAATCCGTGGTCGGTAAACCCGTGGTCGGTTCGCCCCGCCGCGGCTGAACAGAGTTACCCGTCCGTGACCTACGTCTCGACCCGCGCGATGGGGCTACGCGCGGAACTCGGCACGCTCCGCTACTTCCCGTGGTCCTCGCTCTGCGGTGTCGTAGCCGCTTCGATGTGGCCGATCTTGATTATTATCGCCAATGGCGCGGGCGACCCGCTCCGTCTGACCGGGTACATCCTCCTCGCTTTTCTCGGTTCCGCAGTCTTTATCGCGCTCGTCGCCGCCGCTCTTTTCCTGAGTCGCTACCCGAACAGCCGGTCAACGCGGCAGTTCACGTACACAATGACGCCGTACGGTATGCAGGGACGCGGCCCGAATGGCACAACGTATAACGCGTGGAAATCGCTTCGCTGGGCAAGACGTTACGGAGATGATCTCTTTTTTAGCTACGGCATAAACGTGAAACAATATGTCCCGGTCGAGGCGTTCCGGGACGGCGCGAGTGCCGAGCGGTTCATGCGGGCGGCTCTCGACTTGAAATCCTCGAACGGTAACTTCGCCACGATCGCGCCCGAAGTACTCGCCGAGTTCACCGCCCCGCCAAAGCAACCCGTCTAAATAGGCACCCTGATCCGGCGTCGCACGAACCGGGAACCGGGGTTCCGTGTCGCGGTTTCTAAAGGGTAGAAAGCAAACCTGATCGTATGTCCGTGCCGAGCCTGACCGAACCCCGCACACCCACGAAGCAAGCCGTCTACATCCAGGCGTTACGTGCCTACTCGCTCCCCGCGAGCGTCGCCAGCGTTCTGGTCGGCGCGGCACTCGCGGGGCGCGGCTATTTCGCGGCGGGTGGTGTCGGCGCGTTCTCGCCGCTTGTGTTGCTCTTGACGTTGCTCGGAGGGGTACTCGCGCATCTCGCGGGTAATGTGTTCAACGATTATTACGACTTCGTCCGGGGCGTGGATACAAAGCCGGAGCAGGGGAGCGGCGTGCTAACGCAGGGCCTGCTAACGAAAGAGGAGATGTTCCGGTTTGGCGCGTTGCTCCTCGCGGGCGCGGCGGTTTGCGGCATCGCGCTCCTGCTGGTCGCGCCCGCCACTCTCTCGTTGGTCGTCCCGCTCGCGCTTTTTGGTGCCTTCGCCGCGATTGTCTACGCGGCGTCCCTGAAACAGTTCGCGCTCGGCGACCTGCTCATCATGCTGTCGTTCGGTCTAGGACTCACGCTCGGCGCGTACGGTACGCAGGTGCCGATTCACTCGGCGGGGCAGGTCGCGCGAGTGCTCCTCGCCGCGCTCCCGCTGACATTTCTGGTGGACGCGATCTTGCACGCGAACAACGTCCGCGACCGCGCCGACGACTGGACGGCGGGCGTACGGACGGTCGCAACACTACTGAGCGAGTCGGCCAACCGCGCCGTATATGCCTTTCTCCTGTTCGCGCCGGTTGGGATCGTGGTGCTCCTCGCGCTGCTCCGCGTCCTGCCGCTGGCGTGTCTGTCCATGATGCTGACACTGCCGGTACTCATCAAAGGCTTTCGCACGGGCGACGTACCGTTCGTCGCGCAATCGCATCTGCTGTTCGGGGTGTTGTACGCGCTGTCTATCGCGGTTTCGCCGCGCCCGTAGTGTAGCGTTCGCCCGCGCCGTTGCCATCATCCCGGCCCGGTGCTATAATCCGTGCATCCGCCCCGCCGCCAAATGACCCGCGCCTATCCGTGTCTCGCGGGGACGAGAAGGATGCCGATACCCGCTTATGCCTGATGTTCTCGTACCGCCGCTCGCCGCTGTTGTTCTCGCGGCGGGCAAGTCCACCCGGATGCGCTCCCGCCTGCCTAAAGTCCTGCACCCCGTTTGCGGGCGTCCCATACTCGCGCATATTCTGCACGCGCTCGCGGACGCCGGGGTGTCGCGGCGAATAGCGGTCATCGGGCATCAGGCGGAGACCGTGCGCGAGGCGATGGAGGGACACTTCGGCGCGGGGCATCTGGAGTATGCCTATCAGACTGAACAACAGGGTACCGGCCACGCGGTGATGATGGCGGAAAGTACCCTCGCGGACTTCGACGGCACGGTGTTGGTGCTAGCGGGCGACACGCCGCTTCTGTCCGCCGAGGTCCTCGGGTTCTTACTCAGTCAGCACCATGGCAGTCGGGCGACCGCGACCGTTCTGACCGCCGTGTTGCCCGACGCCGGGGCTTACGGGCGGATCATCCGGGGCGACGGGGGCGAGGTGCTGGACATCGTGGAAGCCCGCGACGCCACCCCGGAACAGAAAGAGATTCGGGAGATTAACACCGGCGTCTTCGCGTTTCGTGCCCGAACTCTTTTCGCCGCGCTCCGTAATCTGCGCCCTGACAACGCGCAGGGCGAGCTGTATCTGACCGACGTTTTGGCCATTCTACGGCGCGGCGGGAACACCGTGCGTGCCGTCGTTTCGCCCGACTCGGATGTGATTCTGGGCGTCAACACCCGCGTCGAACTCGCCGAGATCGGCGCGAAAATGCGCGCGCGGATATTGAAGGGCCTGATGCTCGCCGGGGTGACGGTTGAGGACCCGGCGAATACCTACGTGGACGCGGGGGTGGTGGTCGGGCAGGACACGACGCTGCTGCCGCTCACCCGCCTGATGGGAGAAACGGTTATCGGCGAGGGTTGCCTGATCGGCCCGAGTGCCAACATCACCGACGCGATTATCGGCGACTATGTGAAAGCGCGGGCCTGTTTCGTGGAATCGGCGGTGATCGGTGACCACTGCAAAATCGGGCCGTTCGCGCATGTCCGCCCCGGTTCGCGCCTGGAGCACGGGGCGCGGGTCGGAAACTTCGTCGAGATCAAAAACGCCACGCTGGGTGCGCATGTCGCCGCCGGGCATCTGTCTTACCTCGGCGACGCGATTATAGGTGCCGGTACCAACATCGGGGCGGGCACGATTACCTGCAACTACGACGGGTACGCGAAGCACAAAACCGTGATCGGGGAGAATGTTTTCGTAGGCACGCACGCGACGCTGATCGCGCCGGTTATGGTAGGGGATGGGGCGTTCGTCGCGGCAGGATCGGCTATTACGGACGAGGTACCCGCCGGCGCGCTCGCGGTCGCGCGGGCGCGGCAGACCACGAAACCCGGATGGGCCGCGCGTCGCCGCTCGGAAAAAGCGATACAATCCGCTTCGGAACCCAAACCATGAGCAATCTACGTCTCTTCGCTGGAAACGCGCATCCTGTTCTGGCGAAGTCAATCGCGCACCATGCGGGGGTTCCGCTCGGGGAAGTGATGGTGACCCGCTTCAACGACGGCGAGATTCGGGTGCAGGTCGAAGAATCGGCGCGGGGAAACGACATCTTCATTGTTCAGCCGACCTGTGCTCCAGTGAACGACAATCTGATGGAACTGTTAATCATGGTAGACGCGTTCCGAAGGGCGTCGGCGCAACGCGTGACGGTAGTGTTGCCTTACTATGGCTACGCGCGCCAGGACAAGAAAACGAAGCCCCGCGAGCCGGTTACGGCCCGCCTGATCGCGGACCTGCTGGAAAACAGCGGCGTCACGCGCGTGGTGTGCGTGGACCTTCATGCCGCGCAGATACAGGGATTCTTCCGCATCCCGGTGGACCATCTTTACGCGGGGCCTTTGATCGCGGATTATCTAGCGGCGAACGGCTACATTGACGGCAATACGTGCGTTGTGTCCCCCGATGTCGGCGGCGTCGCCCGCGCCTCCGCGCTGGCGGAAACGCTCAAAACGAGCATCGCCATCATCGCCAAGCGGCGCCCGGAACCGGGGCGCGTGGAGATCGTGGAGATCATCGGCGACGTGCGCGGCAAGCGGTGCGTGCTGATTGATGACATGATTGACACCGGGGGGAGCATGGTAGGCGGCGCGGAGACACTTATAGGGCGCGGCGCGGCGGAGGTCATTGCCTGCTGTACGCACCCGATTCTGTCCCATAGTGCCATGGAGCGCATCGCCGCTTCCCCGATCCGCAAGGTGATTACCACCGATACTATTCCCTTCAAATGGCCCCAATTCATTCGAGACGGGCACGTCGAAGTGCTGTCCGTCGCGCCGCTACTCGCGGACGCGATCCAGCGCATCCACAACGACGATTCCGTGTCGGTGCTGTTCGATCGCACGTGGTAGAATCAGGACGCTTATGAGCATCGGGGAACGCACCGGCGGGAAGAGCGCGGTTCGGCTGATCATCGGGCTGGGAAACCCCGGCGCGGAGTACGTGGGAACGCGGCACAACGTCGGCTTCGACCTTGTTGACCGCCTCGCCGCCGCGCACGGAATCCGGGTGGACGAGCGGATCAAAGGGGTTCGCGCCCTGGTTGGCCGGGGGCGGATCGGCGACAAGCCGGTATTGCTAGCCAAGCCGCTGACATACATGAACGCGTCCGGGGAGGCGGTGCTCGCCCTCGCCCGCGGGGAACTTGCCGTGACAGGCCTGAACGGCGTAGAGAGCCTCGAAATCGGCAACCTTTTCGTGGTCTGCGACGACATACATTTGCCGGTGGGCAAGATACGTCTGCGTGCGCAAGGCTCGTCGGGCGGGCAGAACGGCCTGAAGTCGGTCGCGCTGGAACTCGGGTCGCAGAACTTCGCCCGCCTGCGGATGGGGGTCGGGGAGCCGCCAGCCGACCAGCAGATAGAGTGGGTCCTCGGCAAGTTCGGCCGCGCCGACCGCGCGGCGATTGATGAGACGCTGATCACCGCGATGGGCGCGGCGGAGGTTTGGGTCGCGGAGGGCATCGAACGGGCAATGAGCCGCTTCAACGCGATTTGAATACAGGTCATTAGGAAAATCGGTAAATAATCCCTCCCATTCCACAGGAGAAGCCGATGGCTTCGTGGAATATTGTTGACACAATCGGTACCCCCTACACCCAGAAAAGGTAACGCCATGAACGCAGTCCGTGAATCGAATCGTTTTCGCAATCTACTCTCCGTGGGATCGCTCACCATCGCCCTGCTCGCCCTGAACGGTGTCGCGGCACACGCGGGACCGGCAACGCCGCTCCCCACCGACCTTTCCTCGGTTTCCAAACTCCGCGCCTACATAGCGAAAGAGCGGGAGACGATCAAGGAACGGCAGAAAGCCGGGAAGGGGCATGACTCGGACGCCAAAAAATCCGGAGGCAAAGATGCCGACGAGGAGAAAGACGAGGAGTCCGAGCGACTCGATCACTTGGAGTCGTGGCTTGCCCGCGCCGCCATCCGGGCGTACCCCGGTGACAGGATCAACAGTGCCGCCTACCTGAAGGCGATGAAGCAACGTGACCTGTTGCCCGCCGCGCGCATCTTCACTGCGGCGGTCAGCCAATCGGGCGATCAGCGAACGGCGAGTGCCGCCGGTGCCGCACCGTCCACGTTCGCTTCTCTGACGGGGACAAATCTCAAGTGGGAGTTTACCGGCCCTAAGAATACCCAGCCGTCGAATCGTGGTGGTTTGGGACCGGGCGCGATCGTAGGGCGTGTCAACTGCGCGGCCTTCGACCCGAAGGTGCCGACTACCATCTATATCGCTACCCCCGCCGGCGGGGTGTGGAAAAGCATTGACGCGGGCAAGAACTGGTTCCCGCTCGGCGATCAGTTCCCTGTTACCTCCTCAAGCTCCGTCGTGGTCAGTCCGAAGGACTCACAGGTAGTTCTGGCGAGCCTCGGAGACTATGACGGCGGCGACTTCTTCGGCGATGTGCCGGGCATTATGCGCTCGACAGACGGCGGCCGCAACTGGACGGTCGTCGGGGATGTCATGAAGGGCCACTCCGCCGTCAGCATGATCGCCTTTGACCCGGACAACCCTAACATCGTCGTGGCCTCGTCGGGTGGGGGGGAGTACCGGTACGGTGCTGGCGGCGGACTCTACTATTCGCTGGACGCGGGCGCGACCTGGGCCTCAGCGACCGTCCAGAACGCGGGAGCAAAGCCCGACTTCCGCAACGTCAAAATCGGCGTCAAGGATACGGTGACGGGCAAGCGGCCCTACTTCGCCGCGAGCCAGGCTCAAGGTGCAGGATCTTTTCCCAAAGGCATCTACCGCTCCGATGATCAGGGGAAGACTTGGAGCTTCTTTGACTGTCCCCTGCTAGGTACCCCTTCCGGATTCGCTGTTGCTCCTTCTGCGGTTGATCCCAAAACGGTGTATGTCGCTAGCGAGAATGACAAAAAGGTCTCGAAGGGTGTTCTCGCGGCGGACGGCAAGTCGTACGTGTGGACTGATATTTCCGGGGCACTAGCAACC
>JAYUUO010000077.1:0-15134 GCA_043754515.1 Armatimonadota bacterium
CCAGGTTCTGTATAGGTTGGTTTCCATACCACACTGGTTCGATTAGAGGACTGCCGTGTTTGGTACTGCCCTCCGCCATTAGTTCGGTTTCCATACCACACTGGTTCGATTAGAGGACGAAGCCCAATGCGCAAAGTTCCAGTTTGGCAGTTTCCATACCACACTGGTTCGATTAGAGGCCATTAGTTCGCGGTAGGCCAGTGTGATGTCGGCAGTTTCCATACCACACTGGTTCGATTAGAGGTCCACATTTCGACGCCCGCCCCGCTTCAACTACCATCTATAGTACCACGGCACGCGCGTAGACTGCCCTCGACCCCAGTTCCACACCGTCGCGAGGCAAAATCGTCGTCGCACTCACTCGTGGCGATGCGCTACCGGGGTCCGACGACGCTTGGCCCGCCACTTTTCGCGGCGGTTCGCGACGCGAAAAGTGGCGGGCGCGGAGCGTACCACGTCGCCCGCCTCACGCACGCCGCTAGTCACGACCGGCTACACGCCGCTCGTCGAGATCAATGCCTTGTCCACCGCCTCGCGGAGCGCGTCCACGCCCAGGAACGCGATGCCGGAGCCTTTCGCGTCCCGCCCGACGTTCTTGCCGGGGATCAGCGCCATGTCGAAGCCGAGCCGCGCCGCCTCTTTGAGCCGCTTGTCAATCTGCGAACAGCCGCGCACCTCGCCCGACAAGCCTATCTCGCCGAGGAAGATCGCCTTCGGGTCCACCGGCATCTCCTTGAAGTTGGACGCGATGGCGAGCGCGATGGCGAGATCCGCCGCTGGCTCCTCAATCTTGATGCCGCCCGCAACGTTGATGTAAACGTCCTGATTCGCGAGCGACAAGCCGACTCGCTTCTCCAGCACCGCAAGGATCATGGCGACCCGATCTCGCGAAACACCGTTCGTGGTGCGGCGCGGCGAGCCGAGATAGGACGGCGCGACGAGCGCCTGAATCTCGACCAGTAGCGGGCGCGTCCCTTCAATAGTCGCCGTGACCGTGGAGCCGGGCTGCATCTCCGGGCGTTCGGCCAGGAACAACTCCGACGGGTTCTCGACGCCGACCAGCCCTTCCTCGCGCATCTCGAAAATGCCGAGTTCGTCCGTGGAGCCGAAGCGGTTCTTCACCGCGCGCAGAACACGGAATGTCAGGTGGCGGTCACCCTCGAAGTAAAGCACCGTGTCTACCATGTGCTCCAGAACACGGGGTCCGGCGAGCGAGCCTTCCTTCGTCACGTGCCCGACCAGGAACACCGGGATCCCCCGGCCCTTCGCGATAGCCGCGAGCGCGGCGGTAGACGCGCGGACCTGCGAGACGGTGCCGGGGGACGATTCGACATCCGGCGACGACATCGTCTGGATCGAGTCAATCACGATAAACTTCGGCTTTAGTTCGTCCACGTAACGGGCGATTTGGCCGACATCGGTCTCGGAGGCGAGTAACAGCTCCTCGTGCTCCGCGCCGAGCCGTTGCGCGCGTAGCTTAATCTGCTCCGCCGACTCCTCGCCCGAGACATACAGCACCGTGCCGTAGGCTTTAGCGAGGTTTCCAGCCACCTGACTCAGTAATGTGGATTTGCCCGCGCCCGGCTCCCCGCAGATCAGCACGAGCGAACCCGCAACCACGCCGCCGCCTAGCACGCGGTCGAACTCGCTGATGTACGTGCTCTGGCGGGCATGCGATATCGCCGAAATCATCGTGATCGGGCGCGGACGCGACTGCGCGGCACCCATGTACGAGATGTTAGCGGGCGGCGAGACGCGTTCGGGCGCACCCGCGCCGTCCCCGTTCGGCGAGCCGCCGTTGCCACCCGAGTAGCCACCTGCGGACGAGCCGCCGCCCCCATTTAGCGAACCGCCGTTACGGGCGAGCGACTGGGCGAGCGTGGTCGCGCCGCCGCGTACCGCCTCCTCCACGAGGCCGTTCCACTCGCCGCAGTCGGGGCACTTGCCTTGCCACTTGGGCTGCACAGAGCCGCACATTTCGCAAACATATCGAGTCTTGGTGCCGGTAGCCATGCGATTATTGTATCAGAAAGGAGGAGTCAAGGCAAACATAATGGCAAACAAAAACGGTTCACTGGATGATGTCGCTCGACTCCTCGCGCCGCCGCGCTATTTGCCGGAGCGTCAAGAACTCCATCGCGTTCTCCAGCGTTACCATGCCGAGCAGGTCACCGCCCGCGTTCTCGCGCACCAAGACCGGCGCGTGGCGCAACGAGTGGCTCGAAAGCAGGTAGTCCTCCAGCGGTTCGTCCGGGGCGGCGAAGATAACGTCGCGATCCATGAAGCTGGCGACGTACGCCGATTCGCCCTCCCGCGCCAGCCCACGCAGGAGTTGCGAGCGCGATAACATGCCGACCACCTCCCCGCCCGCGATCACCGGGAAGTCCTGCTGGCTCCCGGCGAGCAACACGTCGGCGGCATGTTTGAGCGTATCCCCATGCGAAAGCGTCGCGAAGTCGCGCATCATGGCGTCGGCGACGGGTGTATCGGACATAATATCGCGCGATTCTTCCGCCGCCCGCTCCTGCCCCGCGCCGAAATAGACGAATACCGCGATAATTACCAACAAGTAGTTTTTCGGATTGTTCCAAACGCCCAGCCCGGTCAGACACAGGAAAAACGCGAGCACCTGCCCTATGCCCGCCGCGATGCGCGTCGCCCGCACTCGCCCTATTTTGAGCGCGAGGGCCGCCCGCAACACCCGCCCGCCGTCCATCGGGAACGCGGGAATGGCGTTGAACGCGATCAGCATCAGGTTCGTGTACAAGAGGAGCGTCAGGTACCCGGTGCTGACAGGCACGCCGTGCCCGGTCTGTAGCTCGATAAAGAGGCCGCGCAACCGTTCCCAGATGGAATCGTGCGTAAAGAACGTCGCCCAGAGTCCGATCAGGGAAGCGATCACGACGTTCACCGCCGGACCCGCGACCGCGATCCAGAGCTCGTGACGCGCGCGGGGCGTCTCTTCAATGGACGCGACGCCGCCGATGGGGTACAAAACGATGTCGCTCACCGTGTAGCCGTAGCGTTGTGCCACCAGCGAATGCCCCAGTTCGTGGAGCACGACGCAGGTGAACACACCGAGCAGGAACACGGCCTGCGCCCAGCCGCCGCGCCCCCAGCCAGCGACCACGAAGTATGCAAGGAATAGCAGGAACGTGAAGTGCAGGCGGATGGGTATCCGGAAGACGGTCGCGACGCGAACAGACCAGCCAGTATGCGGGTCACGCTCGCGGCTTTCTTTTTTCGGGGCGTTATTGATGGGAACACTCATAATACAGATATACGCCCTTCACGGTTTCATAGTTCATTGGGTTTCATTTCGGCTATGGTACCGCCCCGCTCGTCCGTTCGCACTCTGCCGAACGCGAGCAACCGGGATCGTTCGCGCGCGGACGCCGCCGCGCCGCGCGGGACGGTAACACGCACCCCGACCGCCTCCCGGTCGAATCCGTCATATCTGCCCAGCGCGAACAGGCGTCCGGTGTCGTCGTGCAGGCCGACCAGCACCCCTTGATGCGCCGGGAGCGACACCACCCGCACCGTGCGCACCTTGAAATGCTCCGACGCCGCGCCCGATAAGCCCTCCCAGCCCGGACGCGGCGCGCCGTCCAGAAATAGCGTTAACACCCCGCCCGTGATTTCGCCGTGCGCCACCGGCAGATGGAGCGTGTCACCCGCCCACCGCGCGAGGTGCGGCGCGATCACGGTGCCGGATCCCAGCGTCGCACCCAGGGTCACGACCTTGTCGAGCGGTACCAGCACCGTGACCGGTTGCTCGCCGAAGTAGGCAGCGAGACGGGTCTGTCGGCGGGTAGCGCGTTGCGCCGGCGGCTTGCGCTGTACGCCGCCTGGCACCGGGACCGCGAGTAGCTCCGCGTCACAAACGGCGGCCGCGACTTGCGCGAGGGCGAGCAGTTCGCGGTCCTTGTCGGCACCGAAAGCGAGGATCAGGGCGGGCTGGATCAGTGCCGCCTTCGCCGCTTTGAGGCGACGCGCGGTCGGCCCCGAAACGTAGCCGGTGGTGTCCACCAGAATACGTGTGGCGTCGCGGGTTCGGGCGTGACGCACGGCGGCCGCGGCGGCGGTCGCGTGTTCGAGGGGCAGGGTGGACGCGGAGAAACAGCCGACGAAGAAGGTCCCCGCCGGTTTCAGGTCGGACCGCTCGGCGTCCGCGCGCGCCCACGCCACGGCGACGGTTCCGGGCGGGGCGATCTCGCTCTGCCCGATGTCGGCGTCAACCACGGCGATCCGCTCCGAGTCTTCGGCGAGGGCGCGGGCCACCCGCGTAGTGAATGTGGTTTTGCCGGTGTCGGTGCCGCCGATGAGCAGCACCGTGCCGCCGGCCGGGAGCGAGGCGATGCGCGCGTACGCGGGTGCCCATTCGGGCGGTACTTCGTTGTTCACGGGTTTTATTCTACCCGCGCGGGAGCATCACTGCCGGACGCCGAGCCGAACTCGTTCCGGCTCACGAGCCACCGCGGGAGCGGCGTACGATTCCTCCCCCTCCGTGGCGACTACCGGCGCGGTCCGCGGATACGGTTCGGCGGCGACGCCGACACGCACCGTCCTCCGCCGCGACAGCGACCACATGCCGTTCGCGACGAGCGGCGCACAAACCACGGCGGGGATTAGCAGCGGAAGCGTGGAGGCCAGGCGGGCCAACAACGATTTCGGACCGAGACTCACTGCCAGAGCGGGGTAGAAGGCGGTGAGTAACGAGGCGAACAGGCTCAGTTGTACGGCGACGGTAAGTACCGCCTTCGGCGTGCGCAAGGCATCGAGCAAAAGCGTAGCGGTTCGGTTGCTCATGGCGTTAGTGTAGCATGACCGGCCGGAGTTATAGATGCCCCGGCTAACTACGTGAAGAGCGATTGCAGGGTATCGCACCTCGGGTGGCCTGCGGGTTGTCGGTACACTTCTCCCCCGGTTGCCCTCTTGGTAGTCGGCGTCCTCGCGCGTTGACCGCAGGGCGATCAAATGCGTACCGACACGTCGCCGCGCCGGGACCGCTAAACCGCCGTTGTTCCGAATTAGTTCCGGCAGTTGATCGTAAGTACCGCGCTGCGGACGCGAGTTGGGCGCGGCGAACGGCAACGCATTTAGGCGGGCGTCGGCGCGGAGAGGGCGGTGCTGGCTATGGACCACGAAGCCGCGCACTGGTTGTACGCCTTTCGGTGCGGCTACCGCGGCGTTTCCGAAACCGACATAGGAGCGCATAGCGCACTTTCCGCCGCGCCGACGCAAACGAATCGTGCTATAGTCCCTTCATGGGACGCCCGCTGGATGCCAGAAAGTAGCCGCGACCGAGCGAAACGCTGGCGGCGCATGGCGACGGCGACGCTCGATACGGCGAAGTTTCTGCGAGAGCGTGACGATCACCGCTCGTGTGTGAGCCGAGTATACTACGCGGCATATCAGGCGGCAACTTCGGCAGCAATCGCGCATGGCGACGCGGGCAGTTTCCCGCCCGGCTGGAACAACCCGTCACATGAACAACTGCCTGGCCTCGTGTTAAACAACGACGATTTGCCCCTCCCGACGCGCCGCACGATCCGCACTATTCGGCGGGAACTGCGGAGTTTGCGCGAGGATTCTGACTACTCGAATATGCCATCGTTTATTTACACCCAAAAAAGCCCTTTAGCCTTAAAGCCACTAATGGTTCTGGTGCTACCCTTAAACTATTCCCGAAACATTGCAGTCATCGGGCCCGCCTCCCTTTACTACATCTATAATATGGTAGTAGCATTGCGGAAGAACACGCCCGCGTGAGACGCGTCCGCAAAAGGCGGAGGTAGTTTAATGAGGAACAACGAGGCGACACCCCTCGCTGATCACGGCGCGTGTTTCGCGCACCCGGCGCACAGATAGTCAACCGCGCCGAGCAGATCCGAAAGGTTGTTGAGGCCGAACAGCGCGGACTGTTGCACGGTGTTTTGCGTTGTGAGGCAGTAAAACTGCCATCCATTCCCGTTGCTGACGATGCCGTAGATCGGAATAATAGTCCCACTCTGCCGGTTATTCCAGCGGCAGGCTACCATCTCCGCGACGCATTGCGCCTCGCTGCCCTCGAAATCGTCCTTTTTCGCCTCGACGACGCACAGCAAAGGAGCTTTGACATACGCGCGTTTGGGCGCGATCAGGTAGTCCGTAAAGCCAGTCATGGCGTCGGTTTCGAGCGGCTCCCCCTTCCACACCTTGATCTTCGGATGACGCGGCACAACCTCGATCAGGATCGCGTCGATCAGCATTATTTTCGCGGGTTCCGATCCAGTCAGGTCGAAAGACTCGAAGCGGGCGAGTATTTCGGTCAATATAGCGGAAGGAGGGAGCGGGGCACTCCCGATGTTCCAGGGAATTAGTAGCTCCGTCGGCACCAGACCTAACGCCTCCTCCAGCGAAAAGCCGGAATACTTGCGCTTCACGACGACCGTTCCGGCGACTTTACGGACGCGTGTCACCATGCCGCCCTCGCTTCGTCTTTCACGCCGGGACCGCGTCCGCGCCGACCGATTCTGTCTCTTCGCCGAACTCGCCCGCGAGCGTGTCGGCGATCCCGAATCCGGGATCAGCGGGTTCGAGAAGGGCATGTTCGGGGACATAGGGTGCGTCCCCATCGTGCGCCGCCAAGAAGGGGCGTACGGCGGCTAGGAACGCCTCCGGTTGCTCGACATGTGGGAGCATTCCGGCGTCCTCGATGACCTCTAGCTTTGCGGCGGGGTTCGATGTAACGAACGCCTCCGCGTGCGCGATGGGCGATTCCACCGCGCCGCTACCCCACACGATCAGCGGCAGGTCAATCACCTTTTTCCACTCGTCGGCGATGCGTATGTTCAGCATACCGGACAGGAACGACGGCAGGGCGTTCTCGCCGCCCGGCTGATGCGCCGCCGTGTGATACTCGTCCACCATCTCGCTCGTCGCCGTGGCGGGACTGGCGAACAGGCGCGTTGTCATATAGTTGCGGATTCCGGCTTTGGACGTAATCGCGTTGTAAAGTGAAGTGCCCACTACCGGCGTGGAGAGCACGCTCCGCCCGATTTCAGCGCGGTCACTCGGCGGTTTGGCAAGCTCCTCAATACCGGTCGGACAGATCAATACCAGTCGGCGGAAAAGAGAAGGGTCGGTGCCGGACAGCGCGATCACGTACGCGGCGGAAAGCGATGTCGCGATCACGTCGCACTCGCCGCGTCCCGCCCCGACCTTGATCACCTTGCGGCAGAAGCCGTCCAGTAACGTGACGTATTTCTCGGCGGTGTACGCCATTTGCGGCTTGTCGGACTTGCCGAACCCGAGCAGATCCAGCGCGTAGACGGTGTGCTTTTCCGTCAGCGCATCCCAAACTTGAAGCCACTCATACGACGAGCAACCCGCGCCGATGCCGTGTACCAGCAGGAGGGGCGGTCCCGAGCCGGCCTTTTTATAGAAAACGTCGCCGTCGGGGGTCGGGAAATAACGCGTCTCGCCGCCCGTGAGTTTCGTGGTAAGCGGGGGAGTTTTGTAGAAGATGAACGCGTTCGTGAGTGCCGCCGCGCCGACTGTGATTCCCAGGGCGAGGAGCCCGGTCAGCCAGCCGTTCGCACCGTCGTTCCGCCCGCTTCGGTCGTTGCTTTCGATATCAGCCATAACTTTTAGTAACTTTCGACGCGGTGACGATATGCGCCGGTAGTGTTATACCCGTCCACCCCTTCCTGCCGCAAGCGCACCGCGCGGATTAGGGCGATTGCACCGTGGTTTGGCCGCTCGTTCGGAGAGCGGGCGCGGAACGGTGAACCGTTTCAGCGGGCGTCGGTGCCGACGCCTAACATACAATAGCCCAATCGTTCCCTACCGCGCCGGGCGGACTTCATTCCGCGATGTGGCGTACAATAGCGGCGGGAGTTTTTAACCGCTATGCCGTTACCGTTCCGCCTCGCCGCCGTTGATCTTGATGACACTCTGCTCGGGCCTGACAAAGAGGTCAGCCGCGCCAACTATCTCGCCGTGCATCGCCTCGTGGACGCGGGCGTGCAGGTCGTTCTAGCATCGGGACGGCGGCACGAGAACATGCGCCGCTTTTATAAGGAACTCGACCTGTTGGGCGGCTGGATCGTCTCGTGCAATGGGGCGATGGCGCGCAACGAGATCACGGATGAGACGATCTACGAGAAGCTATTGCCGCAACATCTGGTCGGCCCGATCCTCGGGGACGGCGAGCGGTTCGGCGTGACGCAGAACTTCTACCACCGGGACGGTGGTTTGCTCGTGAACGCCACCAACGAATGGACGGAAATCTACAAGACGCGCACGAAGTCCGAGGTTCAGCCGGTAGAAAATATCCTCGCCTACTCTAATCAGCCCGCGCTGAAGATAATATGGGTGACATCGGAGGAGAACGCGCTTGTGCTGGGGAAGACGATGTTCGACGCCTATGGCACGGACGAACTGCACATCGTGATCACCGACCCGGAGTACCTGGAGTTCATGGCGCAGGGGGTGAATAAGGCCACGGGGCTTGAGTATGTCGCCGAACGTCTGGGGATCGCTTCCGCCGAGTGCGTGGCGTTCGGCGACGGCAACAACGACGTTGAAATGCTGGTCTGGGCGGGACTCGGGATCGCGATGCCGCACGCGCGGAAAGCGGCGCGGGAGGCGGCCAATATAGTGGCAACCGATGGCGATCCGGAAACGGCGTTCGCCCGCGCCGTCGACACGCTGTTCGCATCGCCAACGGGGGGGTTGTAGAAAATGGCCTACTCCGACTTCACGCTGGATAAGGTACTGCGGCAGTTCGCGGTGCGGTATGCGGCGCGGGAACTGTTCCCCGATCTGCGACCGGCGGTCGCCCCTGAGTGGCTGGCGGCGACCCTTGCGCGGGGGCGTCAGACAGCGACGACTTCGGAGAAGGCGCGGTCGGAGTTTATCGTGACGCCGATCCTGCTCGCGGCCAAGGAGCTAGCGGGCGGCACGGTCGCGCTTTTCAGCGGGGAGCGGCTGACGGTGGACCGGGATTCCGGGCTGGACGGCGAGTGTGATTACCTGTTGTCCCTGATCACGCGCGATTTCCCGGTGCTTCAGGTGATCCAGAAGCCGGTGCTCTGCATGGTTAAGGCGAAGAAGAACGACATCGAGTCAGGGCTCGGACAGTGCGCGGCGCAGATGGTCGCGGCGCAACGCTGGAACGCGGGCGAGGAAGCGGGGCACAACGCGGGCGAGGATGGGAGACGCGAGGTGATACACGGTTGCGTGACCACCGGCGAGACGTGGCAGTTTCTACGGCTCGACGCGGCGAACGAGCTGACGCTCGACGAACGCCGCTTGTACCTGAGCGATCTACCCGCCGTTCTCGCCGCGCTCCTCGCGGCGTGCGGCATTGTTCACCCGCGTGGCGCAACTTCTGGCGTGTAAACGCGGCCCTTCCAAGCGTGCCCTTTTCCCGAAATCGCGAGGTACGCCGAGTTCCAAGCGATGGCGATCACGATCAGCCACCCGACCGGATGCGTGAGTACCGCCCACCACGCCTGCCGGAACCGGAACGTCAGCGCGAGACGGATGCACAGCGCGACGCCGACATGCGCGAGCGGGAACCAGAACACGGCGGGTGCGCGATTCCCGCTCGCGAGTGCCGTGCCCAAGAACAGAAACGGGAACACCTGCGTCAACAGTAAGAACAGACTCCACACGGTGACGACCGGCACGGAGTTGCCCATCGCCGAAAAGACGTTCTTGCTGAACCCATCCCACACCTCGCGGAAGCCGCTATACATGCGCACGCCGTAGGTGGTGGAACCGTCGCCGTAGACTAGTTTCCTGCCCTGCCGTTTGACATTCTGGGCGAACCTAATATCCTCCGCCATTTCGCTCTTGACCGGCTCGTGCCCGCCGAGTTCCGCGTAGGTGGTCGCGGGGAGCAGGATAAACGCGCCGTTCGCGGCGGCGAAGGCGGGATTAGGAGACGCATAGACGTTACGCACGGGGAGCGTGGCGAATACGAGCATGTACTGGAGCGGGATTACGACGTGCTCCCAAAACGACCCGCACCCGAGGTACGGCATCAGCGACAGAACATCCGCCCCGGTCTCCACGCGCAGGCTGACAGCGCGGCGGAGCGCGCCGGGGTAGAAAACGCAGTCCGCGTCGGTCAGCAGAAGCACGTCGCCGGTAGCCACGGCGGACAGTTGCCGCAGGGCGTTCGGCTTGCCCTTCCAGCCGGGGAGCAGTTCGCCGCCCCCGATCAGCCGCACGCGGGGATCGGTCGCCGCGATTTCCGAGATGATCCGCCCCGTGGCGTCGTCGGAGCGGTCGTCGAGCACCAGGATTTCGAGAGTGCCGGAGTATTCCTGCGACCGGAGTGACTCCACGCACGCGGCGATAACCGCCTCCTCGTTGCGCGCCGGGATCAGCACGGAGAGGGACTGAGTTGTCGCCGGTGCCCCGCTCCATTCGCCCGGCCGCCGGAAGGCGAACCAGTCCCCCGCCGCGTTGACAAGCGAGTAGAGCACGAATACGCTGACGAAGATCTGATAGACGAGCAGTGGCGTGACGTTCTCGCGCGCGAAGCGGAGCAGGGAGGCAAAGTCAGTCGGCATATCGGGTACAGTGTACCTGCCCTATGCGAATCCTGTTCGGCCCCGAAAACGACGGCTTGCACATCAACCCCCATGAGCCAAACGGTTACGAGTGGTGGTACTTCGACGCAATTTCAGATGACGACCGGTACGTACTGGTGGTGATCTACTTCCTCGGCACGCCGATGTCGCCCTACTACAAGGCAGTCGCTGACGGGAAGAACCCGATCCCGAAGGACTGGTGCGGCGTGTTCGTTTCAGTCCACGAGCGCGTGGGGAGCGGCTATCGGGAAGTTGCCTACGCGTACAATCTGTATACGGACGAGGTTGACGACACGAACTACTTCCGTGACAAGCCCGTCGGTATCCGGCTGGGTGGGACCACGCTCGACGCAACCTACTCGCATAACGGGCGGCGGTTCACGCACGGCTGGCAGCTCGCACTAAACGAGCGCAACCTGTGGTTCGGTACCACGAAGGCGAGTCTCCAGTTCGTCATGCCCGCGTTACTGGACGGCCGACCGGCTATCGAGTCGGGCGACGCGTGTCATACCTGGGTATGCGTCGCGCCCGACTGCGACGTCACTGGAGACATATCGCTCGGAGGGAGGGTCATCCGGTTCGTCGGGCGCGGTTACCACGACCACAATTTCGGGCGGTTGCCGTGGAGCGGTGTCGGCTCCTGGACGTGGAACCGGGTACACCTCCACTCCTCGGACGACCGACGGCGCACGCTGATCGAGTACAACACCGATTATATATCGGCCTCGGGGGAGCGAGCGCGGAGGGATACGAATACAGAACTGGTCCGCCTTCTAGTGGAGGGTAGCACCGTCCAACAGTCAGGTCACGCGTCGAGTTTCGGGGGGACGGGGGCGAGCCAGGTCGAGGGAGCGGGAGACGGCCTCCCTCACACCGAAAGCCGATTTATGGGCGCGGAAGCGACGCTACAGCGCAGCCCCTTCTACCGCCGCGTGCTGACGGCCAATAGCGCGTCTATGGCGGGAGCGAAGTCGGGCGATCAACCACCGGCATGGGAGGGGGGAGGGGTCGGCCTCGGCGAAGCGTTCGACCCGGCGCGGCTGTGCGGCCCGATCATCTCGCGTATGATGTGGACGCGAATCCGGCGGCGTTCGTAGGGGCGAGGTGCCGGGCGTGGGCGGCGCAGGTCTCCAGGGGCGAGCCGTTCCGGTAGGTCGCGCGTCCCGCACGGGCGATACTTTGTGCCGGGGCTTGCATAGGTCGGGGGATCCGACTCCAATATCAGGCAGATACGCGGTAACGGTGCGCATTCAGTTTGTTCAGAATGTTGTTCACGTGCGTTTTCACCGTCCCCTCCGTGATGAACAGGGAGACGCCGATCTGGTGATTCGTCTTGCCGGTGGCGATCAGCTGAAGCACTTCGCTCTCGCGCACGGTTAGCTCGTTGCCGTTCATTCGCTCGATCAGTTTCGCCGCGATTGCCGGGGGATACGCATTTACCCCGCGCTGACCGTGATGATCGCCTCATATAGATCGTCCGCCGAGGCGTATTTCAGGCAGTATCCCCGCGCACCCGCCTGGAGGCTACGGTATATGTACTCGTCGCCGTCAAACGAGGTGAGGACGAGGATACGCGCCGCTACGTTCAGAGCACGGATGGCCGCTATCGCCCCCAGCCCATCCATAACCGGCATGCGCAGGTCCATTAAAACAACGTCTGGGCAGTGCTCGCGGAACAGTTTCACCGCCTCCTGGCCGTTCGTCGCCTCCCCCACGACTTTCATGAGCGCGTCGCGACTGATCAACGACACCAGACCGGTCCGCACCAGGAAATGATCGTCCGCGATCAGAACGCGTATGACGTTGCCTTCCGGAGCGGTTCCGCCGGGATGAATATTGTTTTCCTTCTGGAGCATGAGAAACGAACCTTCTCTTGATCTGGTGTTGAGCGGATGCGGGGGGGGACGTCGAGGGCGACACGCCTTCATCTCTCGAGGATCGGTATGGACGCGCGAACGTGGATGCCCTTTCCGGGATGACTGAGGATGGTGGATTTACCCTGCAATGCTTCCACTCGCTCGCGCATACCGACCAACCCGAAGCCGCGATCGGCCGCGACGGGTTCCGCCCGGTCGAAACCCCGTCCGTTGTCGGTCACGGCGATCTTGAGTTCGCTACCTTCGAAGGTGAACACGATCTTCGCCCGCGAAGCGTCCGCGTGGCGGACGATGTTCGACAGCGTCTCCGTCAGAAGGTGATGCATGGCGTATCTAACTGAAGTTGTAAAAAAGCGACAAACGGTTTGGCATGAAAGCCTATTCGCTTGATCTACGCGAACGGATTGTGGCTTGTGTTCAACAAGGACACAACTACAGCGAAACGGCGGAACGTTTCGGCGTCTCGATTCCGACGGTCTCGCGTTACATAGAGCGTTTCGTTCAAACCGCCTCGCTTGCTCCCGGTACTGCTCCGGGAGCCAGAGCACGCATCACCCCGGAAATATGGCAAGCCTTAGAAAAGCGTGCCCAAGAAATGCCCAACACGACTCTCGCCGACCACCAAGCATGGCTTAAAGAGGGAAGTGACTAAATTGCAGTGATAAAATCTCGCGGATTCTGCTGCAACTTGGGGAGCTGGCGGTGGAAGCGTTGCCGCCGGTTCCACCCCAACACGAACAGGTCCACCGACCGACTTAACGCCTCTATAACTCCGCTAGAAACAACGACTGCGCCGCGCCAACCGCGCCAGAAGCAGCGGCTCTTGCGCGCGAGCCGCGCCAGATAATGCCTCCGTTCCGCGTTGTCCCCTGCCACCCGGCGAAAACTGCGTTTTGCCTGCCTGTATGTCGCCCGCTTCTTCGGCAGGCTCTGATGCGCACCTGGATAACAGATCGTGTCATACAAATTGAACACGTCGTTGAAGCACTGTTTCGCGGAGGGCATCACATGCCAGACCATTTCCCGCAGGTCGTCCTCGGTGCGATGCATCACGACGCAGTGGGCGACGCAGAGAGATCGCCTCGGGCGATCTTCGCGGATGCAACGGGTTCGCCTCTCGACCCACGTCATAATATACGCCTCATCTTTTTTTGTCCCCGATGAATGTGAACAATTCATCGCCCTCCACTACTTCTAAACTCGCTCCCCCGGTGCGCTCGTCGCGCGGCTGGGACTGGTACGCGCTGACCGCCCCGTTTTCGTGGGGGAAGCCCTCCTCCTTCTTGGCCGCGTCGTGATATTCTTTGACCCAGTTGACGACGCTCTGATGGTTGACACCCAGGTGACGGCCGACGCGGCGGAAGTTCGTGCCGTCCAGGTACATGCGCACGGCGCACAGTCGCATCTCGGGCGAGTACCCTCTGATCTTTCTGACGAGGGCGTAACTACGCTTGCAGTCCTGGCATTTGAAGCGCGGAACACCGCCGCCCGGAGCCGTGCCGTTCTTGACCTGGTGCTCCTCCGCGCCACAACGGGGGCATTTTAGAAGGCTTGACATCGTGATGACATTCTATCACTGCAATTTAGTCACTTCTCCGGAAAACTAAATATAGATATAACTAAACCCGAATCTTGAGTTGAAACAAGTCGGTCATCCCGATGTAGAATGAAGTCGCCAAACTTTAGCCCTACAAAAGGATGACATCCCATGCTCAGTATACAGAATCCCACCGCCAAAGCGGTACGCTCCCTCGTGGCTTCGCATTTCCCCGTGTCGGCACCGTTACCACCGTTGGTGCCAAAAGCGGCGGGGCGAGACTTGCAAAGCATCATTCACCAGATGACCGTGCTGTTCAGTACCATAGACGACTTTCTCAAAGGGCAGGCGACTTGGACTCACTGGCGACGCTCCCCCAATAACAAACCACGCTTCACCGACGCGGAGGTACTTACCGTCGGACTCTTGCAAAGCTGCCTCAAAGTCGCCACCCTTAAACACGCTCACCGGATCGTCGCCACCGACTTCCTAACGGCTTTCCCCGCCCTGCCTTCCTACGCCCAGTTCATGGCACGGCTTCATCTCTTACAACCTATCGTTGGTCGCTTAATACAGCAGATATTGCCCGACTTCGATGGCGACGTTTACTTGATGGATGATCGGAAACCGCGGCGGTTTGCCGAGAGCAAGCCGATCCCCGTCTGCAAGCCGATCCGGCACGGGCGGGTGCGTCTGCTCAGGGAGGACGGCGCATATTTCGGAAGAAACAGCTGTGGCTGGTATTTCGGATTCAAGTTGCACGTCATCGCCCACCGGAGCGGCACGATTTTTTGCGCTTTTCTTACGTCTGCTAACACCCCCGACCGAGATGCGGCGTTGGCACTAGCCCAAGCGGCCGATGGCGGCATCCTGCTCGCGGACAAAGCCTATCGGGGCAAAGAGTTGGAGACGCTTTTTGATGAGCAAGCCGATTTGTTGCTGATAACCCCTGGAAACCGCGGCGATGCGAACCGCGCTTTGATCAGTGGTTTACGCGAGCGGATCGAGACCACGTTCAGCCAGTTGTACGAGCGGTTTATCGACCGCGTGTATTCGCGCTCATTTCATGGACTATGGAACACGGTCAAGCTCAAGATACTGCACCTAAATTTCTGTCACGCGGGGTTGCTG
>JAYUUO010000078.1:0-4966 GCA_043754515.1 Armatimonadota bacterium
AACTACCCCGCCGGGTACAGCAGATATGGCTTGCGCGACTCGGCGAACATCGCCGCGCCTCGCTGGAACTCGGCCCAGACTTCCGGCTCGGTCGCGCCCGCGCGGAACACCTTGCGCACCGTGTCCGTGCCGCACGCGGCGTCAAACAGCTCGATGTGGGCGAATGGGCGCAGTTTCGGCGCGGCGACCCGCAGGGCGCACAGGAGCGCGAAGTTGACCCGGCACAGTTCGGCGGTCGCCATGTCGGTGACGCACACGCGGACACCCTCGCACCGCTCCCGCGCGAAGTTACCCTTACTGGGGACCCATTTCGCCCGCTCGAAGCGCAACCCGGCGAGTCCGTAGCCGTTCAGGGTGTCGGCGAAACGCGCGGCGTCCACGCCCGGCGCGCCGCAGTAGGCGAACGGCGCGTCGGTGCCGATGCCGATCGAGACGGCGGGCAGTTCGCCGATGATCCCGGTCACCGCGTACAGAACGGCGGCATCGGGCGTCGGCACGTTCGGCGAAGTCGGCACCCAGGGCAGGCCGCCGAACGATTCCCAGCCCGCCATCTTCCGCGTCAGGTTTGCGCAGGGGATTACCTTTACATCGGCGTGATGCACAAAGCCCCGCCCGATCAGCAGTTTCGCCGACTCGCCCAGTGTCAGGCCGTGCCGGTACGCGACCGGGTAGCGGGAGATGAAGGTCGTGAACCCGAGGCGCACGGGACCGCCCTCGACCCGTGTCCCGCCGAGCGGGTTCGGGCGGTCGCACACTATTACCGGGACCCCGTGTCGCCCCGCGCCGTCCAGAAGCGCGCCGAGCGTGGACAGATACGTGTACGAGCGGCAACCGATGTCTTGAATATCGAACAGCAGAACGTCAATCCCTTTCAGCATCGCCGGGGTGGGGGAGTGAGTTTTGCCATACAGGGAGTAGGCCGGTAGTTTCGTGCGCGGGTCGGTGTAGGAGGCGACGTACTTACCAGCCTCGATATCGCCGCGTACGCCGTGCTCCGGCCCGAACAGCGCGGCGAGCGTCACCCCGTCCGCGCGGAACAGGGCGTCAATCGTGGACGTTTTACCGTCGGGCAGGACGCCGGTCGGGTTCGTGACCAGACCGACGCGCAGGCCGCGTAACGGGGCCCATCCTTGCGCGGCTAGCACCGCGATTCCGGGCAGTACGGCCACCCGCTATGCGTCCCCTTTGGGCGCGAAATGGCCCGCGATCATCACGAACCCCTGGGCACTCATCAGCACCGTTAAATAAAAGAACATCGCCTCTTCGAGCGGCAAGTGCCCCTGGAACCGCCACCCGATGATGCCCGCTTCCTGAATCTGCCAGATGCCACGCGCGATGGCGAAGTGATCCGCGAGAGACAGGTAGGTGCCGCAGATCAGAAACGTCGCCAGGATCAGACGCCGCGCCCGCCACAGTGCCCGCCCCGCGACCGCCCACTGCACGGCGAGTACCGGGAGTGCCCAGCCGAGCAGAATTAGCAGGTAGGAGTACTTACCGAACGGCATCGGGTTCCCTCAGCCATTTCACCCGCGCGAGCAGCACCATCATGACGCAAACGAACACCGCCTCGGCGAAGTAGAACAGGTACTCCTCCAGGGGGAGGTAACCGAACCAGAGTGGCCTGCCCCACACGAACGCGGGCGCGAATGTCCAGAGCCGTTTGTAGGCGGCGAAGTTGTCCCACGGCGTCGTGTAGACGAAGGCGAGCAGGTTCACGAGACCGAGCGCGGTCCACTGGTGCCGCGCCAACCGCCCGCGTTGCGCCAGTAGCAACGCGGCGGTCGGCACGCACAGAAACAGGAGCAGAAATCGCGCGTACGTCACTTCGTGTATGCCACGCGCCACACCGTCCCGCTCTGGTCATCGGTCACCAATAATGCCCCGTCCTTCGCCACCGCGACGCCGACCGGGCGGCCCCAGACGTTTCCGTCGTCGTTCACGAAGCCGGTCAGGAAGTCCTCGTAGTAGCCGACCGCCTTACCGTTCTTGACCGGGATGCGGATCACTTTGTAGCCGGTGCGCTTGGCGCGGTTCCACGAGCCGTGTTCGGCGGCGAAAATGTCCCCGGTGTAGTCTTTGGGGAACTGCTTGCCGTCATAAAAAGTCAGCGCGAGCGACGCGGAGTGCGACTGCACGAGCACGTCGGGCACGATCACCTTGTCCTTCAACTCCGGCATCTTCCCGGCGTGTCGCGGGTCCTGATGCCCCCCGAGGTAATACCAGGGCCAGCCGTAGAAGCCGCCCTCCTTGACCGACGTCACGTAATCGGGCACCAGGTCGTCGCCGAGTTCATCCCGCTCGTTCACTGACGTCCAGAGCGTGCCCGTGCGCGGCTCGATGGCTATCCCGACCGGGTTGCGAATGCCGCTCGCGTAGGTCGTCTCGTTCTTGCCGTCCGGGGTGAACGCGAGGATGCGGGCACGGCGCGTTTCGGAGGCGTCGTCGGAAACGTTGGAGCGCGACCCGACGGACACGAACATCCGCTTGTTGTTCTTGCTGAACGCGATGTCGCGCGTCCAGTGCCCGCCGCCGCCGACTTGCTCTCGGCCGGACGGGATGTTGTCAACCAGCGTTTCGGCGTTCCCCGTGGCTTTCGTGTCGCCGTTCTTGTACGGGAAGCGCACCACCGAGTCGGTGTTCGCCACGTAAACGTACTGAGGGTTCGCGCTGTTCGCAGGGTAGAAGGCGATCCCGAACGGGCGGCGCAGACCCGACGCGAAAACCGATGTCGTGGTCGCCTTGCCGGTGCCGTCCGGGTCACGTAGCACCTTGATGCGCCCCGGCCCGGACTCCACGATAAACGTGTCGCCGTTCGGGGCGACGCGGACATAGCGCGGGTTGTCCAGCCCTTGAGCATACTCGCTCACGGTGAACCCGGCGGGCACTTTGGGCATCGCGCCCGCCGGACGCGCCGCCCATTTCGGCCCGTTGTTCGCCGAACCGGTGTTATACGGCTGGGGCAACTCGGGGACCGTTATTGCACGCTTGACGCCGGGCGCATCCGTACTCCAGTCGCCGAGCGCGTCGGAGCCAGTCAGCACCTTGCCGGCGTTCGTCGCCCCGGCTGCGACCGCGGAGACAACGGTCGCGACCGAGTTCGGCGTCTCCTTGCCCGAAGCGCAGGAGAGCGCGAACACCCCGGTACCGATGACTAGAACTGCCGCCGCGACGGGCAGAGTGGAAGCGATATTCGTAAAACGTCGCATTTGAAATGTGCCTTGCTAGCCGGGAACCATCGTCCCGGTCGTTTCGAGTCGGGTCGTAGGCGACCCGATCTGTGTGTGATGTACTAGTATCTTACCCATCAGTCGGCCCGGAATAAATCCCCGATAAACCAGCCGAAAACCAGCGACAGAAAGACTACGTTGCCGCCCCACAGGAATACCTGGCCCCGACCGATGTCGGCGTACAGCGTTCCGGCGAGTAGCACTACCAGCACTACCGCGCCGAACACCCGCAGGACGCCCGTGACCCGCGCCTCCTGTAGCGCGGAAAGGAGCAGGTGAACTAAAGCCGCGGCCCAGAACGAAACGGCGGACAGCACGAGAAGCACCGCGCCCATCGGCGGAAGGAAGCCAGATTGCGCCCGCGAAAAGACCAGTTCGTCTTCCAATCGGCGCACCGCGCCGGTGACCGCCATCGTCCAGCCGATCAGAACCCCGGAGCCGAGTAGCGCGGCGAGTAGCCCGCCCGACCAGTGGGAGATCGCCGCGATTGGTATCGGTCCCTCCCCGATCGGCGCATCCCGCCCGAAAAGCGAGAGCGTGAATAGCACGAAGAACGCCGAGCCGTAGCCGAAGATCACGGCGAACGCTTTGAGCAGGGGACGCTTTTCGGGCAGGATCATCGCGCCGACCGATCCGGCACGTGGGGTATACGTCGGGTAGACCGCGGGGCCTGCCGGTGTCGCGTTGGGTGTTGGCACGGGACGTCGCGTCGGCTCCGGTTGCGCCTCGGGTTGCCGACTGGTAGCGGTGCCGCCCCGCGCCAGCCGTTGCAACCGGTCCATCATCGCCGAGTTACGCGGGTTGAGTTGGAGCGACATGGTGTACATGTTGATCGCCTCCTCGGTGCGTCCCTGCATCCGGTAAACGTCGCCGAGCACCTCGTAGCCTTCGGCGGTCCGCTTCACCCGGAGCGAACGCTGGGCAAGCTCCCGCGCCTCGACGAAGCGCATACGCGACAGCGCGGCGCGGGCGTTGGTGATGATGCGTGCCGCCTCGTCGCCGGTCGTCTGCGGCGCGGGGGACGCGGAGGGGGACGCGGGGCGCGTGCCCTGCGTCGAAAAGGTCGCCGAGGACGCCCCGCCCGCCCGCGCCCGTGCCGCCTCGACGCGGCGTTCTTTTAGCGACTCCTCGGCGTCGTAGTTGGAGCGGGCGAGGGCGTCGGAGAGCACTTTGTAGGCGTTGTTGACGTCGGCGAACGTCGCGGAGGCGTGGGGGTCGCCGGGGTTGACGTCGGGGTGGAGCGTCCGGGCGAGTTGTCGGTATGCCGTTTTGATCTCGCTCGCGGACGCGGCGCGGCTCACGCCGAGTATGTCGTAATATGAGCGCGTGATTTGCGGACCGGACGGCATGATGCGGGAAAAGGTACCTTCTACTTGACCGCTATTGTACCGTGCCTAAAAGCGAAAGAACATCTCGCCGAGGAGAACCATCAGGGCGAGCAGGGTGTATCGGAACCCCATTAGCCCCCCGGCTTCAAGTAAGGGTTTGCGCAGAATCTCGCCCTCGTGCGTGTCGCCGTACGCCCAGAGTAGCCCGATGACCAGCCATATCCCGGCTGTGTCGAGCGCGACGACCCGGGCGATTTCGTACACGCTCATCAGCACTGTTCCCATGCCGCGCGGGCAACACGCCGCAAATGGCCCGGTTAGTACCCGCGCGAGCGTGCCGGCTAGATTGATGGCGAGCGCGAGCAGGAGGATGCCACGCCCGAACCGGTAGGCACCCCCGCTCGCCTTGTG
>JAYUUO010000079.1:0-4939 GCA_043754515.1 Armatimonadota bacterium
CCGGCACCATAGGCGACGCGGTACATAACAGACAAGGTGTTCTCGTCGGGGAGGGCATCCCCTTCTCCGACATGGGCGGCATCGTCCGGTGCGTTATAGAAACGTCGCGGCGCGCCGTGATCAAGGAGATAACAGTTCCAGCGATGCTGGATACCGAGGTCTGACCGGTGTCCACGCCCTACGCCGAACCACTTGCGCGGCGAGCGGAGTCAGGACACCGGCAAGCGTTCCGCGTGATGTATAATTGTGGTATGCCTGCGCTCGACAGAGACCACCAGATCGTCAGAAATGCCCTCACGAAGGACGGCTGGACCATCACGCACTATTGAGTATGACAAGCGTGACCTGCACATTGACCTCGGCGCGGAGCGACTCATCGCGGCGGAGCGCGGCGCGGAGAAAATCGCGGTCGAGATCAAGACGTTCGCTGGCGTGTCGGATGTGGCGAACCTGCACAACGCAACCGGACAATATGTGGTTTACAAAAGTGTTCTCGCGCTTGTGGAACCGGAGCGACGGCTTTTACTCGCGGTTCCGAGCGATGTTGCAAACACATTTTTTCGGGAAGATTTGGGCGCGTTGCTGATCCAAAACGGCACGCTTCAAATTGTCGGATATGACTTGTCAGACGAAAGGATAACCATATGGCTTCCGTGATCCAGGACGACACCGTTGTGGAAGAGGTTTTGCGGGCGGCGGCACGGATGTATCCGACCGAGCGAAACCGCACCGTGTTCTCGTTCGACCGCGACAATGGACAATTCGTGCTTCTACGCGAGGGTTGGGACGGCTACAAGCGCAATCATTTCGCGTGGATTCACATTGAAGCGCGGAACGGCAAACTGTGGATTCATCGCGACGGCACGGAACATGGAGTGGCTAACGATCTTCTGGCGGGAGGCATTCCGAAAGAGCGGATCGTTCTCGCGTATCAGCACCAAACGCGGCGTGAGCGCGGCGAGTTTGCCGTGGCCTGATAGGTACGCATCCAGAGGGATAGAATTGCAGGAAGAGCGCGGGGCTACGCATTCTGGGCGGTGGCGAGCGCGGCGGCGATCTGCTCGACGGCGAAGTCAATCTGCGCAGTCTCGATCACGAGCGGCGGCACGAACTCCAATACGTCGCCGGGTCCCGCAGGTAGCACGATCAAGCCACGTTGCAACAGATCATAGACCAGTGCTAGCGCGGTTTCGCGCTTACGCAAACGTAAACCCAGCATCAAGCCGCGCCAGCGCACCTTGGCGATATGCACGGGGAACCGTTCGGCGAGTTCAGTTAATTGTGCCTTGAAGTATGCGCCTACCGTTTTCGCCCGTGCCGGAAGATCCATCCGCTCGATCTCCCCTATCGCGGCGAGCGACGCGGCGCAGGCGAGCGGGTGCCCGAGGAACGTCGAGGTGTGCAGTGCCTCGCCGGTGGACGTCCCCCACGCATCCGCGACTTCCGGGCGCATCGCACAGGCGGATATTGGGATGCCGCCGCCCATCGCCTTGCCCATGCAAAGGATGTCGGGAATCACGCCGTCCGCGTCGCACGCCCACCAGTCGCCCGTTCGCCCCCAGCCGGTGAATATCTCGTCCGCGATCAGGAGTATCCCGAAGCGGTCACACAGTTCGCGCAGGCCCGCGAGCCAATCGGGGGGCGGTTCGATAATACCGCCGCGCCCTTGTAGCGGTTCCACGATCACCGCGCCCAGCGTCTCGCCATGATCGCGAACTACCGACTCCACGAGCAATAGACATGCTTTTGTGCAAACCGCGCCGCAATGCAGGGGGCACTCGCGCGGCTCGCAGTACGGGACGAACCGTCCGAATGTCGGCACCTGCCCCGAGAACGGGTCGCGGAAGTTGGCGCGCTCAGTCACCGCGAGCGCGCCCATCGTCAGACCGTGGTAGCCGGAGCGGAACGCGAGAACGCCCGGCTTGCCGGTAAATCGCCGCGCCGATTTGAGGGCCGCCTCCACCGCGTCGCCGCCGTTCAAGCCGAAGATGACAAAGCCCAGATCACCCGGCGTATGCTCCGCGATTTTTCGCGCGAGCCTCACCTTGACTCCGGACGGGTGAACATCACCCATGCCGTGGATAAGGGTCCCCGCCTGGTGCTGAATCGCCTCGACCACGCGCGGGTTGCCATGCCCCACGGCGGCGACGCCGAACGCCGCCGTGAGATCGAGGTAGGAGTTACCGTCGGCGTCGGTAACCAGGCAACCCTCCGCGCCCTCCCAGAATACCGGGAAGCGACGCAGGGGATCGAGGAACGTAATGTTTGGGTTCTCGCAACCGCGCAGTTCGTCCGCGAGCGCGAGCGACTTCGGGCCGGGTATCGCCGTTATTCGTCGGGGCAACATACGCGCCATTGTACCGTTTTTGCCGAACTTGCCCACATAGTTGTATACTGCGGGATAGCATGTATCAGCCAGATCAACCAGGAACTCATCTTCTGGGGCGGTAAGTGACACAACCGGCACGAATATTGCAGACTATCAGCGAAACGGGAACCATCTATAGTGCCTTCACAGTACGATTACAACGGTAGTCAAGACGAAACAACAACGACCGGGTCGGACTCGTCCGCCCAAGCCGCGCGGCGTCCCGCCCGAAACTCGCCGGGCGCGAGTGAAGAGCCGACCGCCATGCCCTGGCGCGATCCCGCCACGGTGACTGTTCCGCTCAGGCGCAAACCGCCGCGAAAGCCCCTACCAGGGAACGGCGGCGGGAATCGTCGCGTTGTTCCGACTACCGGCAAAGGAAGTAGCAGAAGCATGAAACGATTGGTCGGGATAGGGTTAGTTGCTGGGGTGCTGGGCGTCGTCGCGCTTGCGGCGGGAAAACTATTGCAGATAGGCAACAGTGTCGGCGGGAAGCAGGGATTCGCCAAGACCTGGATTGGTATCAACCACCCGCTTGAGCAGTTCCCGGCGAACACTCAGCGCATCAATGTTCTGCTGATCGGCAAGGATTACAACCACACCAACAAGGACATCCTGTACACGAAAGGCTCCCGCTCCGACACGCTGATGGTGTTCTCGCTCGACCTACAAAATAAGACCATCTCCGCGCTCTCTATCCCCCGCGACACCTACATCCCGGCGCGGCACGGTAAGATTAATGCCGCATATGCGCAAGGGGGCGCGCCCATGGCGATAGACACGGTCGGCAAGCTGATCGGGTTGCGCCCCGACTATTACATCGCGCTCAAGCCGGACGGGGTGAAGGCACTCGTGGACAAGATCGGCGGCGTGGAAGTGACCGCGCTAGACATTATGAAGTATGACGACCACTGGGGCGGCTTGCACATTGACATGCCCGCCGGAACGTACACGATCAATGGCGATCAGGCGATCGGCTACACGCGCTTCCGCAAGTCGAATCCGGGTCTTCCCCACTCCAAGGAAGAGGGCGATAGCCGCCGTATGGCGCGGCAACAGAACCTGATCCGGGCAATGGCAACGCGGGCAAAAAACCCGGCGGTGCTGATGCAGGCGGATCAGGTTCTTAATGTCGCCTTCGATCAGATCGAGACGAACTTATCGCGGAACCAGATCGTGGCACTAGCGACCATCTTCCGGCAGGCGGAGCCGGAGAAGATAACGTCGGCGACGCTGATGGGCGAGGACGGGCGCGAGGGCGCGATGTACGTATTCAAGCCGGACACGACGAAGATGAAGCATATGGTGGACTGGATACTGCGCGGCGATGCGAGCGCGGCGAACGCCCTCACGGTAGTGTCGGTCCAGAACGCGACGGAGATAAAAGGGGCCGCCCGGCGCGTCGCCGAGTCGCTCAAACAGAACGGCTTCGACGCGCACGCCGACGGGTCGGTGACGCGGGCATCGGGGTCGGACACGCCCGCGCAGTCGCCCAAATCACGCATCACTTACCACAAGGCGACCTTTGAAACACAGGCACGCAGTATCGCCCGTCTTACCGGCATCACCGAGGTAGTGAAGGATACACAACCGGTCACACAAGAAGCGGCGTCCACGGAGGATACAGGCGCGCACCCCGCCGACGTGACAGTGGTACTCGGGCTGGATCTCGCACAGCAGGCACCCGCCCGCCAAAGTGCGAGCCGCGAATAGGAAGAACAGGGAGCAGACAATGAAGATGCCGCGCGTGGCGGGTGAACAGCCAGAGGCAGGAGCGAAGTACAGCACCGTGCTTTTATTCGGCGCGCCCGGCGCGGGCAAAGGCACGGTCGGGAAGTCGCTGGGCGTAATCCCCGGCTTCGTCCATATGGCGTGCGGAGATGTTTTTCGGAACATGGACCTGTCAACCTCGCTCGGTAAGACGTTCATCGAGTACTCATCTAAGGGCCTCCTCGTGCCCGACGATTCGACCATCGCCCTCTGGAAGGTCAACCTGGACGCCATGGTCGGTGCGCACACGTTCCGCCCCAGCCGCGACACGCTGGTGCTCGACGGCATTCCGCGTAACGTCGAGCAGGCGCGGATCATGTCGCATTACATTGACGTGCGGCGGGTGCTATACCTGGTCTGCTCTGACGAGGCGATGATGATCGAGCGGTTGCAACGCCGCGCCTTGAAGGAGAACCGCTTCGACGACGCGTCGGAGGAAGTAATCCGGCGTCGGTGGCGTGTCTACGAGCAGGAAACGGAGCCGGTACTCGACTTCTACCCGGCGGGCATTATAGACCGTATAGACGCGGCGGGTGCCCCGCTCCGGGTCATCCACGACGTGCTGGGGCGGATACTGAGCGCGGACATTTCCTGAAGTGGCGGCTTCTCGCATCCCACGATCGGGCGGTATCTCGCGGGGTCAGCATCGCGTAACGCGACGAAGCCGTCCGTCCACCCATCCCGTGGCCGTCGCATCCCTCCTCACTCGAAGTAATTTATCGGGGATGGGTGCCCGCTTCTGATTCCTTTGACTTTTGCTCGAGATGTATAAGGCCAAGCACAAATGCCAACGTACAAGCG